>JAAYCN010000113.1 GCA_012729755.1 Chloroflexota bacterium | reverse complement strand
GGTTATCGTCTGGTCAAGGAAATAATTATTTATCACTTACACACTGCACAGCGTCTAAACGAGGGTGAATCAGGTTCGTTGGGTTGCGCTCCGAGAATTCGATAGTCGGTGAAGGCGCTGGATCGCTTCACCCAACCTGCGTGAAAAATGCAGGTCGGGTGAAACCCGGCAAAACAGGTACTAGGTTGATTAGGTTAGGTCTCCACGAGGTTTCCCTTTAGGGGAAGCTGGCGAACGCAATGAGACTGAAGAGGGTATTTCGATGGCTTGCATAAACTGACATAGACGATCGATTTTAATACCTCTCCCCGTCTATGATGACATCATACCACCACTGTGGAGCGCATAACGTGGGATCACTCTTTTACTCATCAGACCCAATGCTTATTTCCGAGAAGAGGTAAAAAGTCGATTCAAAAGAAGAGACATTAGATGCGAATGTTATGGATGTTATCAAGAAAAAATTGGAAAAACGGAAAGGTTAGGCCAGGGGGCCGGTGCGTTCTTCGAAAAGATCGATGATCGTTTTCGCCAGTTTTTTAGAGTCATGGCGCCAGGGATAGAGATCGTCGACCAAATCCGCTTCGTAGACGCGATGGTTCTTATGAAGTGACTGGTCAGCGGCAACCCAATCGATATCATCGCCGAGTTTGCCTTTAAAGTTGCGGTTACAGAGCACCAGGCTGAACAAGTCGCGGCTGACATGACGTTCGATAACCTGCAGGTGGTCAGCGGCGTTGAATCCATCAGTTTCACCGCGCTGGGTAGCGACGTTGCAGACGTAGAATTTTTCCGCTCGGCTGGCTTCGATGGCTTCGACAATGCCTGAAACGAGCAGGTTGGGCAGGAGGCTGGTATAGAGGCTTCCTGGACCGATGATAATGAGATCAGCGTTAAGGATGGCGGAGATGGTAGGCGGGTAGGCAGGCGGCTTGGCGGGCTCGAGCCAGACGCGCAGTATCTTGCCAGGGGTTTCAGTGAGCTCTGATTCGCCCCTGACAAAGGACACCTCGTGAGTTTCGGGTACTTCCAGTTCACCAACCAGCTCAATACTGTTGAGTGTGGAGGGCATCACCTGCCCATAAATGGCGAGCACACGACCCGATTCAATGACAGCCTCTTCGAACGAGCCAGTAATTTCAGCCATGGCAGAGATGAACAGGTTGCCGAGAGAGTGCCCCTCGAGACCAGCACCAGATTTGAAGCGATATTGGAAAATCTGCGAGAGCAGAGCTTCATCGCTGGAAAGAGCGGCGAGGCAGCTGCGGATATCACCCGGCGGGAGGATACCCATGTTGCGACGGAGCGACCCGGAAGAACCGCCATCGTCAGCGACTGTGACAATCGCGGTGATGTTGTGGGTATATTCTTTCAGGCCACGCAGGAGAGCTGAGAGGCCATGACCGCCGCCGATCACTGCGACCTTGAGGCCGCGTTCGCGCTGACGGTAGTTGTGAATGGTATCCCAGACAGGTTTTCCGTCGCGGGCAAAGGGTTTGAGAATGGACCGGTTGGCTCCCCACACGCCCAACAGAATCATCAGCAGGCCAATGCCGCCGAAAAGCAGAAATCGGATAGGGCGAGCGAGGAACCGCAGGGAAAGAAAGGCGAGAATTGGAGTGAGGTGGGGGTCATTGGTCGATCGATAATATTCGAGGACGATGATAGCCAGGCCGAGCCCAAGCAGGAACGAGCCGATGATGGTCAGTAGGATCCAACGTTTATACCCAACCCCTGGCAGGAACCAGCGAGTCTCCAGTTTTATTTTTGAGAGGATTTTATTGAGACCTTTTGTATCGCTTTTTTGCGTGGTCATAGGCCTGATGATAGCAGGATTCGATTTAAGCGTCAACAGGTCGCCTGACGTTCAGCCTGACGTTCAGTGTGACGTTCAAGGGCGAGAGCCAATGGACTCTTTCGGTGTTGGGTGAACTTTGTCTGTCAGCTGCAGCGTTCTGTTATCTTCCTCCATTTTGGGGAAAGATAATGAAAAAGCATGTGGATCCTGAATAAACAGCGAGGGAAACGCTACCAGACGCGGATGAGGTCGGGGTTATCGGCGGGTTGACGGCCGACTTTGGCCATGTTCACCCACTTATTGCCCAATTTGACACGCACGACATCGGCGGTGAAATCGGTATTGGTACAGCCGTGGTTGTCGAAGAAGTAAGAACCAACCGCGTAGGTGTCGACCGGAACCTGCAATTTCTCGAATTTAGCGATCTTTTCGGGGTTGAAACCTCCCGATACAACAATACGTACAGAGCGGCAATAATCGCGTGCTGCCTGGCGGTACTCTTCGGGTACATCCCAGTTTTCGGCTGCGGAATCGAGAGCCTCGCGCACTTTGAAAACCAGCCGGGGGTTGACTCCGAGGTCCAGCGCGGGGTCGCCGAGCGGAGTGACAGAGGCATCGCGCATGTTAGAGCCCGTATCCAGGCGAACGCCGTTCAGAATAAAGCGTTTGGCTTGTTCGTTGTCGCCAGCTTGGGTGAGTTTGAGCCATTCACTGAACATTGCCTGACAAACTTGCAGGGAGACACCAACACTGTCATTCGTAAAGTCAACCAGGGCGATGCGGGGGATAGAAGCGGGCAGCACGCGGGCAAAATTAAGCATGACTTCTGATGTGTCCCCCAGAAAACTGGCAACAGCGGAGTGAGAGATCGTTCCGCCGCCGGAACCGTTCCACCAGTCACCCTGAGCATCTGTGGAAACCTGTGAATCGAGGGAGGAGGCATAATCGTAGTTATAGCGCTGGACGGCGATCTGGTAGGCGTATCCATCAGCCGCCTGTACTTCGTCCACATCGAAACGCGCAGGGAAGAAGAGCATTTGCTTGCCCTTTGAAGCGACTAACGCTTCGTAAACGTTGGTGGCGACACGGCTGGAGCGGGCGAGGATGCCAAGCGTGGAGGTCTCGAGGATGGCAAAGTCGCGGTAGCGGCCGCGTACGCGCATCACCGGCTGGATGTTGTGGATGTCGCCGCCATATTTGACGGTGGCGCCATCCTGAACAGCCCACACCTCCAGGTTGTGAGCGGTGTTGATAAATTTGTCGTCCTCGAAATAGCCGGTGGCTTCCTTGAGGATGGTAAGGGCTTTGTCGATGCCAACGATAACAGTAGTGCCTGGCCGGCGAGTGAACCATTGCATTTCGACCATAATGTCGCCGCAAGCGATCCCTGCGGAGGAGATGCCCTCAGGCAGGCGCGGACGTGAACCGGCATAGGTGTAGCCTTCATTAGTAAGGTGAGTGAGCATGGCGGCGATATTGGTGAAGTATTTATCGCTGTACCAGCCGCGCCGCAGGCGGTCGAGGTCGAGTTTGAAGGTGGAATTGTCAAGACGTTGGTTGTTAAAAAGACTCATGATGCTCCTCTGAAAGGAAATGTTAATGTGTCATGCCGTAAGCAGCCGCGCCGAGCAAGCCTGCCTTGGAATTGAGGATAACTTTGACGGGAACCTTGCTCAGCAAGGTGACAAAACGGCCTTTGTTCTTGAGGTGAACGAGAAATTCAGGCTTGCGCAGCTCAGAAAGGATGCGCGGGGGAATGCCGCCGCCAATATAAACGCCGCCGGTTGCCATGACTTTGAGAGCCAGGTTGCCCGCTTCGGAAGCGAGGATAGCGGTGAAAGTTGAGAGGACAGCTTGGGCGATATCCGCCGGTTGGTTGGTGTTCATCGCCGCGTTGAAAATAACGGGCGAAGGGTCGTCCGCTTTGGCCAGCTCGCGCGCGAGCCAGGAAGGTTCGGAATATCGGCCGGTTTCTTTGAAGAATTTGTAGAGCAGAGGTATGCCGATCGAACCCGAACAGACCCGCTCATAGCTGACATGTTCATAGCCGTGTTCGAAGAGATAAGCGAGCAGCTCAATCTGGAGTGGGTCAATCGGAGCGAATGAAACGTGACTCCCTTCGGAGGGATGAGCGCGGTACTCGCTGCCGTTCCAGGAGAGAAAACCTTCCCCAAGCCCGGTGCCTGGCGCGATCACAGCAAGATTGCCGTGTTTGACAGATTCGCCTTCGAAGAGGGTAAGCAGATCGTCTGATTGCAGGATGGGTATGGCGTAGGCGAGCGCTTCGAGGTCATTAAGCAGATGAACTTTGACAAATTCAAACTCAGTTTTAAGTTGAACGGCGTCAATCTGCCATGGCAGATTGGTGATATGAGCCACATTGTTGACGATTGGACCGGCTACACCGAAACAGGCTTTATAAAAGTGGTGTTCGCTCTCGCGCTCAAAATCGTGGATGATCTCAGCAAGCGAAGCGAATTGAGCGCTGGGGTAGACAGCTTCGACCTCAGGGCTCTTGAGGCTGCTGTTGGGGGAATAAGATGCGAGGTGAGTTTTTGTGCCACCGATGTCGCCGATGAGAATGTTCATACCGGTGCTCCAAATGGTTATGTTTTTTGTTGATGACTAAATTATAAACGTCTTATCGTCTGATTAAATTACGGAGCTTATCAAAGTCTGTGCGGGAGGTAAGGTCCAGGCTGATGGGCGTGACAGAAACTTTGTGCTCATAGACTAACACCTGCAGATCGCTGTTGGGCTCGGGCGTTGAGAGATCCATGCGGGCTTCATAATTCATTGGCTGTACACCTGTGATTGGGTCTGGTTCGCCGGGCGCGGGGTAGAAATAGCGCTGCTTTGATTGGCGGGTGACCACCCATTCAGTGTCGGGTGTGGCATTCGCCGGAACATCAACTTTTAACACATCAACATCTTCTGGCATAACCCGCGTGAGCAATTTCTCGGCGAAGTAGCCGCAAAAATAACCGGCGACCGAGAAATCAACTTCCTTTGAGAGGTTGTAATGCATTGAGACGGGGGTTTCGAGAGAAATAGCGAGCGCTTTGATACCCAGACTGGCTGCTTCGAGCGCGGCGCCTACTGTGCCGCTGATCGTGATGCCTGAGGCAATATTTTCTCCATAATTAATGCCGGACACGACCAGGTCGGGCATGTCGCCGCACATGACCTGATAAATGCCGTACAGCAGTGCCTGGGCTGGAGAGCCGTTGACTGCCCATACCGTCCATTCCTTGCCGTGCACGGTTAGGGAGCGGCGAGTGACTGACCGGTCATACTCGCGGGGAAAAGAACGCCCCATGGAGGTCTGCTGCACTGCGGGCGCGACGACTTCAATATAGCCAAGTGGAGAAAGCGCTTCCGCCGCCGCCCAAAGACCGGGCGAGTTAATCGAGTCGTCGTTTGTCAGCAGGATGCGGGGTCGAGGAAGAGTCATGATCAGAAATTCCTTTTAGTGATTATATCTTCTCTCGGTAGTTATTGAGCATCTCCTGTCCCGGAAAGAGCAAAGCCTGGGGCTCACAGACGCTCTTGCAAAAGCAGCAGCCAACCATGCACAGAAAAGGTTCGGCGACGAAGACTTTGCCATCTTGATCATATTCGAAGACCTCACGGGCGCAGGTTTCAAGACAGGCGCCGCAATGCGTACAGAGGGCTGCGGAGAGAGTAGGGAACCAGGGAATTTGCTCTCTCGGATAGCCTCGCCATTTGCCATAATCGCGGGCAACGACAGCCTTGCCCGCTTGCCTCAGTCGATGATAGCGCGCGTATTCGCTGTGTAAGGCGTTGAGATAGTCAGCTTCAGCTGATTTAGGGATGAAGTTGTGCTGCTGAACGCCAGCGATGAGGCGCAGCCTGATCTCGCTGCTATCGGGTGAGATCCCTTCATCATGCAGAGCCACGTATAGTTCTTCGAGGCCGAGCAATCCGGCGGGAGCCCCGGCGATCTGGAGCATACGATAACTGAGCGGTGACATGTCAACTCAATTGATCTGACAAGTGGCTGCGCTTTGCTTGAGGTGAGCCATCATCGCCGTGACGCCGTTGCTGCGTTGCGAAGAGAGGTGGCGCCACAGACCGAGCGTCTCGAACATGGTCAAGTCGGCATGGGCAATATCGGATGAGGGCTGGCCGGAGAGCAGCTGAACCAGGATAGCAACAATGCCCTTGATGATCAGTGAATCACTGTCGGCTTCAATAAAGAGACGTCCGTCTTCACACCGAGTGGCAAACCAGACGCTGGATTGGCAGCCCTTGACAAGGTTGTCGGCAGTTTTAAGTTCGGCAGGCATTTCGGGCAAAGAATCGCCAAGCTCGATCAGGTAGTCATATTTTTCTTCCCAGTTTTCGAGCTGGTTGAAATCATCGATGAATTGGGCTTCGATTTCAGGGATGGTTTTCATGACTTCCTTCTAAACAGACGCTGGACGCGTTTGATGCCATTGACCAGCGCGTCGATATCTTCCCGCGTGTTATAGAGAGCGAGCGAAGCGCGCACCGTGCCGGTGATGCCGAGGGCGTCCATGACGGGTTGAGTGCAGTGCTGGCCGGTGCGAACCGCGATACCGTAGTTGTCGAGTAAGACGCCCATGTCGTAGTGCTGAATCCCCGCCACATTAAAGGGCAATATCGAGGAGCGGTGTTTAGGATTGCCGTAGATGGTCAGATCTGGGATGTCGCTCAGCAGTTCAAGTCCGTAATTGAGCAGATCAGTTTCGTAGTCTTTTAACTCGGCAGGGTCAAACTGAATAAGATAGTCAATGGCGGCGGCGAGGCCAATGGGGCCGGAAACGTCGGGCGTGCCCGCCTCAAACTTGAAGGGCAGCGTATTGAAGGTGACTTTGTCACAGGTGACATTTTCAATCATTTCCCCGCCTGAGAGGAAAGGAGGCATCTCTTCGAGCCATTTTTCCTTGCCATAAAGCACGCCGACACCGGTCGGACCGTATATTTTATGGCCGGAGAAGGCGTAGAAATCAGCGTCAAGCGCCTGAACATCATGGTCAAGGTGTTGGACTGACTGGGCGGCGTCGACCAGGACGGGAACGCCGGCTTGGTGAGCAAGCTGAATGATCTCAGAGATCGGGTTGACCGTGCCGAGCGAATTGGAGACGTGGTTGACCGCCACCAGGCGGGTTTTTTCGCTGAGCATGCTTTTGAAAACTTCCAGATCAAGCTCACCGTCTTGATCGAAGGGGACCACGCGGAAGGTGGCGCCTTTGCGCTTGCAGAGCAAAAACCAGGGGACATAATTGCTGTGATGTTCGAGCTCGGTGACAATAATCTCATCACCAGCTTTAACAAAAGCTTCACCGAACGAGTATGCGACAAGATTGATTGATTCGGTCGTTCCACGGGTAAAAACGATCTCATGAGCGTACTGTGCGTTGATGAAGCCGGCAATGGTCGAGCGGGCAGCTTCGTGCGCTTCAGTGGCGCGTATGGCCAGTGTGTGGTTGCCACGGTGAATATTGGCGTTGTCAAATTCGTAGTAGTGAACGAGGGAATCGATGACTGAGCGGGGTTTTTGGGCGGTAGCCGCATTGTCTAAATAAACGAGAGGGTGATCGTTAACAAGTTGATTAAGAATCGGGAAATCAGCCCGAGCTGATGAAATAGATTTAGTCATTGTTTCCTTCGCGTTGGCTTGGATTTTACCAGATGCGGGCTGATTAAGCCGGCATTTATCAGGACAATCACCGTATCTTATAGTTTAGGTTTAGATGTTCCATCTCTTGCGGTAATGAAAATTGGGTCTGAATGGGATAAAGAGACTTCAAAACACCCTCTTCACTCTCGCTGGACTCGACAGTTTATCCGAAAGAGAGGCCTTACAGAACCTGCTATTTCGGCAGGAATTAAACTTAGCTTGGCAGGCTAAAGGTGTACAAAAAAATGAGAAAAGAAAAACAGGTTAGGATACAATTGTTAACAAATACGCAGACAGCCGAACTTGACAAACCAATGTAGATGGCTGGCAGTAGTGGAGGAAGCATGACAGAAAAAATATTAGTTGTCGATGATGAGATTGCTCTTCAGGAAACACTGGCATACAGCTTAAAAAAAGAGGGCTACAGCGTTGAAGTCGCCGGGGATGGCAATCTTGGGCTTGAAATGGCGCGCAACGTTAAGCCTGACCTGGTAGTTTTGGACGTGATGCTCCCAGGAAAAGACGGCTTTGAGGTCTGCCGCATTCTGCGCCAGGAATCGAACATTCCAGTGTTAATGTTAACAGCACGTGATGACGAAATTGACCGAGTTGTGGGTTTGGAAGTTGGCGCTGATGACTATCTGGCCAAGCCTTTCAGCATGCGTGAGTTGATTGCGCGGGTGAAGGCGCTGTTGAGACGGGTAAGATTGATTAGAGAAGAGGCCGGAAATTTGGACTCTGATGAGCCGAAGCTGATGACTTTTGGCAACCTGGTGATTGATATGACCCGCCGCGAAGTGCGCCTGAATGAACAGGTAATACCGCTGAAACCAAAAGAATATGAACTGCTGACCTTTATGGGCCAGCATAAAGGCCGGGTCTTGACTCGTGAACTGATCTTGGAACGTGTCTGGGGATGGGGTTTCGTGGGTGATTCGCGAACGGTTGATGTGCATATCCGCTGGCTGCGTGAGAAAATAGAGCCAACCCCAGACAAACCGGAACGCATCATTACGGTAAGAGGGGCAGGTTATCGTTTCGAAGGCTAATCGATGAAAAAGCGCGTTGATTGGCGCCTCCTCTCGCCCTTCCTGTATTCTTTTGGGCTGCTGATCGCCTTAGGGCTGATTGGTGTGCCCTTAATCCAAAAATATTGGGTCGGGCCGCGGCTGGCTCAGGGAATTCAACCTGATTTCCGCGCCTGTGGATGGGCAATTGTGGGAATTGCCTTGTTAAGTCCTGTAGTTGGCACCTTTATTTCAGTGCACCTCTTAAGAGGGCATTTAACACACCTGCGGCTGTTGACCGAGGCCTCGCGAAAGCTTGGGGAAGGTGACTTCGAGAATGTGAAAATCGAAAACAGCGTGAACACATTACCCGAGGTGGAAACGCTCGGAGTCACCCTGGCAAAAACCGCTGAACAGCTTGAATCTCATTTTGACGTGCTCAGCAAAGAGCGGGCAATGCTTTCGGCTGTGCTTAGCCAGATGACTGACGGCGTGGTCATCGCGGATAATGAAGGTCATGTGCAGCTGCTGAATCACACAGCGGAGAGGTTGTTTAAGATAAGCAACTCAAAAGCGCAGGGAAAATCAATTGTCGAAGTGCTGAGGCATCACGCGCTGATTGAGCTTTGGGAGGTTTCTCAAACAACTAAGCCGCAGACAATCACCATCGAGATAGGCACAGACCATCGCTTTCTGCAGGTTGTGGGCATCGCCTTAGGGGAAGCGCTGCCGGGTCGTACAATGCTGCTGCTTCAGGACCTGACCCAAACGCACCGTCTGGAAACCGTCAGGCGCGATTTTATCTCGAATATCTCACATGAACTGCGCACACCCCTCGCTGGCTTGAAGGCGATCAGTGAAACTCTCCTCGATGGAGCGTTGGACGAACCGGAAGTGGCGAAAAAATTTGTAATCAGAATGGATTCAGAAGTTGAAAATCTGACCCAGATGGTCAATGAGCTGTTAGAGCTCTCGCGTATTGAGGCAGGGCGGTCAAATTTTGAATTCAGGCTCATTGCGCCCTGCCAGCTCGTTCGCGACCCGGTGGAGCGGATAATGCTTCAGGCTGAGCGAGTTGGTCTGACCTTGGAGTTGAACTGCGCTGAAGACCTGCCAATGGTGATGGCTGATCCTAACCGAATCGCCCAGGTGTTTATCAACCTGTTGCACAATGCGATCAAGTTCACCCCAACAGGCGGCCACATCTCAGTGAACGTCCGCGCGACTGATCGAGATGTGATTTTTAAGGTTCAGGACAATGGCGTGGGCATCATGCCAAAAGACCTGTCGAGAATATTTGAGAGGTTCTATAAAGCAGATCGCGCAAGATCAGGCGGCGGCACTGGTTTGGGGTTGTCGATTTGCAAGCATATGGTTGAAGCGCATGGCGGCCGTATTTGGGCCGAAAGTGAAGAGGGAATGGGTTCAAGTTTCTTTTTCACGATTCCGATCAAAAACAGGTGAAATTTAACGAGTCCTTTACTTCTCTTACGAGATTAGTTAACGCCTGGCGTTTGGTCTGTATAGAACTTCGTGATATAGTAAAAGTACCTGTCCCCTCACGAAGAGGGAAGGTATTGAAGCATTTATTTAGGTTCTGAAAAGAAGCCTTGGATGGAGGGCGGTATGCCACGTTATGGTTTAGACCGTGAACTTCGTTTAATACAAGATGAGACTCTGATTTTGGGCAGTATGGTTGAACAGGCCATGCTCAACTCAATTGACGCTTTGAGGCGGCGTGACGCGATCGCTGCCCAGGAAGTCATCGCAGACGACCATCGCATCAACGACAAGCGTTACGCGATTGAGAATCGCATTCTGATTCTCTTTGCCACACATGCGCCGTTGGCGCATGACATGCGTGTCCTGGCGGCGACGCTTGAGGTGACAACCGAAATTGAACGCATTGGTGATTATGCAAAAGGAATCGCCAAGGTCGCGGTGAAGTTGGCGGATGATGAAACGCCTATTCCGATGCGCGAGATTCAAACCATGGCTGATATAGCGGTGTCAATGCTGCACCGGGCCTTGGGTGCTTTTGTAAGTGAAGATCTGGTAAGCGCGCACGCCTTGCCGGCGGAGGATGATAAAGTAGATGAACTCTACAACCTGATCTACAAGCGCATCATCCAGACGATGGTCAACAACCCCTCAGGCATCGAGCATTCGAACCAGGTGTTGTGGGTGATTCACAATCTCGAACGCACAGCTGACCGCGTCACCAATATCTGTGAACGTATTGTATACATGGTCACAGGCGAACTTATGGAGCTCGAGAGCTCAGAAGAGGACGCGACTGAATAACCGCCGCAGACAAGATAAAACAGCGAGCCCCTGACGATCAGCAGGGGCTTATTTGTTAAATGAAGCCTCTACCAACGGTCGTGGTTGGGTAATAATCTACTATAATAAATGGAATAGAAAAAGCACTCCACCAAAATCCAGGGAAAGAGGGCCAGTATTACAGGAGCATGCCATGCTTAAACCGAACACCACTAAAGGAAAACTGATTGTTGTAGAGGGCATCGACGGATCAGGAAAATCAACCCAAATTGATCTGCTTTATAAATGGCTGCAATCACAGGGTTATTCGGTCTATTTCAGTGAATGGAACAGTTCAGAGTTGGTCAAGAGCACGACGAAGGCTGCCAAAAAACAGAAATTATTCACGCCGACGACCTTCAGTATTTTGCATTGTACCGATTTCGCGGATCGATGGGAAAACAGCATTTATCCGCTGCTCAAGGCGGGTGTAATCGTGCTGGCTGACCGCTATGCCTTCACTGCCTTTGCTCGTGATGTTGCCAGAGGGGTCGACCCTGAATGGGTGCGCAACATGTATTCGTTCGCCATTATGCCAGATGTGGCTTTGTATTTCAGAGTGCCTTTGGAAATCGCCGTAGAACGAATTACCGGCTCACGCGCGGCTTTAAAATATTACGAGGCGGGCATGGATCTGAACCTGTCTGAAAACATTCAGGAAAGCTTCAAGTTGTTCCAGGGCAAGATCCTGAACGAGTATGACAAGATGGTAGATGAGTTCGGTTTGACGATGATCGATGGGACGCTGTCTGTCAAAGAGCAGCAGAAAAAAGTCAGAAGCCTAGTCAAAAAGATGTTGGGAAGCTGGCAGGGGCTGCCAAACCCCAACCAAACCAATATAATGGTGCAGAATCCCCGGGCTGCTGACAAAGATAAAGGAGGCAAGAAGTGAAAAACACGAACTATTATGGCGCGGGCTTCCCTTATCGAGAAAAACAGAAATTATCTGGCAAGCTGATTGTGCTGGAAGGCAGTGATGGCGTGGGTCGGTCCACGCAAATCAGGTTATTGCGGCGCTGGCTGGAAGATGAAGGTTATGCCGTATCAGACACAGGCTTAACCCGTTCTGGTCTGACCCAGCCAGGCCTGGATGCGGCTAAAAGCGGCCATACGCTCGGACCGCAAACAATGAGTCTTTTTTATCTGGCCGATTTCGCTGACCGGTTGGAAAACCAGATCATCCCCGCCCTTCAGGCAGGATTCGTCGTGCTTTCGGATCGCTATTTTTACTCAGTGATCGCGCGTGATATCATCCGTGGCATCGACAAAACATGGGCAAGAAATCTGTATGGCATTGCGCTTAAACCTGATCTGATTCTGTATATGAAAGCTTCAGTAGACAGCCTGGTAACACGCTTGATCCATGGCAGGGGCTTAAACTATTGGGAAGCTGGCATGAACCTGTATCTGGCGGATAACCTGTATGACAGCTTTGTGACTTATCAGGGTTTGTTAATCAAAGAGTTTGACGAGTTGGCGCGTGAATATAATTTTGTAACGGTTGACGCCGACCGCACGCCGAATGAAATCTTTGAGACCCTTAAAGTGCCGATTGTGCAGTTATTGTATAACCGTTTGACCAAAGCCAAGAAACCAAGCTAAGCCCGGTGATTCCATCGCGTCGCTGAAAGGAGCAAGCATGCCTCAGCAGGCTACTGACACAGTGTGCGTCTATGGGGCGAGGATTATCAAGAGACATCTTGAGAGCCTTAAAGCGCAGATTGAGGGTGTTAAAGCCGCTGAAGATATTGAAGCGATTCACCAGATGCGCGTGGCATCACGGCGCATGCGCAGCGCCCTGGCGATTTTCAGGTCGTGCTTTCGAAGCCCATTGTATAAATCGATCTTGAAAGATGTCAGAGCGGTTACCGGTTCATTAGGAACAGCGCGCGATCTGGATGTGCAGCTGGCTTATCTGGCGGAGCAGGCGATAAAGTTTGACACGCCAAAGCTGTCGCCCGGCATCAAACGGCTGCGCTTGCGTCTTGCCCAGAAGCGTGACTCTGTACAGCCTAATGTGAACGCGGCCATGAAGCAGTTCATTGTTGATGACGTTATCGCAAAGCTGAACCAGTGGGCGGAACCATTACTGGCGGAGACAGAGGCGGTTTATCTATATTCCCCATCGCTTTACCTTCTTGGTTTCGATAATATCAGTCAGCGGTTAAATGATCTGGAGGCTAAAGACACGGTCATTCGCGACCCTGCTAATGTGGGTGAGCTGCACGCCATGCGCATCTGTGCGAAAAGGTTGCGCTATACGCTCGAGGCTTTCGAAGATTTATATGCCGGGCAGCTCAAGCCGTATTTGTCAGCGGTGAAGAAAATTCAGGAAATGTTGGGCGAAGTCCATGATTTGGATGTGTGGATTGAGATGATTCCCACTTTCATTGAGGAAGAACAAGCGCGCATCGTCGCCTATTTCGGCCACTCGGGTCCCCTCAGGCGGTTGATGCCGGGTCTTGAAGCCTTTAAGCATCATCAACTTGAAAACCGTGCAGCAAAGTACGTGGAGTTTATCAACGAGTGGGATAGACAAAAGACGAGCGGCATATGGACGCAGTTAAGAACTCTGATCAATACCCCGATTGACCTTGAAGCAGCCGTGAAAGCCGCCACGAAAATAACAGAAGACCGCCCGTCAGACGATCTTTTGGATGAATAATCGCGGTTAATCCTCGTCCTCATCGGCGAGGTCTGCTTCCATTCTGCGCAGGAAGTACCAATTCAGAACGGCTATCACGCCCATTACCACGAAAAGGACAAGATAGGCGATCTTGGCGTTTTTCTCGCCGCCAGTCAGCATCGTGAACTCAGACATGCCGCCAATGCCGGAAAGCAGTGAAAGCGGCATGAAGATGGTGGTGATCACCGTCAGGCGGCGCATGATGGCATTGGTGCGATTAGAGATGCGCGTCATTCGGTTGTTGATCATCGAGAGGTGAATTTCCATCAGGCTGGTAACCAGGTCGCGCGCGCTGTCTGACATCTCATAATATTTGGAGAGGTGATCATAAATATCGCGGAAATAAACAATGGACCGTTCCGGAAAAAAGAGGCTGTCTTTGCGGATGATCTTGCTGACCAGCTCACGCTCGTGAAATAGCGATTTGCGGATGGCTTGAAGGTCACGGCGTGCGTCCATCAGTTTGCCGGGGTTGAAATTTTCGGATTGGTCGAGGATGATGCTTTCATAAGTGTCGAGGGTATCTTCGATGGTTTCGATGGCTTCAAATTTATCATCAACCACAGTGTCGATCAACATATGCAGCAGGTAAGCAGGCCCGAGTTTGAGTGTATCCTGGTCGCGTTCAATCAGCCGATCTATCCGATCGAGCAGGTAGCCCCGGGTGGAGTCGTGCTTGGTGACGCTGATGAGAAAGTTCTTGCCGATCAGCAAATCAAGTTCATGTGTGAGAATTTCTTCCGCAGTGGGCTCGAAAACATTGAAGATCATGAAAGAATAATTTGTAAAAAGATCCAGCTTCGGAAGCTGGTCCTCGTTGAGGCAATCTTCGATTGAGAGAGGGTGGATGTTTAGCAGGAGGATCAGCTGCGCGAGCTCTTCCTCGCTGGGGTTATTATAGTCAAGCCAGAAATAGCCAGTGTCGAGCGCGGCGGTCATTGCGTCTTTGACGGAACTGACTACACTCAGTTTGCCAGTGTCATTGATATAGAAAAAGCGCGTTGCGGATTTGCTCATCAGTCCCTCGGATTAATTTTTAATAAGATAAAACCGCTTGGAGAAGCGGGGCTTATTTATAAGTCATTTTAATCAAAGGCGAAAACGGATTCCAGTCTAATTGCCTGGCGACAGCCCAAACTGAAACCTTGCGTTCGCGCTGGATCTGACGGCGTTTTGCCCACACTTTATTAAGCCCGCGCAGGGCTTCCAGTTTGCCTTGACGAAGCTGGCTGCCATCTCTGATGAAGAAGCTGAACACAACGTAGAGCAGGTTGGCGAGAATATGCGCGGGCAGGAGCAGCCAAAATAATCCGCCCGGCATATTTTTGATGAAAGCCCAAATCAGGTTGCGGTGGCCGTGACGCAGCATGAAACCACTGCGCGAGGCGGTGGAACCAGCGCCGATATGGCGGACGGTCGCGTCAGCAAGGTAGACGCAGGGGTAGCCGGCCAGTTGAAGGCGAAAGTCGAGATCGACGTCTTCCATATAGGCGAAGAAATCTTCGTCAAAGCCGTGGACCGTTTCGAAAGCAGCGCGTGGGTAGGCGCCGGCAGCCGCGCAGGCGGAAAAGACCGCGCGGTCATGGGTGGCGGCATGCTCAGCCGCTTTGGCGTGATTATGGCGCCAGGTTAAACCAGAGGCGTGGTAAACGTTCCATTCCCCATCCAGCAGCGCGGGGTTGCGCGCTGAGATGAGTTTGGAGGCGAAAAATGTGTCTGGGTATCTCTGGACGGCTCGGCGAATTGTCTCAAGCCAGTTTGCTTCCGGAAAAGTGTCGGCGTTGAGCAAAATGAGATATTTGCCGATAGCGCAACGCGCGAGCAGGTTATTGCCGCCGGCGAACCCCAGGTTTGTCTCAGATTGGAAAAATTTGAGATTCAAGTCCGGGAAATTACCCAGCAGCTCTATGGGAAAAGGGTTAGCGGAGCCATTATCAAGCAGCAGTACTTCAAAGTCAGCCAGAGTCTGGCTCGAAAGGGCTTGAAGGCACTCCGAAAGGTACTGCGCGCTGTTCCAATTGACAATCAGAACCGAGAAAAAGGGCTGTTCCGTTTGGACAGTCGGGGCAAAAGTCGGGGGGGCGGCGAATGATGTCACTATGGTAATATTATAAACTGTATAAGATTTATTCAATGGTGAATGAATTGACCGCGACACATCAACCAGTCTACGATTCCGACCGCCAGGTCTCACATGCGCTCTCTGAGCTGAACGATCTCAAGCAATATCATTACCTGCTCAAACAGCTTGTCAGGCGTGATATTTTAACCAGATACAAGCGTTCGGTGTTGGGGGTGGCGTGGACGATGCTTAACCCGCTGGGTACGATGTTGATTCTCTCTTTTGTGTTTTCAGAGATTTTTAAAGCCGAACAGTTTTATTCGGTTTATGTGCTGACCGGCATCATCGCCTGGAACTTTTTCAGCCAGGCCACTCATGCCGCGATGGCGGGTCTGGTGTGGGGCGGAAGCCTGATGAAGCAGATTTATCTGCCGCGAACCATCTTTGGAATTTCAGCGATTGGCACCGCACTGGTTAACCTGGTGTTGTCCCTCGTTCCTTTGATGCTGGTGATCTTAATCACGCGGGCGCCGCTGTATTGGACATGGGTTTTTGTCCCGGTATCTATATTGTTTTTGCTGTGTTTCACACTGGGTTTCGGATTAATGCTTTCGACCTTGGCAATTTATTTCCCAGATGTCGTCGAAATGTATCAGATTGTGCTTTCAGCCTGGTTCTATCTGACCCCGATTGTTTACCCAGAGACGATCGTGCCAGAGCGTTATTTGGGTCTTTTCAAGCTGAACCCAATGTATCACTTCGTAAAGCTGTTCAGGCTGCCGATCCGGGAGGGAGTGGCGCCATCATTTTCAGATATTTTGCCTGCGGCAATCTGGGGCATTGTTGTCTTGGTAGCGGGCTGGTTGTTCTTTACCTCTAAATCTGACGAGTATGCCTACCGTGTCTGATCAAAATCTTGCCGCTAAAGAATTTGTCCCGATGATTCAACTGGAAAATGTCTCCGTGCGTTATCGTGTCCCAACCGAACGAATTGGCACCTTCAAAGAATTTGCCATCCGATTAATTCAGCGCAAAGTGAATTTTAGATACTTCTGGGCTTTGGATGGGATTAATCTGACAGTCAAAAAAGGTGAAGTCTTTGGCCTGATCGGTAACAATGGAGCGGGGAAAAGCACGACGCTCAAGGTTATCTCGCGCGTTTTGGGCCCGACAAAAGGGCGGGTGAGAGTCTATGGCAAGATTGCCCCTCTGTTGGAGCTTGGGGCGGGTTTTCATTCGGAGCTGACCGGGCGTGAGAACATTTACCTCAATGGCGCTTTGCTGGGATATGGCCATGAGCAAATGAACAGGGTTTTTCAGAACATCGTGGATTTTTCTGAACTTGGGCCTTTCATTGATGCCCCGATCCGCACCTATTCTTCAGGCATGTATGCCCGCTTGGGTTTTTCGGTTGCCACAGCCCATCAGCCTGAAATCTTAATCTTAGATGAGATATTGAGCGTTGGGGACGAGGCTTTTCAGGCGAAGTGTAGAGATCGTATGCGTGATTTTCGCGAAAACGGCGCGACAATTCTGATGGTTTCGCATGGGATGAAAACAATGGAAGAGATGTGCGATCGGGTTGGCTGGATCGATCATGGCAAATTGCGCATGATCGGCGAGCCTGCCGAAGTAGTGGCGGCTTACCGCCAGGAAAACAGCTGATGGAATATATTCGCACGATTATCCCTGATGTGGTGTTGTTGATCCCTAAGGTGTTTGGGGATGAGCGCGGCTTCTTTTTGGAAACATTTCGACAGGACGATTTCGATCGACAAATCGGAAAAACAGAGTTTGTGCAGGATAACCATTCCGGGTCAGGCCAGGGGATCTTGAGAGGGCTTCATTACCAGCTGAAACACACCCAGGGGAAGCTGGTGCGGGTGGCAATCGGCGAGGTGTTTGATGTCGCTGTAGACATCCGCAGGGGTTCACCGACCTTTGGCCGCTGGGTGGGTACGTATTTAACCGCTGAAAACCGCCACCAGTTATGGATTCCGCCCGGATTCGCGCATGGGTTTTATGTGCTCAGTGAGTGGGCTGAGTTCTTTTATAAGGCCACCGATTACTATGCGCCGCAATGGGAAAGAGGAATCCGTTGGAATGATCCGGGAATCGCTGTTGATTGGCCTTTGCCGGAGGGTCAACTGCCTAAATTATCAACGAAGGACATTGACGCTCCCCTGTTTGAGGTCGCGGAGGTTTTCCCGGAAGACTGGACAGGATGGATCAAGGAGGAATCGAATTGAGACATGTTTTAGTGACCGGCGGCGCGGGCTTTATCGGCTCGAATTTTGTACATTATCTCTTGCGGACTGAGCAGGAAGTTCAGGTCGTCAATTTAGACGCATTGACCTACGCGGGGAGTCTCGAGAACCTGAAGAATCTGCCTGATGAAAGCCGACATATCTTTATCAAGGGCGATATCACTAATCGTGCCCTCGTAGACCAGATATTTTCGGAATATAAGATTGACACCGTGGTTCATTTCGCGGCTGAGTCGCATGTGGATCGATCGATTTTAGACCCCGGGGTCTTTGTGAACACCAACGTGGTTGGCACCTTTACATTGCTCGAGGCGGCGCGAAGAGCGTGGTTGGTTGACAAACTGATACCCATTGACAGAGTGCGTTTTCACCACGTTTCAACCGACGAGGTGTTTGGCACGCTGACTCGGGAAGATCCCCCATTTGATGAAGAAACCGCTTATGCGCCCCGCTCGCCCTATGCCGCCTCAAAAGCTTCGAGCGATCATTTTGTAAGAGCGTATGGCACGACATATGGGCTGCCGGTCTCAATCAGTAATTGCTCAAACAACTACGGGCCGAGACAATTCCCTGAAAAGCTGATTCCGCTGATGATTCTTAACGCCACAACCGGAAAGCCCTTGCCGGTGTATGGAGATGGCATGCAGATCAGGGACTGGTTGTATGTTGACGACCATTGCGAAGGGATTTGGAAAGTGGTGACGGAAGGTCGCGCGGGTGAGACCTACTGTATCGGTGGGGACAATCAACCGCCCAATATCGAGATCGTGAAGCTGATCTGCGATATTCTTGATGAACTTCAGCCTGATTCTCTGTATACGCCGCATCAACAGTTGATTACCCATGTTCAAGACAGACCCGGGCACGACCGCAGGTATGACATTGACATCGAGAAGATCCACAAAGAGCTTGGCTGGCAGCCCAGGTGGTCATTGCAAAAAGGTATGTTGGACACGATCAGGTGGTATCTCAACAATCCTGATTGGGTGAAGGCGATTTTGGAACAGTCAGATTATGGCGCGTGGGTTAAGAAAAACTATGAGGGGAGGAAAGGATAAGATGAAAGGGATCATTCTCGCTGGTGGTAAAGGCACACGTTTATATCCATTGACCATGGCGGTCAGCAAGCAGCTGCTGCCGGTTTATGATAAACCGATGATCTATTACCCGCTGTCAATGCTGATGTTGGCTGGGATCAGGGACGTATTGATGATCACCACTCCTGAGGAGCAGTCACTTTTCCAGCGCTTGCTGAAAGACGGTTCGCAGTGGGGCATGAGCTTTACTTATACCGTCCAAGCCAGGCCGCGGGGGTTGGCTGACGCTTTTATTGTCGGCAAGGAATTCATCGGGGATGACGATGTCTGCCTGATTTTGGGAGACAATATTTTCTTTGGACATGGTATGCCGGAGATTTTACGCAGCGCGGCGGAACTGGAAACCGGCGCTGTCGTGTTCGCGTATCCGGTTCGCGATCCGGAACGCTATGGTGTAGTCGAATTTGACCAGAGCGGCAAAGCCGTCAGCCTGGAAGAAAAACCCCTCAACCCCCGTTCCAATTATGCTGTGCCGGGAATTTACTTTTACGATAATCGTGTGGTCGGCTATGCGGAAGAGCTCGAACCTTCTCCGCGCGGTGAAATTGAGATCACGGATATCAACAAACGCTATCTTGGGGATGGCGAACTGGCAGTGAAGGTTCTGGGACGGGGCGTCGCCTGGCTGGACGCTGGCACGCATGAGAGCTTGCTGCAAGCCTCGATGTTTGTACAGGCAGTCGAAGACCGGCAGGGGATGATGATCTCTTGCGTGGAAGAAATTGCATATCGCATGGGTTACATCGACGAAGAAACCTTGCGTAAAGACGCAGAAGAAATGGCAGGGAATGCGTATGGTCAATATCTGCTGCGCTTTTTGGACGGATTGCAGAAGTGAACAGGATTTTGCAGATCGGAACAACCGGCCAGGTCGGTTGGGAATTACTGAGAACCTGCGCACCGCTTGGCGAGGTTGTCGCGCTTGAGTACCCGCAGATTGATCTTTCAGACGTAGCCGGGTTGAGGCGGATAATCTCTGAGGTCAAACCTGACATCATTCTAAACGCTGCGGCTTATACGAATGTGGATAAAGCCGAAAGCGAACCGGAAGTAGCCAGGGCAATCAATGCGACCGGGCCGGCGGTATTGGCGGAAGAGGCCAAAAAGCTGGGGGCGGTGTTGGTGCACTACTCGACCGATTACGTTTTTGATGGCACAAAAGGCAGCCCGTATGTTGAAACTGACCGACCTAACCCGCTGAATGTATACGGGCAGACTAAATGGGAAGGGGAACAGGCGATTGAGGCTTCGGGATGTGTCAATCTGGTTCTGCGGACAAGCTGGGTCTATTCGATGAGGCAAGGAGGTTTTGTCACCAAAGTCTTGCACTGGGCACGCACGCAGGAGGTGATGCGTGTGGTGGATGATCAGATAAGTGGACCGACCTCAGCCAGGATGTTGGCGGAGGTCACAGCCCTCATATTAGCGCAAGGGCGTGATGATGTGTCTGGTTATCTGTCTGAGAAGGGTGGTTTATATCATTGTGCTGGGGGTGGCTCCTGTAGCCGGTATGAGTGGGCAAAGGCAATATTAGAGCTTGATCCTAAGAAAGAAGAGCAGGTGGTAAAAGAAATACTACCTGCGAAAAGCAGCGATTTCCCAGTGCCTGCCAATAGACCGATGGTCAATGTGTTAGATATTGGCCAATTGTTTTCTAAGCTGCAAGTAAATTGTATTCATTGGTGCAGTGGCTTAACGCTTGCCATTAATTTATAACGATGGTTTTTTAGATAGCTAGAAGGTTTGCCATTGATAATGTTAATCAAAGAAACAACTAGGATTATTAAATGATAGGATCTTATAAGAGGAAAACTGTATTATGCAAAAATATCCAGTAAAAGCAAGCAGTATTTCTAGAGAGAAATTGATTTCGCATATACAAACAGATACTAACAAATCGATGCAAACCCCGTCAATTACAGATGGCGTTCATAAGTTGTCGAAGATAGAGACGATACTCTTCATTGTTCTGATATTCGTATTTGCTTTATACTCAGTTTTCATCGCGATAAATCTGGAAGTGCAAATTATTCCTGATGAGCCCGCGCATTTTCTCTTTTCAAAATATTATGCAACTACTTTAGGAATACCTCCTGATATACCGGAAACATATTCACTGGGTTGGTATATTTCACACAATCCTTTCTTGTATTTCTGGATAAACGCACGTGTGATTAACCTTGTGAGGATGATTAATCCTTCCGTTAATGATACCTCTTTGTTACATATCTTGCGGTTACTTAGCAGCTTGTATACGATAGGAACGCTTGTTTTTCTTCTCAAACTCTCTTGTTTGATAATTCCTAAAAAAGGATGGCGTATTCTCCCCGTATTTCTTCTGTCAAATACTTTGATGTTTGTGTTCCTATCTGGTGGAGTAAATTATGATAACATGGCGATATTCTTTAGTATGGCCAGTGTCTATTATTTAACTCTTGTTTTTACTGGAAGGGATTATCAAAAGAATACTTTACGATCAGTGATTTACATATGTTTAGGCTGTTTGGTCAAGTTCACCATACTGCCGTTAGCCCTCCCGATGTTTTTAGCTTGGTTTTTGTTTACTGTTCATAAAAGAAAAGACATCTTTCCCCTTCAGTTTAGGGAGACACAAACGATTCTTATGACAGTGGTCTTGTTTATATTACTTCTGGGTAATTTATTAATTTATGGACACAACATTATTGTTTTCGGCTCAATTACTGCCCGCTGTTCGGATATACTCACTGAGACTCAATGCGCCTTAGATCCATATTATCTGCGCGCTAAACAATTCGGACCTGAGGGTCCGATGGGTCTCATCCAAGCAGTAGAGAAAGGTTATCCTCATCCTGTTACATATTTATTCGATTTCTGGATTAAGGACATGTTCTCAAAAATATATGGAATCTTGGGGCATAAAGTCTATTTTCCTGCACATATAATACCCTTTTACCAGCTTTTCTATTTGATGATTATGTGCTTATCTTTTTTGAGTTGGAAAGATGTGTCTTTTTCACGGGGAAGTCTGATTTTTATTGTTCTATTCTATTTGACAGTGGTTTTCATCACTAATTACAAGAGTGAACTGGCTCACACATTTCAACATGTTGCTGGCATACAAGGGAGGTATCTATTTCCGATAATTGGCCCGTTATATGTATTAGTTGGATATACGCTCAGCAGGCTTCCCAACAAAGTATTGCGGTTCACTGTTCTGGCTATAACGTTAATCCTTTTTTTTGCAGGAGGACCTTTCAAGTTTGTTAAGCTCTATGCTAATGTTTTCTCTGATTGGTTTATCCGGTAGTATCCCCTTTTCACTTCTTCCGACCTTCTAAAAGGGGTATATTGGATTCTGGTCAGTTATACAGAACTGTCAAAAGTGAATCGAAAAACCAAAGATAGAGTCAAGAAAAAATCGAGGTAATATTCAGGGCAAGACTATCGCAAAGTCATCACACAAGCCTGTTTTGATTTCACATTCACGGCGAGACCTTGAGTTTGGTGTTATACGATGTCACCAGTCTGTACTTTGAGGTGCAGAAGGAAGATGAGTATCGCAAACCAGGATTGAGTAAAGAACGGCGACTGGAACCTCAAATCATCATAGGGCTTCTGGTGGATAAAAATAGCTTTCCTTTGGGCTTACAAAGCTTTGAAGGGAACAAGCGAGACCAAAACCATACTACCGGTTATTCAGGCATTTCAGGCGGAGCACAATTTGAAGAAAGTCACAGTGGTGGCAGACGCAGCTATGCTCAGTACCAGCAACCTTGATGAACTCACCAAAGCTGGCTACACCTGCATTGTGGGCTCTCGTCTGAGCAAAGTGCCCTATGAGATAGCTGAATTTCGCAAGACCACAGCCCTGCAAGACCAGCAGATCGTGGTGTCAGAACAGAAAAACTATCGCATAGTCTATCAATATCGCGAGAAACGGGCAGCCCTGGACATGCGTAACATCGAGAAACAGATTGCTAAGGCAGAAAAAGCCATTGCTGGTCAGATAAAAACAAACAGAACCAAGTTTCTGACGATTGCAGCGGATAAAAAATATCTGAACCTGGAGCTAATTGAGAAGGCGAGAGCATTGGCGGGAATCAAGGGCTATGTGACTAATCTGGACATTCCGGATGAAGAGGTGATTGCTTGTTATCATCAGCTTTTCAAGTGGAAACCAGCTTTCGGATGATGAAGTCAGACCTCAAAGCCAGACCCGTTTATCATCAGAATAGAAACGCGATTGAAGCCCACCTCACAATAGTGTTCGCTGCTTTGGCAATTAGCAAGAATATCGAGATGCAGACTGGCGTGAGCATAAAACAATTCATCAAAACCATCCGCCCACTTAGGTCAGCAGAAGTGAAAATCAAGAATGAACTGGTGCTAATCGAACCAGATATTCCTAAACACGTTCAAAATATGCTCAAAAAGCTCTCTTCAGGGCACTAAAACGTGAGATGCATGTCCCTTGCCCAATTTAGATGCGTTTGCCCTGCCCATTGTGGATGGAAGGAGTGAGTCAAGTATTAGCTGTTTAATTAACTAATATAGTCAATCAGCGAATTGATATTTGCTGGGAGCTTTTGGCTTTTCTATTATTCCTGAATTGTCAATTTGCCAGACGTTATATCCATTAAGAATAACTCCCAAGCTTATTACTCTTTCGATTGCATGGACTAAGTTGCCATCTGAAGGAATAGGTTCTGAATCGTAATCACTAAAGCCTCTGGGTAAAAAACATAAGAATTTTAGTGCTTCGGGTTTTGCCCAAAACATTGAACCGGCGACAAATACTGCATGTTCTGGAATTTTAGTTGATATGCCAATTTCATCGAGCAGTTTTATTACTTGATCGTAATTAGTTCCCCAATAACGATTTGCTTGTATCAGATGACCTGATGGGCCAACAATACCCAAATGTTTGTCTTGATAAAAGGCATTTAGAATCGATTCCAGGCTTCGAGCGTTAATAAGTTTGGTGAAGATATCACGCCGCCATTCGTCTCCATCTTTTCTATGTGGCGATTTTTTAGTGTGGATTTTTAGAATTGCTGAATAGCCTAGGCTTTCTATTCGCCTAATAACCTCGATAAAAGAGGCAATATCTCTACCCCGATTTGGTGTTCGGATAATATAGCTATCAGGAAAAAGATCGATTATTTCGCGAAATGAACATTTTTCCAAAGGGCTGGTGATATAAACATCCAAATCTGTGTCTAAGCTTCCCAACAAACTAGCTATCTCGTCTAGCTGATCTTGGTAATATACGTGAAGATGAACGGCAATTTTGTTTTTCTTATTTTGGATGCTGTTAACTTTTTGGTCGTGTTGGTATAGCGTCACATTAGAAATATTAGAAAGAGCATCATGCGTGGCTTGAAGGTATTGGTAGCCGTATTTGCGGTCGGGTTCGAGATAGGCACCTTCAGCCCATTCATTCCAGGCATTAATAAAAATCAGTTTTTCAGGGTTGTTGGTTTTCATTGTATGGTAACAACTTAGCTCCAGCCAGCGCTGATATAGTTTTGGGCTGCTGTTTATAAACGTGTTTCCAGCTGCCGGTCTGCGCGCCTCATTGTCCCACATTGGGGTAACACCTCTAAAGAGCGTAAAGTCGAGATCTTGTTGTTCTGTGTAATTTTTAAATAACTCTCGGTAGTCGTAAACCGTACCTTTGTAGTTACCATTTAGTAACTTTAATGTTTTAGTTATGTTTTTATAATCTCCGCGTAAAGGTGGAAACTGTACAGCAGCGTCAAAATTTATCCCTCTGGGATCTTCAAAATCGAAAGCTTGAATCCCAACAAGATATGGGTTATTGAGGCCTCGCTTAATACAATAATTTCTCCAATAATCTATGGTGCGACTGATATCTCCCATGATCATTGGACGATATACTAAGATTAGCGGGCGGTCACCGACGCATAGATAACGAGGGTTAATTAAGTAGGATTCTAATGAATGAATAAAAGATTTATCATTTTCGAAACAATGCTCCTGGTGCATCAGCACTTCGTGGTCATTTCCATCCCACCGTCTCGTCCAGTTTTCGTTTGCCCAACAGATACAAAAAGGCAAGGAGATATTATGATTATGAGCAAAATTGTCCAAAGGAGTTTCCAATAAACGCTTGCCTGAAAACCAATAGTAATAAAAAGCGAATCCATAAATGCCACTTTTTTGAGCAAGTTCCGCTTGTCGCTCCTGAATTGCAGGTAAGCGTAGGTCGTAGTAACCTAATTCACCAGGAAATCTAGGTTGATAGTGTCCCTCAAATTGTGGGACGGCCTTAGAGACGTTGCGCCATTCTGTGAAACCCTTACCCCACCAAGTATCATTCTCAGGTATCGGGTGGTACTGCGCCAAGTAAAAAGCGATTAGCTTAGGCATATCCTTTATTTCTTGGAGTTGTTCAGATATTATGAACTTACTTTGAACCTGTGAATTGGCATTATCGAGCATTTGGAAATAATGCTTCTGGTATCTTGAATCGTTCTTCATATCAGGTTTGTGGCCTAGTTTAGGTGGTAGAATCAGACAATTTAACCTTCCAAACACCTTCGATGTAAATCTTTTTAAACCATGCTTTTTCAAATAAGTGATTCCTCTAGAGATATACCTTCTAATATGGAAGAAGCAACTTTGATTTTTGTTCTGGTTTACAGCAGGTTTATTCATCAAGCCCGTCACTTTGCTCATGAACTTGTTTGAATCTATCTTTTGCCTCTAACGCGATAGCAATATTCTTGATTTCTTCAAGTATCTGCAAAGATACTTTTGGCTTTCTTCTGATGCCAGATCTAACGATCGATTCATAGGCAGACAGCCATTCCCGCGAATGTTTTGAAATGTTATAGAAATTATCGATCGTTTGTACCGCATTATGATTGAGATTATCACGTTTTTCCTTACTCATAATTAGTTCATGCAGGCAAGCCATCCAACCTGCCTTATCTGAGGCCAGCAACCCATTAAAACCATGCTTTATTACTTCTTTGTAAGGGCCCCAATCTGAAGCAATAACAGGCCATCCTGCTGATGAGTATTCAAAATATTTGACAGGACTTTTCGACATATTGAAATTGTTATTGTTAAGTGGAGCAACGGCAATATCAGCACTTTCCTCGCGTAATAGTCTACTGTATTCTCGAAAATCGTACGAGAGATGGGAAATATAAGATATACCTTTCACATCCGTCATTGATTTTGGGAGTGGAACCCCGATACTCTTAAAAATAACTTGCTCTTTGAATTCATTCAATATCGAAATGATAGATTCAGCAATTTCATTAAGATCAGGGGAATGTGTGTTCGAGCCAGAATAGACGATGGTTATTTTTTTCTCTGCATCTTCTGTGTGGCCAATTTCCCTGTCGGCTTTAGATGATAGAGGCCAAATTGCAGGATCAAGATAATTTGGTAGTATGACAACATTGTCATTATACCTACTAGCATAATTACGAAGATGTTCATTAGTGACTGTGATCGCGTCTACAGAATACATTGCTGCGAGTATTGCAGGTAAACTGTCAGCATAAAATCCGGAGATAAAGTCAGGATGAGATTTGGGGAGATTAAGAATCTCATCGTCCATGTCTAAGATTACAGGTATTCCGTGTAATCTAGAGAAAGCCAATAATATTTGGAAACGACAGAAACGCTTAGGTTCATCCCTGGTAACTAAAATGATCTGACTCCTCTTCAGTTTTTCGAAATCCAGATAAGAGCCTGATAATGCATTAACAACTCTGATACCTGCATAGTTGCAAGGACTGATATATCTGTAATAGTCGAAGGCGGTCTTAAATTCTGTCTCACCGACGAGAGCAATCTGATTAATGGTCATCTCATATCGCTTCTATACAGATTAGCTTTCTTAACTTTTTCCTGCCAGCTTGAAATTCTATTTGTAATTTCTTAAGCACCTTCATATTAACACTCCTGATGATCTCACACTCTTCTTTGGATGGAACCCTTTTTAATTTAAATTCATCATATCGAACAAATTTCATGCCTAGCCTGGCAAAGTCACCAATCTTTGTAGAACGTAGGACAGGGATTACACCGAAGTAGAGGTACTCTGCGAGCTTTGTTGGACATGAAACCTCGTTAACAATGGAATCGTCACGCAGTAAAAGTCCGAAATCAGACTTTTTATAAATTTGACAGAGCTCTTTAGTTGAGCAAGAAGATAAAACAAAGTGTACGTCATTTGGTATTCCCGAATTGTGCATAAATGCAGCCGGGTTAGGAACACAAATGGTATAGTCAAAACTCCGACCAGTTTTTATAATAAGATCTTGGATCAGAGGAATGTTTTGCCAGATTTGCAATCCGCCAGCGTAGATAACTCTCGGATTTGATTTCGTCGTGTTTAGCCTATTAGTCGGATAGTCGTTTTTCTTTTCTAATCTCGGATCTAAAATTGGGAGAACAATAAAATCAGAGTTCAACCTGGGGTATTTTCTTCTAATATGATCTACCATCGCATTACTAACACACACAATAGTATTTGCGTTTCTCAACATTTTCGCTTCTTTTCGACTTGCCTTAAGAGCGAGCCAATTATTGCCAGCCATACGGAATTCTTCTGGTATTGCTCCATGAAGATCAAGGATCTTAATAGCACAATTTGATGTGAAGTTTCTTTCATGGATCGCGGCAATACTGTGACAATAAATATAGCTACATTGCTTAATAATAATGTTTAAACTAGCTATATGACTTAAGCTCAACATATTGTATCGGATCACATATGTATTAGATTTCTTCTGCTCAATTATGAAATCTACACTATCATTCTGCTTGTCATATGGCCAAGCATAGATCTTTACAATGAAGTTCCCTATAACCGTATCTACTATTGAGGCTCGTTTTTGGTATCCATCATTGACATCTATATCGGAGACGTACGGACCTGCAATTAGTATTGATTTGAGGCTTGAAGATTTAAGAGCGTTAATTAGATTAGCGATCTGAGACTTTTGCTCTTTGAGCATGGGGGAAAATCTCGTGACAATGTTGTTAAATTTGCTAAAATAATTTTCAACAATACGTGTTATGTTTTTTTGCATTAAGGTCCCAAAACAGATCTTATTATCTACTAAATGACTTTACTTTGGTTTTATTGAGGCCAAGTTTTACTATGGTATATTTTAGCTTATAGGAAAAGAAAATGATAAAAGTCTTATCGGTTTTTGGTACAAGGCCAGAGGCAATTAAAATGTGTCCTTTAATCCAAGAGTTGGATCGAAGGGAATTGATCCAGAATACCGTGTGCCTGACTGGCCAGCATCGAGAAATGCTCCAACAAGTGATTGATATCTTTGGTACCCACATTGACTTCCATCTCGATATCATGAAAACCGAACAGACTTTAACGACTATAACTTCTGACATCCTAATTAAAATTGAAGACGTTTACAAGTCAGTTCAGCCCGATGTGGTTTTGGTACACGGGGATACATCAACTTCATTCGCAGGTGCATTAGCTGGTTTTTATCAACAGATCAGGGTTGGTCATGTTGAAGCAGGGCTAAGAACATACAACAAACTCTCTCCATATCCGGAAGAGATGAATCGTGTATTGACAAGCCAAATTGCTTCTTTGCATTTTTGTCCAACAAAGTTAAATCAGCAGAATCTATTGGCTGAGGGTATCAAGAATAATGTCTTCATTACAGGTAATACCGTTATTGATGCCTTTGCCACAACTGTCAAAGCGGATTACGTATTTAAAGACTCAAATTTACTTGACATAAGATTAAAACTGGCAAGTAACAATAAATTGATTTTGGTTACCGCTCACCGTAGAGAGAACTTGGGCAAACCATTGGAAAATATCTGCAAGGCGATCCGTCGCCTGCATGATACTTTCACGGATGTTTATTTCATCTATCCAGTCCATCTTAATCCAAAGATTCAAAAGCCGGTCAATCTCATTCTTGGTGGATTACCGAGAGTTAGATTAATACCGCCTTTGGACGTCGAGGATTTGCATAATCTCATGAGCCTTTGCAAACTTGTATTGACGGATTCAGGTGGATTGCAGGAAGAAGCCCCAGCCTTTGGCGTGCCAGTGTTAGTAATGCGTACAGAAACTGAGCGCCCAGAAGCAGTGGAGGCAGGAACTGTAAAAGTGGTTGGTACTGAAGAGAATAGCATTTTTCAAGAAGCATTATCTCTTTTAACTGATGAAGAATCTTATGCCCATATGAGTAGGGCGATAAACCCTTACGGGGATGGACATGCCTCAGAAAGAATAGCGAATATACTTGAAGATAAAGCGCTATGGGATGCAATCTATTGAAGACTCCCAAGACAAAGAAAAAAGGATGGCAGCTATGAAGAAGCAGTCGATTACAAATGAAGAAAGACAAGGGTTATCGGCGGCTAAGAATATGGATTCTTTGGAGCTTGAAAATCATGAACTTGCTCGTGCTGTAGATTCTTTGATTGAGTATTTGGAAGTGTCGTACAAAGAATATTTTGATCGTGAAAAGAAATTGCACGATAAGCTTTCCGCCCTTAAGGCATCGATTGATGAAAAGACGAGTGAAATTACAAGCCT
>JAAYCN010000112.1 GCA_012729755.1 Chloroflexota bacterium | reverse complement strand
TCCATGGATTGATATGGAGCAGGCCATGCGGGAACATCGTATCGCCCTGTTTTCGCTTGAATCAAAAAAAGCATTATCCGAATTTGACATCATCGGTTTCTCTCTGCCCTACGAGTCGATTTACACAAACGTTTTAAACATGCTCGATCTGGCGAATATTCCCCTCTGTTCAAAAGACCGCAATGACGCTCATCCGCTGATTATTGCAGGTGGCCAGGCATGCTTTAATCCAGAACCCATGGCTGATTTCTTTGACGCTTTTGTGATTGGCGAGGGCGAAGAGATCGTGCTCGAAATTGCCGCGGCTTACCTGGCGTGGCGGTCAGCCGGAGAATCCAAACTTGAGTTGCTGCATTCCCTCGCGCTTATTCACGGGGTGTACGTGCCGGCTTTCTATGCGGTTGACTACCATGAGAACGGAACTATTCGATCTATCAAGCCCGTTTTCGACGACATCCCTGAAACTGTCACCAAACGCATTGTCGCAAAACTCCCTCCCCCGACAACAGACTTTATCGTGCCAAATGTGGACATTGTGCACGACCGCATCGCGGTTGAAATCATGCGCGGATGTACGCGCGGTTGCCGTTTCTGTCACGCTGGCGCTGTTAATCGACCAGTTCGTGAAAGACCGGTTGAGGAAATTCTCGATGCAATCGAAAAAGGCCTTAATGCTACCGGCTACGAAGCCGTCGGGCTGCTTTCGCTGTCCTCCTCCGATCACATAAAAATCCTTGAGCTGATAAAAAAAGCGTACCTGCGCTTCGCCAACAGGCGAGTTCAGTTGAGTCTGCCTTCACTGCGCATTGCTTCTTTCTCGGTAGATTTGATGGATGAGCTGAAGGAACTGAAACCTTCGGGTGGTTTTACCTTAGCGCCTGAGGCTGCCACTGAACGCATGCGCGCTGTGATCAATAAACCACTCAACGAATCAGATTTTCTTGATACAGTCAAAACTGTCTTTGAGCATGGTTGGCTGAGTTTGAAGTTGTACTTCATGGTTGGATTGCCGGGTGAAACACAGGAAGATGTTCAGGCTATTTTGGATCTTTCCCGCAAGGTCTTGAGCATTGGCAGGAAAATTAGAGGCAATCGGGTAAGGGTTCACATTGGCGTAGCCGGTTTCATTCCCAAGCCGCATACGCCCTTTCAATGGTATGCCAGTGAAAAACTCGAGACCCTCAATCAAAAAATATACTTTCTCAAAGACGGAACCCGCAAATCTGGCATCAAACTCACCTACAACTCACCCGAGTCATCACTCGTTGAGGCCTGGCTCTCGAGAGGCAACCGTCGTCTCAGCGCTGTCATTCAACAAGCATGGCTGAACGGCGCGAAATTTGACGCCTGGTCGGATAAGTTTAACAAACAGGCATGGCTGGACGCTTTTGCCGATAATGGCCTCGATCCTGATTTTTACGCATATCGAACGCGCGACCTCAATGAAATTCTCCCCTGGGAACACATTTCCACTGGGGTACGCAAGCAATTTCTGAAACGTGAGTTTCTGGCCAGCCAGTCAGGAGAGATACGAATTGACTGCCGCAACGGCTGTTACTATTGCGGTATCCTTGACAGCTTTTCAGATCTGCGCCCAACTGCCGCAGATGTGTATTGGGGGTGTCCGTGAATTCGAATGAGCCTGTTCGCTTCAGACTGACTTTCAGCAAAGCCGGCGACTTGCGCTTTGTCGGTCATCTCGATCTGCAGCGGCTGATCGAACGCTGCCTGAGGCGTTCCGGCTTGCCGCTGAGATATTCACAGGGCTTCAACCCTAAAGTCCGCTTAAATCTGGCCAGCGCGCTCCCCTTAGGTCAGGAAAGTACCGCCGAAGTTCTGGATATCTGGCTGGACGATCACATCGCTATTCCCGAAGTGCTCAGCAGGCTTAATCAGGCATCCCCGCTGGGTTTGCGCTTTCATAAGGCCAGAGTTGTTCCCAATAAAATGCCAAGTCTGCAGGATAGCCTGAGAGAAAGCACCTTTTCAATTGACTTTCTCAATACCCCTGATCCGCAGGCAAAATTAACCGCTCTGCTGGCTGACCCCAACCTGATCATTGAACGGCGAGGCAAATCTTTGGATATCAAGCCATGCATCTTAAACCTCGAATGGATAAGCCCGAGCCTCGCGCGCATGCAATTGTCTGCCATTCCTGGCGCGACAGGGCGGGTCGATGAGATCTTGCTTTTAGCCGGCATCAACCCCGCAACCGTTTCGATCACTCGGGTTGGAATGAGTTTTGAAGGAGATGTTCAGAATGAGTGATTGTGTTTTCTGCCAGATTGTGCGAGGCGAAGCGCCAGCCGCTAAGATCTACGAAGATGATGACGTTCTGGCCTTTCTGGATATTTTTCCGGTTTCGAGATTTCATACCCTTGTTATCCCAAAAATCCATTATGAAAATTTTCTTGACGTTCCGCCAACCCTTTTAAGCAAAGTCAATCTGGCCACTCAGAAAATTGCGCTGGTTTATCGTGAACACCTTGGTCTAAATAATTTTCATTTTCTGACCAATTGCGGATCGCAAGCCCAGCAGGACGTTTTTCATCTGCATCTTCATATCATCCCCCGCCACCTGGGGGATGGAAACAATGTTATTTGGCAGAAACACCCTGAATTCAGGGGTGAATTTGACGCGATGATTGGCCAGTTGCCGAAAATCGCGTAGTTTTGAGTATAATAGGCGAGTTTGTTCCCGTGGCCTAATGGATAAGGCACTGGCCTCCGAAGCCAGTCATGTGAGTTCGAATCTCACCGGGAACATTTTCTATCCGGAGGCAACATGACAGATAATAACCTCTATCAAGAATATAAACAGCTCTGCGAGACAATCAACTATCATAATTATCTTTACAATACCCTCGACCAGCCCATAATCAGTGATTTTGATTATGACCAGCTCTTTAATCGGCTGAAAGAAATTGAGAAAAACCATCCGGATTGGGTCACAGCTGATTCACCCAGCCAAAGAGTTGGTTCAGCCCCTCTTGATCGATTCGTAAAGGTTAACCATCCCGCCCCAATTCTCAGCCTTTCAAATGGGTTCGGGAGCCAGGAAACTATCGATTGGTACCAGCGCATTCTCAAACTTGACCCTCGAGTCGCAAAGGCGGATTTTGTTCTTGAACCAAAACTGGATGGCTTGACAGTCGTGCTGCATTATCACGCTGGGCAGTTTGCGCTCGGCGCCACCCGCGGTGACGGGTTGGTTGGCGAAGACATCACCGAAAATCTTAAAACCCTGCGCAGTTTGCCCCTCAGAATACCCGTTGATAAAACGCTCCACATGCCTGAAGAGATCGTCGTGCGCGGTGAAGCCATCATTTTCAAAACCGATTTTGAAAAACTTAATGCTGAGCTGGCGTCAAAAGGCGAGAAGCTTTACCTCAACCCGCGCAATACCGCCGCAGGTTCACTGCGGCAGCTGGATTCTTCGGTCACTGCGGGTCGGCCGCTGAAGCTCTTTATCTATCAGATCCTCCAGTCATCAGATCCGATCCCCGAAACCCAACTCGGCATACTTGAATACCTGGCTAAGCTGGGGTTTCCGGTTACTCCACTGCGATGGCATGCTGATTCAATCGAAGAAGTAATCACAATATGCGAAGCAGCGGGCGTCGAGAGGCATAACTGGAATTATGATGCGGATGGATTGGTAATTAAAATCAATGATCAGGATCTCTACCGAAGCCTTGGCGCTGTCGGGAAAGATCCCCGAGGGGCTCTCGCTTACAAATACCCGGGGGTTGAAGTGGAAACCGCTTTGACCGATATTCAAGTCAATGTGGGAAGGACCGGTGTCTTGACACCGCTGGCAATCCTTGAGCCCGTTAATATTAGCGGCGTGATAGTCAAACAGGCCACCCTCCACAACTTTGATTTCATCAAAGAAAAGGATATCCGCATTGGAGACAGAGTGCTTGTGAAGCGCGCTGGCGAGGTTATCCCGTATATCATCGCGTCACTGCCCGAAAAAAGGGATGGCAGCCAACTGCCGTTTTCTGCTCCCCCCTGTTGTCCGTCATGCGGCGCTGAAATAGAAAAAGACCCCGACCAGGTGGCTTACTATTGCGTCAACGCCTCCTGTCCTGCTCAATTGACACGCACCATTGAGAATTTCGCGTCGCGCGGCGCGATGGATATCGACGGACTCGGAAGTCAGATTGTCATCCAGCTGGTTGATAATCAATTAATTCACTCGGCCGCTGATCTCTATGCCCTCACCAAAGCCCAGCTGCTCACGCTGGACAAATTCGGGGACAAAAAGGCGGATAATCTGCTCCAGGCCATCGAAGCCTCAAAACAAAACCCACTTTTCAGGTTGATTATCGGTTTGGGAATTCGCGGCGTCGGAGAAGTCGCTGCCCGCAAGCTGGCTGAGAAATTTAAGAATCTTGATGCTCTTAAACTGTCAGGCTTCGATGATTTGCGCACAGTTGAAGGCGTTGGCCCAAACATCGCCCAATCCATTTTGGACTGGCTGCGCCAAATTCAAAATCAGAATTTGATGGAAAATCTTCGTCAATACGGCGTCTGGCCGGTGGTTGAAACAAAAATTGAGGCCGACCAACCGCTGAAGCTCAAAGGTTTAACTTTCGTTATCACAGGCACTTTGCCAAACCTCAGCCGCGATCAAGCCGCCGAATTAATTCGCGAAAACGGCGGAACAGTGTCTGGGTCAGTCAGCAAGAAGACCAGTTATCTTTTGATGGGCGCTGACGCTGGGTCAAAATATGCTAAGGCGCTCGAACTTGGCGTGCCCGTGATTGATGAGAATACGCTATATGACATGCTCAAATGACGATACAAAAAACGGCTTCGGATGAAGCCGTTTTTTGAGGTGGAGATGGCGGGAATCGAACCCGCGTCCGAAAGATTAGACCCTCGAATTTCTACGAGCGTAGCCGGTTATTCTTTTTCATCCTTCAACAGATCAACCAGCTAAACTATTGAAAGACAATCCGCTTGAGCCCGAAAGCCCTCTTAAGTCCGCCTCACGGCCTGACAGACAGCATTCCGACTTTTATGACACTCTTGCTGATTCCGGTCGGACGAACGGCCTCAGGGAGCGTGACCTCGCCGTTTTGGGGAGGTCAGCTACTTCACACCTGCTTATGCAGCAAGTGGGAGGGTAGCATAAGAAGTGCGATTGGCACTTGTTTGGTGTACTGAGTTAACGAGGTCGGTACCTCTCGGCTCGCAATCCGGACTCAGCTTCTCCCGTCGAGACCTGGCATCCCCGGTTCACATAGTATAGCATTAAACAAATCACCCCGCACATGTGTACGGGGTGATTTTCGTTAGAAATATCTTATTTCTTGATGGTGGCGAGCTGATCGGCCAAAATCTGATTGGCGCGCTCATTCAGGCCGTCAAGTTCAGCCTTGACGTCGACGGTGGGATCATCCACAATCTTAGCCATGATTTCATTGACGCCATCAACGCCATTGCCGCGAACAAAGTCGTAGCCTGGCACACCGGGTTCAAACTTGCCATATTTCAGGAGTTCCCAGGCGGTCTTATATGAAGGATGGGCATCAAAGAAGCCAGCCATCTTCTCGGCAACCGAGGTGCGCACCGGGAAGTACTGTGAAGCCTCGGCCCATTTGGCCTGGACATCGGGGCTGGTGTAGTACTTGATGAACAGCCATGCGGCCAATTCACGTTCGGGTGTGGTCTTGGCGATTGAAACGCTGGCACCGTAAATGTTCTGGGCAGGTTCGCCGGTATGAGGCAGTGGAGCAACAGACCACTCAAAGCCAGCGCCTTCCTTGACGACTGATTCGTAGAAGGTCAAACCGGAGCTGGAGCCAACCGCGAAGAGCAGACTGCCATTACCGAAGTCGGTCTGGTCGCCATAGGCTTCAGTCACCAGGCTGGCACAGCCATCTTTGAACAGGCCCTGAATGAAGGTCATTGCTTCAACAGCCGCGGGGCTGTTGAGGGTGTATTGATTGGTCGCGGAATCATAGATGTCGCCGCCAAAAGCAAACGTCCAGGAAGCGAGGCGGGAGGTGTCGATTGACAGCTCATAGCCAACGCTCTTGGCATCGCCTTTCTTACCTGAGAATGGGGTCTCAGCAGCCTTGCAGGCCATTTCTCTGAATTCCTCTGGGGTCGCTGGAGGAGCATCGTAACCGAGTTCCTTCAGCCAGTCCATGTTGTAATACATAACTTCCATGGAACGATTGGGGGCCAAAGCAAGGCGCTGGTTGTCATACAGCGGGAAGACGTCCTGCTTGAAGAAGGCTGGAATAAAGTCAGCCTGATCATCAGCGCTCAAACCATACTGGGGATCGTCAATGACGGTGTTCATGTCGAACACAGCGTCGGCCAGCTGATATGTAGCAACCTGATTCTGATAGCCGACAAACACATCGGGCATCTCAGGAGTATTGAGCATGGCGTTGACCTTGTTGAAAATTTCAGAGTAGCTGCCAGCGAGGACAGGCTCGACAGTGATGCCCCACTCGTTGGTTGCGTTGAACTCATCAACAATAGCTTTCAACGCTTCTTCACGCGCTTTGGTATGCTGGTGCCAGAAAACAATATTCTTGGCAGGGGTCACATCCGCCCATACAGAGGCAGGCTCTTCAGCAGGGGCCTCAGTGGGTTTGGGTTCTTCGGCTGGAGCCTCAGTAGGAGCAGGCGCTTCCGTCGGGGCTTCGGTAGGTGCCGGAGCTGGGGTCGCGCAGGCGCCAAGAACCATGGCCGCAATCAGGATGATTGCAAAAATCGGAACGAATTTCTTCATTGTCAAAACCTCCATTTTGAACAGTTGAATAGTTGACCTCGGAAGGGTTGAGTTTCCGTAGTATCCATAATTAATCTTAACCCTTTAAGCCAGTTGTCGCAATACCCTGTGTGAACTGTTTCTGGGTAATGAAATAGACAACAAGAATCGGGACCAGCGTAATAACCGCGCCCGCCATCAGCAGGTGTGTCTCAGGGCCAGCTTCGCTGGTGAAGTTCCAAAGCCCGATCATCATCGGCCGCCAGACCTCTTTGGTTGTCACTAATAACGGCCACTGGAAGGCATTCCACGCGCCTGTGAAAGCAAACAGCAAGACGGTCATGATCGGAGCTTTACTGATTGGCAACACGACTTGAACAAGGAACCGCAAGTGATCAGCCCCATCGATTCGCGCTGCATCCCACAGCTCCTTAGGCACCTGGGCAAAGAATTGCTTTAGCAGAAAAACGCTGAAAGCATTCGCCATAAAAGGTACTGTTAAAGCCCAATAAGTGTTCATCCATGAACCGCCGGGCAAAGGGATAATCTTGCTTTGGATCATCAGGAAGTTTGGAATTAAAGTAACAGATTCAGGAATCATCATCGTCGCCAGAAAGAGCGCAAAGAAGATATTTTTCCCTTTGAATTCAATTCTCCCAAATGCGTATCCCGCCAGAATCGAGGTAAACAATAAACCAGCGATAGTGCCTAATGCGATTAATGTGCTGTTCAGGAAATATTTTGAGAATTTTGCTTCATTCCACGCAGTAATGTAGTTCTGCCATTGAGGAACCTTGGGAAGCATCACCCGCGTGATCGTCTCACCCAACGTCATCAGCGAGGTCGAAATCATCCAGAAAAATGGGAAGATAAAAATAACCGCGCCGAGAATCAGAATAAGATAAAGGATGGCTTTGCCGAGGTAATATCCAACGCGGTTGTTTTTCCTTTTAGCTGCGGATGCAATATCTAAAGCTGTATTAACCATAGAACACCTTATCAGACATTAATTTGTTTTGGGCAAAAGTCAACCCGAGGATAATCAAGAAAAGCACAATCGCCTGAGCAGTTGCCACCCCATATTGGTTCGCTTTGTAAAAGCGGTCAAAAATCATCAGGCTCGCGGTCACCACAGAAACACCCGCGCTGGGTGTTCGCATGACATAAATATGATTGAAAGCTTTAAACGTACCGATAAAGGCAATCAGCGTCAGATAAAAAGTGACTGGGGAGAGCAACGGCATGGTGATATTTTTGAACATATCCCACTTGCTTGCACCATCGATCTCAGCTGCTTCGTAGGTTTCTTTGGGAATATTTCCCAGCCCAGCCAGAAAAATGACCGTGTTATACCCCACAAACGACCATATGCCGTATAGCATGATTGAAATGAGCGCCAGGCTCGGTCCGGCCAAAAAACCTTTCAGATTAATCCCCAACAGGTTCAGAAAGGGCTTGGGTTCAAATCGCCACTTCAGCGGGTCAGCCCCGAACCATCCAATCAGACGATTCGCAAGCGAAGTATCGCGCGAAGAGAAAATAATCTGAAAAACTACCGCGGTAGTCACCGACGGCGTTACATACGGCAAAAAGTAAAGCATTCTGAATATTTCTTTACCGACAATTTCCTGGTAAAGAATGTAAGCTAAAACCATGCCTAGAATGATTTCAGCCGGAACTGTGCCGAGAGCGTAATAAAGCGTCACAATCAGAGAATTCAGAAACTGGGCATTACCAGATTCCGCCATTTGCATCCAACCGGTCACAAACAGCCCACCGCCAGCGAGCAAGACAACGGCGCCAAGCAGTTTTGCGATCATCTCACCGTTTTTATTACTCCGAAAAGCCTTTTTCCAGACCCATTCCGCGGCGATCAGCAAACCAACGCCAACCAGAATTATCAAAAGGTTCTTCCAGGAACCAAAAATCATGATGTAGTTCTTGTCAGCGACGAACTTGCCCTTGACGATGCCCCAATCAAAGAGACTCATATAGATCGAGTAGGCGATTGGAAAGAGACCGAAGATGAAGATGATTAAAAATGCTGGAAGGATGAATAAATAGCCTGTCAACTGTTCACGAATGTTAAGATAGTGCAGCCCTTTTCTCTTAACATCTTTTTCCGCTGTGGTTGCTTCTAACAATGAGGCCTCCAGTGATGAATATTAAGAATTCCTGTCTGACATTTTGTCTAATTATAACCCGGTAAAACAGTCAGAACGCTATATAAAATACACATTTATATTTTTATGTCAAACTGTTACTGATTTTATCTTAAATCTTACATAAATCCAAAAGAGAATGTGTGACAATTAGGCGAAAAAATATGGAGCAGGTTATTAAAAATGGCTACTGTACTCTTGAAAATCGAAAATCGCCAGAACCGGGTCGTGGTCGCTCAACTTTTCGTCAGGCAACAAGGCAGTATTCAGATGAACTGGAAAGCCGCTCTCAAACATTTTTTCCAATTGATGGCTCATCAGAATGTAGTCCAACACCTGACCGTTTCCCTCGTGGATGTAGGTGTAATGATCGTCTTCCGGGATATGAGAATAAATATTAGCCAGCTGATTGGCCTCAAGCGATTTCAGTGCTTTAGACCACGGGAAGTCGTTGAGATCACCCATCACAATAATATTCGCGTCAGGGTCAATGTCGGTGATCTTTGAAACAAACCGATTGACCGCCTCTGCCTGCAGCACCCTCTGTCCTTCTGTCACCAGTCGCGGCGGCTGTTCATCGCCATACAGTGGGCCATCGCCACCCTTGGATTTAAAATGGTTCACCACTACGAAAAGGTCCTGTCCATTGAACCTGAACAAAGCCGCGAGCGGTTTACGCCCATCCTGAAAGGCGTAGGCGTCAGGTTCAATTCGCCCTGGGTTAAGCGTCAGTGTCGGCTTGTCGCCTCGATTAATCACTTCGACCGCCTGTGTGGCATTGCCCGGCTTGAAAAACGGCAGACTTAATCCCCGATCCGTTCGATAAAGTATAACTACACGAATATTCCCGCCATCCTGACCGCCATCAGCGTTCAAAACCGGGTCAATATTGAGATAGCGATATTTTGGTCCTCCGAATGACTGGATCGCGTCAATAATGCTTTCAATGGTCTGGTCAGCCGAAGTCTGATTCGAAAAGCCAATGCCATCGTTATCCTGAATTTCCTGGAAGCCAATCATGTCAGGGGCACCCAGGTTTTTGACGATTTGCTCGCCAAGCCGTTTTACTCGTGATGGATTGGACAGCGCGTCAAGATTCTCAACATTGTAGGTGAGCACGCTTAACTTTGCCGGATCAATTAATGCTTTGACCACAGGATCAGCTTTAGGCGCCTGGTCGAAGACAATTTTTTGTGTCGGTGAAACGCGGAAGTATCCGTAATCGTAAGTAACGATTCCAATAATCGGCCGAACGAACTTTGCGCCTAACCTCACCTTGGGCATATTGATAAACTGGTCGTCGAGGATTAAACGTTCAGGGTTTTGGTCATCTTCCCGCAGCAGGATCACCCCAGACTTCGCGAAATCGCCAGCATCAACGCCACGATCAGCGGCAACAGCAACCTCGCGGTGAACTGAGACGGTATTGATGCCAATCGCGTCATTAATCTGAACACGCATGCTCTCGAGGCTTTCATAAAAATCAATCCCATCCTCGTCCGGGTCAAAAACATTGTCGCGGCTCATGAAGCCTTTGGCGTCATTTTCAATCATCCGATTGGGGATAGCCCTCCCGGTTCGGCCCAAAACAACCGGTTCGGGCAAAGGATTATTGCCTGAGATAATTTCGATGTCCTTTGTCACAATCTGCGTGATCGTAAGTGAATTCTCACCAATCCCTTTCGGGTTGAATTCCCGGACCTTACCGCTCTTAATTACCAGGGAATCACCAACGCTCACTTTGCCGAAAATGCCATAAACCACCAGAATTCCCTCAGAGGTGGCTGGGTCTTCATCTGGATTCGGATCCTGAAGATAAAAACCGCTGCCGGTCAGTGCGGTTACAATGCCGCTCACATTCTGAATCTCAAGACCATCCATCGGCGAGCGGTGCTGCGCGCCCTGAATCTCACTAATACGTGTCACAGCGCCAGGTTCATATGTTGCCGAAGAGACGGCTATCGTTGCCAGACCCGGAGCAATGGGAAAATCGGGAACCGACGTTTTGGGCTGAAAAGTCGGGGTAAACTGGCAAGAGCCCAGAATAAAAACGGCGATTAGCGCAATAAATCCCAATACAGAAAATTGATTCTTTCTCACATTTTGATTTTACTTCATTCGAAAATGACTTTTTGGCGAAAGATGCGATAAAATGGAGCAATGGAAATTCAAGCAGCAATCGCAAAGGTAGACCGTTACTCTTCCCCTGAACAGGGTGACAAGATTGAAGTGATCGAACGCCCCAATGGCGGCATTTCTTTCGTCATGGCCGAAGGTAAGATCTCAGGCCGCCGCTCAAAGATGGTTACGATGAAAGCTGTACACCGCACCATGACGCTGATCAGTGAAGGCATTCATGACGGCGCTTCTGCCCGCGCGGTACTTTCGGGGATAAAAAGTGAGCACCAAAACCGCGCCGAGGTCAACTTGAGCATTATTTCATGCGACCTTGAATCAAGCACAATCGTGATCACCAAGAATCACACCATCCCGATTCTTTTTATTCGGGACGGCATCGTGGATTTTTTGCGATTGGAAGCTGACCTGGAGGGTAACGAATCAGGTACACCCTCCGTATATCAGTTCGCCATCGACCGTGAAAGCACTTTTGTGCTTTTCTCAGACGGTATCTACAGCGCTGGGCAACAGACAAATCAGCCGATTGACCTGCCCATGCTGCTCGAATCCATGCTTGACGAACAGGAACCTTCCGTCCAGGGACTGGCTGATTTCATCCTCACCAGCGCTATCAGCCAAGACACAGGACGACCACGCGATGACATGACGGTCTTGGTAGTACGTATTGCCAATACCAGGACCAAGGGCATCCGACAGGTCAATATTCACTTCCCAATTTAGTTAAAAAAGGAGAGAAATGCGAGAGGAAGTTGTATTAATTACCGGTGCAAACGGGGAGATTGGTCACGGATTAATTCATTACCTTTCAAACAAAGGGTACCCGATCGTTGCCCTTGACGTCAATCCGCTTGACCCGGCGTTGAAGTCCGAAGTGTTAACGGCAATTGTCGGCGACATTCTGGACCAGGTTCTGTTAGGACGCCTGGTAGTTGAACACAAAATTCGCACAATTTATCATCTTGCTTCCATACTCTCAACCAAAGCAGAATACAACCCTGAAACCGCTCACCGCATCAACGTTGAGGGCACGCTCAACCTGCTGAGGCTTGCTGTTGAACAGTCAAACTGGCAGGGTCAATCCGTCAAGTTCATATATCCAAGTTCCATCGCTGTATATGGCCTGCCCAGCCTTCAGGCAAAACAAAATTCGGGCAAACTTGCCGAGTCTGAATATCTCAACCCAACCACGATGTATGGCTGCAACAAACTCTATTGCGAGCACCTGGGGCGCTATTACAACCACTACTATCGTCAGCTGGCTGCTGATTCAAACAGCAGTTTGTCAGTAGATTTCCGCGCGTTGCGATTCCCCGGGTTAATCAGCGCCGAAACCATCCCTACCGGTGGTACCAGCGACTATGGGCCTGAAATGCTGCACGCAGCGGCAAAAGGTGAGAACTACAACTGCTTTGTCAGGCCAGACGCAACCCTGCCTTTTATGGTCATGCCCGACGCAATCAGGTCGCTGATCATGCTCCAGGAAGCCGACCGCTCACGGCTAACTCAGAACGTTTACAACGTGACCAGCTTCAATCCGGACGCTAATGAAATCCGTGAGATCACCCTGAAGGCCTTTCCGGGAGCCGAAATCAACTTTGTTCCGGATGTGAAGCGGCAAGGCATCGTTGACACCTGGCCAAATGACATCAGCGATGCCGCAGCGCGAAATGATTGGGATTGGCATCCTGAATATGATCAGAAACGAGCCTTTGACGAATATCTTATCCCTGCCATTAAGGCACGCTACCACGCCAGAGGGGATTAACGCTACACGCAAAGGTCATAATTATGCCTATCTATGAATATAAATGTCCTTCCTGTCAACACACCTTTGAAGCCATACGTAAAATGGCTGAAGCCGACGACCCGATCAGCTGTCCCGCATGCCGTCAGCAGGTTTCCAATCGGATGATTTCCGTCTGCAACGCTATTTCTGAGGGCCAATCGCTTACCCATTCGGGTTCGTCGTGTTCGGGCTGTACCTCAGGGAATTGCGGTTCCTGTGGCCACTAAACATCTCGACATCAACGATAAAACTGCATTGATCACTGGTGGCTCCAGTGGAATTGGTCTGGCAATCGCGAAACAATTCGTCAAATGTGGTGGCTCCGTCATCTTAATCGCGCGCGGCGAGAACAAGCTTAATCAGGCAGCCGAAATATTAAAACCGCTGTGCAGCCTGCGCACCCAGACGATTGAAGTTGTGCCGCTGGATGTGACCGATCTTGAGGCGCTTACGGAGAAACTAACGCCTTATCTTGACCTTGAGCGCCTTCCGAATTTTATTTTCAATTCCGCTGGCATGTCGCGACCTGGGTATGTCGAGGAAATTCCCTTGGACGTTTTTAAAACGACCATGGACCTCAACTATCACGGAACTGTCAATATCGTCAAACATTTTCTGCCGGCATTACTTGACCGCGGCAGCGGCGCCATCGTAAATATCTCTTCGATGGCTGGCGTGATTGGCGTTTTCGGCTACACAGCTTACAGCGGGTCCAAATTTGCGGTGCGTGGTTTCAGCGACGCGCTAAGGTGCGAACTGAAACCCAAGGGAATTCAGGTCACTATTGTTTATCCACCAGATACTGATACTCCTCAATTAGCCTGGGAAGCGCAATATAAACCCTATGAGACACATGTTATCGCTGGGTCGGATAAGGCTATAAGCGCGGACGAAGTTGCCGCTGAAATACTGAGCGGTGTGCTCGTCAGGAAAAGCCAAGTTATCCCGGGTAGTGAAGCCAAATTTCTTCATTGGGCAGCCACTCACATGGGTGGGTTAATCTATCCGATAATGGATTTTCTGGTCAGTAACGCGAGAAAGAAAAAAGCCTCACGTAAGTAATCATGCATCATGGAAGTTGATTTCCTGCTCGAAACATGGAAAAAAGATCCTGAATTTAACAAATGTGTGACCAGCTGGCAAGTCGCGCAGCCAACAGCAGGCATGTGGGCGAACCTGCCCGACGCGCTTCAACCGGATCTTCAGCAAGTTCTTATTCGATTAGGCTATGCGCAGCTTTATATGCATCAGCTCTTGGCCTGGATGCATCTCGAAAATGGCGACAATGTCGTGCTTTCGACGGGCACAGCCAGTGGCAAAACGCTGGCTTATAACCTTCCGGTGTTAAACACACTCATCAGCAGGCCTCATTCAACCGCTCTTTACCTTTTTCCAACCAAAGCCCTCGCTCAGGACCAACTGCGAAATTTGCTGACTTTTTCTGAGGGTTTCCACGGCGTCACGCCAATTATGCCGTCTGTTTATGATGGCGATACGCCATCAAATCAACGTGCTAACATTCGCAAAACGGCGAATATTCTCATCACCAACCCCGATATGCTTCATCAGGGCATCTTGCCTCATCACACACTCTGGCAGCGTTTTTTCTGCGGCCTGCGTTTCGTAATTCTCGACGAAATGCACACGTACCGCGGCGTATTCGGCTCACATGTCGCCAATGTAATTCGCCGGCTAAAACGTGTGGCGGCCTTCTATGGCGCGTCTCCGCAATTCATTCTTACCTCAGCAACCATCGGCAACCCGCGAGAGCTGGCGGAACGCCTGATTGAGCGACCGGTTGAATTAATCGCTGAAGATGGTTCACCTCACGGCAAACGCCATTTCATCGTTTACAACCCACCGCTGATCGATCCACAACTCGGGTTGCGCAAAAGCGCCCTGCAGATCGGGGTCAAATTAGCGAGCGAAATGCTTGAAAATGGTCGCCAGACGCTCGTTTTTTCACGCACACGCCGCACGGTCGAAATGATTCTGACTTACATGCTTCAACGGGCAAACCCAATGCTTCGCCACATGATCCGCGGATACCGCAGCGGTTATCTCAAGTCAGAGCGCCGGGAAATTGAACAGGGCTTCAAGACAAACGAAATCAAAACAGTCGTGGCAACATCAGCGCTTGAATTGGGGATTGACATTGGCGATCTGGAATCAGTTCTTTTGATCGGCTACCCAGGCTCGATCGCAAACACTCTTCAACGCGCAGGGCGCGCAGGCCGCAAACAACAAACCTCATTGGCAATGCTGATTGCCTCACCCGACGCGATGGACCAATACCTCGCCGCTCATCCGGAATATCTGTCTGGCTCCTCCCCTGAAAACGCGCTGATTGACCCCAACAACCTGTCCATCCTCCTCCAGCATCTGCGTTGCGCAGCTTTTGAACTGCCTTTCAAAGTAGATGAGGAATATGGTCTGGTACCCATCTCCCTGACCCAGAGTTATCTCGAACTGCTCTCCCAAACAGGGGAGCTTAATAAACAGAATGAAAAATATTTTTGGGTTGCCGATCAGTTCCCTTCAGGGCAAGTCTCCCTGCGCAGCTCAACACCCCATGTCGTAACACTCATTGAGACAACCCCAGATGGGCCACATACAGTTGGGCAGATAGACGCAGGCAGCGCCAGTTGGTTGGTGCATCCTGAAGCCATCTATCTGCATGAAGCGGAGAGTTACGAGGTAAAGTCGCTGGATCTCGAGAACGGTCGCTGCGAGCTGCAGCGGGTTGAGAGCGATTTTTATACCCTGCCTACCCAACAGACCACCATCGAAGAATTCTCGAGCATTAAACATGAAGACCTCAATAATTTCTCAAAACACTTTGGAAACCTGAATCTATTGCTCCAGGTTGTTGGCTATCGCAAGGTTCGCTGGTTCACGAACGAGACAATTGGTCATGGGGAAGTCAACTTGCCGCCTCACTCACTTGAAACAACTGGTTTCTGGATGACTTTCAATCCAACCTTCATTGAACGGCTGCGTGAAAGCAACCAATGGACAGCCGATCCGAATCGTTACGGGGTTGGCTGGCCAAAGCTAAGGGAGAAGATCCTGCTTCGCGACAATTATCAATGCCGTGGATGCGGAGCAAGGCCAGAGCGATCTTCTTTGCACGTCCACCACATCCAACCCTTCCGCAGCTTTTTCGACCCCTCACAGGCGAATAATGCTTCCAACCTGGTGACGCTCTGTCCAACCTGTCACCACCAGGCAGAAATCGCCGTACAAATGCGCAGCGGTCTAGCTGGCGCCAGTTACGCGCTGCGCAACCTTGCCCCACTCTTGATTATGTGCGACCGTGAAGATATCAACGTGATGGCTGAACTGCGTTCTGTGCTTGATGGGAACCGCCCGGTAATTCTTGTTTACGATAATATTCCTGGAGGGCTTGGCCTGTCAGAAAGGCTCTTTGAACTTCATCAAAGCTGGATCCATAAGGCGATCGAAATGATTGATGATTGCGGTTGTACGGATGGCTGCCCCGCCTGCGTCGGTCCAAGTGGGGAAGAGGGCTATGGCGGCAAGGCAGAAGCGCTTGCGTTACTCAAAGGTTTGTTTTGATGGATTGGCAGGAACTCACTGAGAAATTAAAACGTATGGGCGTGCAAGTCGGTATTGAAAAAAAACCTGACCGACCGTTAAAGAAACACCGGGATATCAGCCAACTTCTCACTGGCCATGAAATTAAAACCATTTACGGCAGCGTTTTTTCGTCACTGCACCATTACCCAAACAGCTATCAACACGGCAACCAAAAGATTGTGCCTTCGCTTCAACTCACTAAAATCGCTTCATGGGCGAGAAGCAGTCAACCTGATCAATTAAAACTCGAAGATTTGGTGTTCCTCGATACCGAAACGACCGGACTTTCCAGCGGCACAGGTACGATCGCTTTTATGGTTGGTGCCGCCCGATTTATCGACAACGAATTAGTGCTTGAGCAGTTTTTTCTCAGAAATCCCGCGGAAGAAACAGCAATGGTAACTGCGCTGGCGGAGTTTTGTGATGGCATGCGGGGAATTGTCACGTACAACGGCAAATCCTTTGACATCCCAATTCTAAACACTCGCTTCATCTTACAGGGAATGCGATCACCTTTTATTGACCTGCCTCATTACGATCTGCTGCACCTTACCCGTCGAATCTGGCGAAACCGCCTCGCCCAGTGCAACTTGGGGAACATCGAACAGCAAATTTTATGCCTTCAGAGAGACGACAGCGAAATACCCGGATACCTTGTGCCGGAGTTTTATAACCAGTATCTGCGCGATGGGAACGCTGAGCCACTTGTCGGTGTTTTCTATCACAACAAGGTTGATGTTATCAGTCTGGCAGCTTTATTCGCATTTTTCGCGGACCTTTTCGCCAATCCAAAAGCCTGGGAAACCAAGGAGATCAAAGACCTTACTTCGGTTGGCCGTTTAATTGAATCACTGGGGGATTCAGAATTAGCCGAAGAAATTTATATAAAAGGCTACCATCTTGACAGGCCACAGGAAGAACGCCTCGAGCTTTTGCTGCGGAAAGCCAGGCTTCACAAACGTAATGGCCAATATCATCTCGCCCTACCCCTTTGGGAAGAAGCGAGTCAGATCGGTTCGCTCGACGCGCTGCTCGAGATGGCCAAGTATCACGAACACATCAACAAGAATTTCAAACGCGCCTTCGAAATCTGCAATCAGGCAATTGAACTCGTCAGTACTTCCAAAAGCCTGAAACAAACAGCTGCGTTATCAAGTTGGCAACATCGTCTCAATCGTCTTAATGCCAGGCTTTCCAAATGAAGTACTCCAAACAGGGCAATCGCATCTTATTTTTCAGGCAAACAAGTCATTAAGCCCTCTCTTTGGAGAGGTTCAGAAGATTTTATATGACGCTGATTATTGGATGTAGCAATTGATTGATGATAAACGTGGTGTGACTTATTGGCTGGTGAGGCAAGGCTGTTTGAAGGATGAGACCAGCGAGAAGGAAACACAAAACGGGTAGGGGGTTGGGGAAGGGCGTAGCATGCGGGAGGCGGTGCGAAGCGACGCTGATAGCATGCGTGAGCCTTGCCCCATTCCAATATTTATTATTTTTCTCATTCTCATCTTTCACTTCATCTCTTTAATTACCCGCCAGCTTCCCAAGGGGAAGCCTGATATCAAACCAAAAGACTCGCATTTTATTTAGCTAAAGTCACTCATCTAGATGCGATTGCCCTGGTAACTCCAAATGAAAGCACGCAACTCACCCAGTCGGATGGTATAATAATTCACTGTAATTTTCGAATTAGTATTTTAAGGAGATCTGCATATGTCTGGACATTCCCACTGGTCCACAATTAAACGAAAAAAGGGTGCCGCTGACGCCAAGAAAGGCGCTGTATTCACCCGATTAGCACGCGAAATCGCGCTCGCCGCACGTGAAGGCGGGGGTGACCCCGGAATGAACGTGAGCCTCTACCTCGCCATCGAACGTGCCAGGGCCAGTAACATGCCGAAAGACAGCATTGAACGCGCCATAAAACGCGGAACAGGTGAAGACAAATCGGGTGTTGAGCTCGAAGAAATTACCTATGAAGGTTATCTCGGTAAAGGCGTTTCCGCAGTGATCGAATGTGTCACTGAGAATCGCAACCGCACCGTAGCTGAACTGCGCCATCTGCTTACCCGCGCTGGCGGTGATTTGGCTAATAATGGTTCTGTGATGTGGCAATTCGACCGAAAAGCCGTCTATTCGGTCGTCTCAGATGGCAAGAATTTCGATAAAGTCTTTGAAGCCGCACTCGAAGCCGGCGCGGATGATGTCGTTGAGGAAGATGGATATATTGAGATTATCGGCGCAATCGATACGTTCAAATCCATCAACGACAGCCTGAAAGCTGCTGGAATCAAACCTGAAGAAGCCGGTTTGCGCATGGTACCTCAGCAAGAGGTCGAGCTCGATCCCGAACAAACTGTCTCGGTCATGAAAATCATCGAAACAATTGAGGATAGTGATGATGTTCAGAATGTTTACACGAACCTCAAGATAACCGATGAGGCAATGGCCTTGATGGAGGCTGAATAATATTCCATGCCGATATTGGGGATTGACCCGGGGATCGCGATCACCGGGTTTGGCATTATCGATCAGGATCCTGCTGGCAATCCCATCCTGATTAAATATGGAGTAATTGACGCAACGGCTGTGAAGGAAACTTCCAGCCGCTTGGTCTATTTATATGAAGCATTGTCTCAGCTGCTCACGGAATATCGCCCAAGCTCCTGCGGTCTTGAAAAGCTGTTTTTTTCAAAGAATGTTACCACCGGCATGGCAGTCAGCGAAGGGCGCGGCGTGATTAGATTGTGCCTGCAACAGTCTGGAATACCTTTGCACGAATACACACCAAACGAAATTAAATTGGCAATCACCTCAAGCGGCCGCGCGGATAAAAAACAGATTCAGATGATGGTAAAAGTGCTTTTACAATTAGACGCCATTCCTTATCCTGACGATGCGGCAGACGCTCTGGCAGTTGCCTTATGTCATCAAGCATCCATTGGCTTGAATTCAGCAATTGGTCGAGCCAACTGATGATCACCAGTCTCTCGAACCCCCGAATGGTCGAAATCCGCAAGCTGCTGGATGCCAAACACCGCAAACAGTCAGGGTTATTCTTAGCCGAAGGACTTAAAGCGGTAGGTCAGGCGTTAGATTCTCAGGCTGACTTAAAAACAGTTGTTTATGCTGATTCTGAATTGATCAGCGGTTATGGACGGGAAGTCCTCGATGCTTTCAGACAAAAAAACAATGTTGAAATCATTGAAGTCAGTGCGGAAGTTTTCAATTCATTAGCGCGTAAAGACAAACCCCAGGGAATCGCCGCCGTTATCAGACAGCAATGGGTTGAACTCCAGAACTTATCAACTGCCCGATCCGGTATTTTCGTCGCGGTGGACTCGATTCAAAATCCCGGCAATCTTGGTACAATCATGCGCACTTGCGACGCTGTCGGCGCCAGCGGGCTGATTCTTCTCAACAATTCAACCGACCCTTATGATCCAGTTTCGGTTAAAGCCTCCATGGGATCTGTTTTCACCGTTCCCCTGGTCAAATCCGATTCAGCCAAGTTTCTTGATTGGGCAAAAACAAATTCACTTCCTATTATTGGCACGTCAGACAAAGCTCAGCAATCCTGTTTTACATTTGACTACCCGGATCCCTGTCTCATCCTAATGGGCTCAGAGCGGGAAGGGCTCCCAACCACGCTTATTTCAGCCGCTGCCGACATGGTCAGCATTCCGATGGAGGGGACAGCTGATTCTCTGAACATCTCCGTGGCGACAGGTATAATCCTTTATCAGACTTATCTTAGTCATAAAGGAAAAAACTAAAATGATCGCCTCTCTCACCGGCAAAATTATCGCCCTCACTTCAGACACTGTTATTCTTGAGGTTCAGGGAATTGGCTTTGAGATTTTCATTTCAAAATCAGTGCTCCCCACGCTCGAACTGGGACAACGATTGAGCTTGCAGACACATCTGGTCGTGCGCGAAGATCTTTTAGCGCTGTATGGCTTTGAAAGCAGCGATGAAAAACAGCTTTTCTTTCAACTTCTGGGCGTGGATGGGGTGGGACCAAAACTGGCCTTATCCATCATTTCGAATCTTTCCATCGACAACATCCGCCGTGCTGTGTTGAATGAACAGCCCGAATTCTTTTCCCGTGTCCCGGGCGTCGGCAAGAAAACCGCGCAAAAGATTCTCATCCATATGCAAGGCAAGATCGTCGGCGGGCTTGAAGGTGAGATATCCCACCGCATCAGTCAGGTTGAAGACCAAGTCCTTGAGGCTCTGGTCGGATTAGGATATAGTATTGTAGAAGCGCAAAGCGCGATCCAGAGCATTCCCCGTGATACACCTGACACCGTTGAGGATAAATTGCGCACAGTTCTACAATACTTTGACCATTAGACTATTTAGATACTCTTGTCAGATGGTAAAATTTATCAAAATTATTTGAAATAATAGGAAAACAGTGGCATTTTCAAGAGAGCTCGGTGTCGACCTCGGCACATTCAATATTCAGATCGCGGAAGGTTCTCAGATCCTGGTTCAGGAACCGACAGTGGTGGCTATTGTCGTCGATGAGATGAAAATGGTTGAATACGGTACCACCGCCCTGGGCATGATGGGGCGCGTGCCGGAATCAATCGAAGTTATCCGCCCCCTGCGCAATGGCGTGATCGCTGAGTATGAACTCACCGAAATTCTGCTTAAGGAACTGATAAAAAAAGTCACCGGTCCCACCCTTTTCTTTAAGCCCAAAGTGCTCATCAGCGTTCCTTACGGCATTACCTCAGTTGAACGACGAGCGGTGCAGGAAGCTGGGCTAGGCGCTGGGGCGCGTGAAGTGAACTGGATCCCCCAACCGCTGGCCGCGGCGCTCGGTGTCGACCTGCCCATTAACACTCCAACAGGTAACATGATTATCTGCATGGGCGGCGGCACTACTCAGGCTGCTGTTATTTCCATGACAGGCATCGTCAGCGCAGAGACCTCCCAGGCAGCAGGCTTGAAGCTTGATGAAGCAATTATCAGCTATGTCCGGAAGAAATATGGCCTGGTAATTGGACAACCTACCGCGGAACTTTTAAAGCTGCGAATTGGCGCGGCGTTGCCCGCTGAAGAAGAAAAAACCATGGAAATTCAAGGGCAGGACCAGGTCACCGGTCTCCCAAAACCCGCCACACTCACCACCAATGAGGTCGTGGATGCCATGCAGCAGCCATTGGAAGAGATCGTGACAACAGCCCAGCGCGTTCTCGAAAAAACCCCTCCGGAACTTATTTCCGATATTATCGATCGTGGAGTCGCCATTTGCGGCGGTACTTCATTGCTAAAAGGTCTGGATAAATATCTGACGGTAGCGTTGGGCATCCCTGCTTATGTCGTCGAGAATCCAGTTACCTGCACAGTTGAAGGAACAGCCAAAGGTTTCGCGCTTTTGGATGTGATCCTGCGCAACCACCCCAATTAACTTGACAGTTTATTCCAAATAAAAAGTCATCTTCTGCAGCTGCAGAACGGGTTCAACATATGAAATCTGAACATTATCAGGCGCTTTGATGGTGATCGGCGCATAGCTCAAAATAGCTTTGATGCCCGACAAAACCAGCCGGTCAGCCAACCTTTGGGCATCCTTCGCCGGAACGGTCAGGATGGCAATCTGAACATTTTGCTTCTTTAATTCCTGTTCAAGGTGAGCCTCATTAAGAACCGTCATGCCGTTGATTTTCTTGCCGATGACCGCTTCATTCACATCAAAAGCCAATACGATTTCGAACCCTCTCCTCGCTAAACCCTGATATCGCAACAAAGCCTGGCCCAAATGACCCATGCCAAATAAGGCAACTTTCCAGATTTTGTTCAAGTGCAAAATGTCTTTAAGCGCTTCGTGTAATCGAATCACGTTGTACCCAGAGCCCTGCTTTCCAAAACCGCCAAAGAATGATAAATCTTTGCGGATTTGTGTCGCCGTTGTTCCCAACAGGTCAGCCAGTTTCTGTGAAGAGACCACCTCTGTCCCTTCCCTAAGCAACAGATTTAGTGTTTGCAGATAAACCGGCAGTCTTGAGACAGCAATGTCAGGGATTTGTGAATTTTCCATCATAAAGCACCTTAAAAATTTGTTCCGTCATTCATTCTGTGTGATTCTTCGAATGATGATATCATTTTTGAATGAATATTGTATATAGGTTTTACATTAAAAATCTGATTATAATGTGATTTATAAAACAACCAACCAGGAGGAATAACATGAAAACAGCCGGAATTATTGCTTATGTTTTAGCAGGAATTCTGCTTATGTTCTCTTTGCTTTTGATTTTAGGAAGCTTTGGCGCGACCGGCGACTCAGCCTGGCGAATAGCCGGGTTGATTGGGCTCGGAGCAGGGTTGGTATTGATTTATGCCGGCGCACGTCTTACGACATCTGCCACAAAGACAGCTCAAAATGTCACTGTCAAACTCGACCTGCCCGGAAATATCAAATTAGACTCAATGAAATGTGCTTCCTGCGGAGCCCCGCTGGACGCCAGCGATATCACACTCGCCAATGGCGCAGCTATGGTCAAATGCCACAGCTGCGGCACAACTTACGAAATCACCGAAGAGCCAAAATGGTAAAAAAATCTCGTTTCCTCATAATAACAACGTTTTTGATTTGTCTTCTGATTTTTATTCTGCCGATCACAAACGTTTCAGCCCAGAACTACGAATTCAAAGTTACTCGCTATGAGGTTGAGGCTTACATCGAGTCAGACGGAACGCTAACTCTCAAGTACCTCATGGATTTTAAAAACTCGCCGAGTGGGAAACCGATTGATTTCGTGGACCTGGGTTTGCCTTACGCGGAATATCAGGTCAAGAATATTTCCGCTCAGATAAACGAAATTCCGATCACACATATTCAAAACTCAGAATACGTCCATGGCGTTGAACTCGGTTTAAAAAACAACGCTATTCCTTCTGGCGCAACAGGAGTCGTGACAGCCAACGTCTACGGCATCACGAAATTTCTCACCCCTTACGATGGCGAAGATAAAGAGAATTTCGCTAATTTCCAGTTCACTCCCTCCTATTTCGACTCGTCCTTCGATCGATCCAATAACACGCAATATCGGATGACCATCATTCTCCCACCTGGTGTGGGAACAGATCAGGGTGTTTACTACAAACCTGGAAAATTTCCCCAGACCCAGGAGGTAGAGGCTTCCACAACAACCGATGGGCGGGTTTACTACTCATGGTACAGCGATGAAGCCGACACTCACACATCTTACCTGTTTGGGGCTGCCTTTCCAGCCAGCACTGTACCGAGCAACGCGATCGGAGTGACATTTAACAGCGGCAACAATCAAGGCTCGAGTTCGAGTTTCTGGTCCGAAATATTAAGCTGCACACCCTGCCTTTTTGGACTGATTCCGCTGGCAATATTCATTGCTGCCGTCATCAAAAACGCTAAAAACGCTAAAGATCATGAGAAGCGTAAAATGGAATATCTTCCCCCAAAGATTTCAATCGAAGGGCACGGCATCAAACGCGGTCTCACAGCTGTTGAAGCCGGCATTCTGATGGAACAACCTATTGACCGCATCTTGACCATGATTCTGTTTGGTGTAATCAAGAAAGATGCCGTTATGGTTGCTCAAAAAGAGCCGCTTGAAATCCTGGTGAAGGATCCAATGCCGGCAGACCTCCATGAATATGAGAAAAGCTTTATTTTAGCCTTCAAATCCAAAGACAAAGAAGCCCGTCGACGCGCTCTTCGATCAACCATTATTGACCTGGTTAAGGTTGTCACAGATAAAATGAAAGGTTTTTCAGTTCCTGAGACGGTCGCCTATTACAAGGATATCGTCGCTCGAGCGTGGTCATCTGTCGAGGGTTCGGCAACGCCCGAGGTCAAGATGGCAACATATGAGAAAGCGCTCGAATGGACAATGCTCGACAAAGAATACGGCCCCCGCACCGAGCGTACCTTCAGTGGCGGTCCTGTGATCTTGCCGAGATGGTGGGGGCGTTACGATCCGGTATATCGCAGTGGTGGCGGAGTCCTGAGCTCACCAAAGCCCTCCAGCAGTCCTTCAACGACTACCTCACGCCCGTTGAGTATCCCAGGTGCTGATTTTGCTGCCTCAATGGTCAATAACGCTTCAGCCATGACCGCCAGCCTGATTGGGAATGTGGGCGTCTTCACTGGCTCTGTTACTTCCCGTACCAACCCAATCCCGGCTCAACCTCGTTCAGGTGGTGGTTTCAGGGGAGGAGGCGGAGGAGGCTCTTCTTGCGCATGTGCCTGTGCATGCGCGGGCTGTGCCTGTGCCTGTGCCGGCGGTGGCCGTTAGCTTTATTTACGCATGCGACTCAAGCTTTTTCAACGAGCATTGCCAGATTTGCCTGAGACAGGCTTATATACCTTTGATCAAGAATCCGAGCATTCAAAATCAAGGGTGCACCTGCGAGTTGACCAGGATCAGAGCGGTGTGATGATTTTAGATGCCTCACAGGTAGTTCATCTAAACCCCACCGCGACCTTCATTGCCTGGCTGGTCTTGAATAAGATCGAACGCACGCAAGCGGTTAAAGCCATTCTGAAACATTATCGCATCGACAGACAACAGGCAGAAATGGACTTTGAGCGAATTTCAGCTCAAACCAGCGCATTAATTGACAAAGAACAGGCGCTTTGTCCGGTATGTGACCTTGATTTGGTGTCTGCGATGCCCTTCTCTTCAACTCTCAGTGCTCCGTACCGGATGGATCTGGCAATCACATACCGCTGCAATAACAATTGCGCCCATTGCTACAATGCCAGAGAGCGCCATTTTCCGGAACTGCCTGCTCAAAAATGGTTTGAGATTATCGACCACCTCTGGGAATTACGCATTCCACACGTTGTTTTCACTGGCGGAGAACCAACGTTGAGAGATGACCTGATTGACCTCGTCAGCTACGCGCAAACAAAAGGCATGGTGACCGGCTTGAACACCAATGGCAGGCGGTTGGCTGATAAATTGTTTGTCGACCGTTTGGTCGAAGCGGGTCTTGATCATGTGCAGATCACTGTTGAGTCCAATGACCCGGATGTGCATGATCAGATGGTGCTGGCGCGAGGCGCATGGGAAGAAACCCGTGAGGGCTTGAGAAATGCTGTCAATTCCAGACTTTATTTGATGACTAACACGACTTTACTGAGCAGTAATGCAGGCAGGTTGGATGAAATTCTTACCTTCCTGGCAGACGAGCACGTCCCCACCATCGGCATCAACGCTCTAATTTATTCAGGACACGGGGCAACAGTCCAGACCGGCTTGAAAGAAAACGATTTGCCCCCGCTTCTGGAAAAAGCGACTAAGTTTACCCAAAACAGTGGCCAGCAGCTGATCTGGTACACCCCAACCCAGTATTGCCACTTTAACCCCCTGCTTTTGTCGCTTGGCGTCAAAGGCTGCACCGCGGCATATTACAACATGTGCCTCGAGCCAAATGGCGACGTGCTGCCCTGCCAATCTTATTATGAGAGCCTCGGCAACATTCTCTCGAACTCGTGGGAAAGCATCTGGCAGCATCCTCTGGCTGAATCCCTGAGGCATCGACAGAATATTCCAGACGGATGCAGACGTTGCGATTTTCTGTTGGAATGCGGCGGTGGTTGTCCACTTGCCAGAGAGCATCAGACAGTTGAACCGATCATTGAAGTATTTAGCTAATGGGAGCAATTATGAATATAATCGAGAAGCTACGCGCAATATTTGAAAATCCAAAGCCTATTCCCCAAGGATTTTACACTTATCACACGCCTGAAAACAAAACACCTCAATATCGCCTGCATCTTCGGGTTGAACCCGATGGAGAAGGCGTGTTGATCGTGAACGCATCAACTATCCTGCATCTCAACCAGACAGCCACTGAAATGGTCTATAACCTGATCAACGGAAAGTCTGATCAGGAGAACGCCAGGCTTGTCGCTTCACATTTTAAGGTTGATCCCCAAACTTGCTTAACTGACGTTACACTGCTCCATCATCAATTGGAAGAACTGGTTACCACAATCGATCTCGACCCAGAACACCAGGGCATATTTGAAGCACATAACGATGTCGACAACCTCTCCGCGCCCTATCGTCTTGATTGCTACCTTAACGGCGGATCGCTTGGATTAAAGGTAAACCTCAAATTGGACGACTGGAAAAACATCATCAAAAAAGCTTACGAAGCGGGGATACCACACATTCTTTTCTGTGGCAGTGAACCAACCGAGGTTGAATATCTGACCGATTTATTAGCTTATACAGAAGAATTCGGATTGGTTAGCGGTTTGGTAAGCCGTGGTCAAAAATTATCCGATTCTGCATATGTAGCTCGCATGATCGAGTCCGGCTTGGATCATCTCTACGCGATCTATGAACCCTCCGATCCGCTTATCCAAACCGCTCTTCAGCAAATCTTACCTCTTGACTTGTTTACCTGTGTGGGGCTGGTTGTTCGTGAGGGCGTAGATTATGGACCAATTCTCGATTCCCTGTCCAAGCTTGGCGCTAACGCGTTTTCAGTCATCTCCCCAGCGACAATCGCGGATAAATTCGCTCTGCAACTGACCGAAGATATCTCCTCTTATGAGCTGCGCCTCATCAATGATCTTCCCATACCTGTGGAATACCATCACCCGACAATGGTTGATATGGCAATAACTGGAAAAGAAAGCTACACCGAATTGAGCGTCTCACCAAAAGGTGAGGTGTATGCGGACAACACCTGGCAGGAAAAGATGGGCAACTGGCTATCGGATAGTTTTGAGGATATCTGGTCAAAAAGAAAGATGGATGAATGAAGCTGACTGATTGGCACCGGCGTTATCAGTTTCAAGCGGGATGGACGCGCAACCTCCGCAGCTTCCTGCTCAATAAGCTCGGTGTTCAGCCCGGCAACCGCATTCTCGAGGTCGGCAGTGGTACTGGGGCGCTCATGTCCGATTTTCAGGCGCTTCACGCGTGGCCATGCGCAGTAGATATTGAATTGAGCCGCTCGCTGTTTGCTAAAAAAAACCTGCCGGATCTTTCAAGTATCTGTGCGGATGGCCGCCACCTGCCAGTATGCGGTGGTGTGTTCGATTTCGTGGTTTGTCATTACCTTTTGCTCTGGTTGGATGATCCATTATCGATTCTCAAAGAAATGGTGAGGGTCACCCATCGCGGCGGGGCGGTGATCGCGTTTGCCGAGCCCGATTATGCTTCACGTGTCGATTACCCACATATTTTCAGCTACATCGGCAACTATCAAAACAGGTCTTTAGAGTTTCAGGGTGTCGACATCATGATGGGCCGCAAATTAGGTCTTCTCTTCCGCCAAAGCGGGCTGGAAGATGTGAAATTAGGCCTCTTGGGAGGCGAATGGCGTAACCCGGAGGAAGCGGAGTTTGACGCGGAATGGGACGTGATCGCCTGGGATTTGGGCGGTTTCGTCCCGGTGGACGAGATTTTATCGCTCAGAGAAAAAGCAAAAGAATCCTGGCTTTCCGGTGAAGCGACCGTCTTCATCCCGACTTTTTACGCCTATGGAATTGTCAGTTAAGACAAAAAAGACAGGCGGAAACTGACCTTTTTCTGGCATAAGTAGTGATACGCACTTTTAAGATTTTCAATTAATCAATGATCAGCAGGCAGTCAAAACAGGTAAATCCTTGCTTAAACACCAATATGAAAAAGCTACTATTCTTTATCAGTTTTTGCATTTTGCCGTTCCTAATCGGATGTACAACACGACAGCCACAGGAGTATGGCGTTTTTCTCGGTATTAATGGAAATGAAATCGACAAGCTGAGCCAATACAGGCTCGTTGTAATCGAGCCGTCGGAATTTTCTACAGAGCAGATCAAAGCATTACATTCTGCCGGGAAAACGGTGTATGGCTATCTGAATATAGGTTCTATTGAAAAGTACCGCCCCTATTACAATCGATTTCAAGGACTTGTCCTTAGTGTTTACGAGGATTGGCCGGATGAGGGGTGGATCGATGTGGCTTCTCCTGAGTGGCAAAGCTTTATCATCGATGAATTAGGCAAACAGTACGCGGATATGGGGTTCGATGGATTCTTTCTGGACAATGCCGATGTCTATTACAATTATCCGACAGAAGATATTTTCCGGGGACTTTGCAAGATTTTGGGTGGATTGAAAAAATACAATCTGAAACAAGTTATCAACGGTGGCGATACCTTTGTTTCAAAGTGCATAGAAAAGGATATAGCCCTGTCACTATTCGACGGGATAAATCAGGAAACGGTGTTTACCGCCATAGACTTTGAGAATCATAGCTATAAAGCGCAGAGTGAAGAAGTTACAGGCTATTTTAAAGAGTATCTTTCGAAAGTAAACGATTACGGTTTGCCCGTATATTTGCTCGAATATGGCGCGGATAAGTATCTTTCAAGCAAGATCAATGCATATTGCGCGGAAAACGGTTTCCATTGGTACAACGCGGAAAGTCTTGAACTGCAATAGATACTCAGCCAGAAAAAAGTATTACACTCTCTACTGGGACACATAATACGCCCTAATATCAGGTTTCTGTTCATCAGGCTATGATTTCTCGCACCCCACGATATAAGCCTTGAGGGTTGCTTTGGAGTTCGTCAGCAACTATGCCCTTCGTAGACATCCTCCACCATAGACGGATGGCATGCCCGTTATACAACAAAAGGGAAGCAATCAAATGCGACTGCTTCCCTCGTGGTCGGGGCGAAAGGATTTGAACCTTCGACCTCTTGCACCCCATGCAAGCACGCTAGCCGGACTGCGCCACGCCCCGATTTCAACAAGACCCGTATTATACATTCCCATAATAAAATCCGCAAGACAGACTTATCACAAAGTGTGAGGGGGTCAGCACATGGTACACAGTTTATAAAGCGCAATAACCTCAGTAAAATAACGCATTATGGTAAAATCTGGTACAAAGGTTGCACTATTTCCAACACGGAGACCTAACTATGACTTCAGCGCTTCAACAAGGTATCGACGCAGCCAAAGCCGGCATGATGGAAGAAGCTCTTGCCCATCTTAAAGATGCCATCGTTGAAGAACCAGAGAACGCGAATGTCTGGGTTTGGTTGTCTGCAATCATCGAAGATGAAGAAAAGCAGACTGTTTTTCTCAAAAAAGCGCTTGAAATCGATCCGGAAAACCGGCCTGCGCAACGCGGCTTAGCCTTTATTCAGCGAAAGAAATATATCCCCCAAAAACCCGGAGAAAAACTCTCTGACTATACACGCCCAATCGGTGTTTTTAAGTCTCCTGAACCGCTCACGCCCGCTCAGGCTGCGGCCGCCATCAACGCCGGCGTTCAAGCCGAAGCTGCGCGTCCCATCCCCCAACCGCAAGAACCTGTCTTTAAATCCGATAATGCCAAAATGCCCAAGCCACACAAAGCCTGGCTTGATGTCTTGCTATACGGCTTGACCATGATGGTTTTTGTCGTCATTGGGATCTTGGCCGGAAAGACCTTGCTTAACCTCAATTTGCCCTTCCTCACCAGGCCGACCCCGGTGCTTGTCGAATTGCCCCCGGCCGAAGGGATTTATGTCAGGACGGGCGATGAATATACTGAGATGGAACTGAAGCTTGGTAATCCCTCCGATTCTCAGGGCATTCCCCAGGTCACCCGCGACAAGCCGGAATTGGTGCTTTACACGAATATGGTCTCGATTGAAACGATCAAATTCATGGATGTGGAAGGCAAGGAAATCCCATTTTTGGTTACGCCCGCTGAACAGAACTGCACCATTCTTCATCCCAGGGAATCACTTTCACCCGGCCGTTATTGTGTCGTTCACACACTTGATCAGGCCAAAAATCAATCTCTCTATTGGTGCGTGGACATATTGCAGCCATAATCATTTCAACTTAAAATTAAAAATCATATTTTGACAAGGAGTCTTTTATGACAAACGCACCTGCGACGACTTCGACGAGAATGAATGGGAGTATTGTTTCCAGGCAAGTTTTAGCTGACCGGATCGTTAAATTTCAAATCTACGCGCCCCAGATCGCCAACAAGTCAAAACCAGGTCAGTTTGTAATCATTCGCTTATCAGACAATGGCGAGCGGGTGCCCTTAACAATTGTCGATCAGAATCCGCGCGCTGGAATTATCACACTGGTTGTTCAGGGAGTCGGCAAGAGCACCCAAATGCTCAATCAGATGGAGGAGGGCGAAGTCATCCATGACGTGTTTGGCCCTCTCGGAAACGCCTCAGTGATTAAAAATTATGGCAATATCGCTGTGATTGGCGGAGGGTTGGGGGCAGCGGTGGCTTTTCCAGTTGCCAAAGCGCTGAAAAAGGCTGGCAACCACGTCATCAGCATCGTTGGCGCGCGCAGCAAAGACCTGATCATCCTGATGGATGAGATCAATGAAGTTAGTGATGAAGCCTATTACACGACCGACGACGGCTCGTATGGCATGCATGGTTTTGTGACCAATCAACTGCTCAACCTGATCAATGATGGCAAAAAAATCGATCATGTGCTTGCGGTCGGGCCCTTGCCGATGATGAAGAGTATTGCCGAGGCCACACGTCCTTTCGGAATTCCAACAACAGTCAGTTTAAACACTATCATGATCGATGGAACTGGCATGTGCGGAGGGTGCCGCGTTCAGGTGGGTGACAAAGTGCGCTTCACATGCGTTGAGGGTCCCGAATTTGATGGCCATCTGGTTGATTTTGATACCATTATGCAACGCAACCGCGCCTATAACCATCCCGAAGATTGTCGGATTGACACTCAGGTGCGCGAGTTACTGGCGGACGAACCCAAATTGTCGCCGGAGGATCATCAAGGCCCAAGATTGGAGATTCCTGAGCGATCGGTCAGTGATCGGGTGACCAATTTCAGCGAAGTAGCCTTAGGGTTCAACCTCGAAATGGCCAAACAAGAGGCGTCGCGCTGCCTCAATTGCAAGAAGCCGAAATGTGTTGAAGGCTGCCCTGTTTCTGTCCCTATCCCTCAATTTATTCAGCTGCTCCTCGCAGGTGACATACTCGCCGCCGGCAAAAAGATAAAAGAAGAAAACGCGCTTCCCCGTGTCTGTGGGCGGGTTTGTCCTCAATCAGACCAATGTGAAGGCGCCTGCATCCTTAATCGCAAAAACAATCCAATCAATATCGGCGCGTTGGAACGGTTTGTCGCTGATTATTACGCCGAGAATGACGCTTCAAAGCCTCAACCTGTCCATACCGCCAAACCTCATCGAGTTGCCATGATTGGTTCAGGTCCAGCCGCTTTAAGCTGCGCGGGCGATTTAGCAAAAGCTGGTTGTGATGTGACTGTGTTTGAAGCTTTCCATGACTTCGGAGGGGTCTTACGCTATGGCATTCCGGAATTCCGATTGCCAAAAGCGATCGTCAGCAACGAAGTAAACGCGCTGATCGCGCAAGGCGTCAAGTTTGTCCCTAACACACTGATTGGGGCAACTTACTCGATCGATGACCTGCTTGGAACAGAAGGCTTCGAGGCGCTGTTCATCGGGTCTGGCGCGGGACTGCCCAATTTCTTGAATTTGCCCGGTGAATCACTGGTGGGGATCTACTCGGCGAACGAATTTCTGACTCGCGTTAACCTTATGAAAGCGTATGAATATCCAAAGGTGGATACGCCAGTCTTGAATATGTTCAACAAAAAAGTCGGCGTGTTTGGTGGCGGCAACACCGCCCTTGATTCGGCTCGGGTCGCCGTACGGCTTGGCGCTTCGGAGGTATCGATCATTTATCGCCGCAGTGAAGCGGAAATGCCTGGTCGAGTGCAGGAGATCGCCCACGCGAAAGCTGAAGGTGTACGCTTCGAATATCTACGCAATCCAGTTTCATTTGTCGGGAACGACTCTGGCAAAATTACCGGCGTCAACCTGATTCAAATGGAGTTGGGAGAACCCGACGCGAGCGGCCGGCGGCGTCCTATCCCTGTGTCTGGTTCTGATTATTTAATGCCGCTTGACGCCGCCATCATCGCCATCGGTAACGGCTCCAACCCGATTATTTCCAAAACGACGCCTTCGCTTGTCGTTGATAAATATGGACACATCCAGGTCAACCCTCTGACCATGCAGACTTCCATTCCCGGTGTATTTGCGGGCGGAGACATCGTAACCGGTGGCGCAACTGTCATATTGGCAATGGGCGCCGGCCGTAAAGCCGCTAAGGCCATGCTCGAATACCTGGAAAACAAAGCGTAACTAAGGAACCAGAATGACCAAAATTACATGCATCGGTGCGGGCAGCGTCTCTTTTGGACTGAGCACGCTGATAACCTTGCTCCAGTCTGAAAAACTGCGCGGCGCGGAAATCGCACTGGTGGATACCAACGCCGAATCACTTGACCTGATGAGCCAACTCGCCCTCTGGCTGAATGACGAATGGGGCTGTGGAAAGCTGATCAGCTCCCACTCCTCTCATAAACCAGCCCTGCCGGGGAGTGATTTTGTCATCAGTTCGCTCGAGACCCAACCCCGCGAAAAACTTTGGCAACAGGATTACGAGCTGACCGCCAAATATGGTCTCCGCCAACCCTATGGCGAAAATGGCGGGCCGGGTGGATTCGCCCACGCGGCTCGAAACATCAACACTGTGCTTGGCATTGCCAAAGACATGGAAGCAGTTTGTCCTGATGCCTGGTTTATCAATTTCACCAATCCCATGACCAGGCTTTGTTATTTATTGAACGAATATTCTTCAATCAAAACAATAGGTTTGTGTCATCAACTTGCCATGGGGTACGCGATGGTCACCAAAGCCCTTGCCCCCTTTTATGGTCTGGATGATGGTGAAGACTTTGTGAGCACTCATGCGGACCCTGCCAATTACGTTGCTTCATCGCGCATGGCAAAAATAGGTTTGGAACATTTCAAAATACAGGCGGCTGGGCTCAATCACTTCACCTGGATGACTGCTTTGACCGACCGGAAAACGGGTCAGGACCTCTATCCGGTCTTCAGACAAGCTTGGAAAGCTTTAGACGCAAAATTTGAGCCTTTGACCCGCAAGGTCTTTGATCACTTCGCATTGTTTCCCATTCCAGGCGATGAACACCTCGATGAATACCTGCCCTGGATGAGCAACCCTCAAACCAAACCATGGGAAAAATACGACCTCTCACTCTATAACTGGGAGTTGATGGCATATGTCCGCGACTTCCAGTGGGATCATGTATCTGACCTAATCGCCAAGCGAGAGAGTACGGATATGTTTAATGATACCCATTCAGAGGGTGCGCTGGAAGTCATCGAAGGGCTGTTGAGTGACAAAGAGTATTATTGGGAAGCAGTGAACATCCCCAACCAGGGCGCTATCACGGGATTACCTGACAACGCGGTAGTCGAAGTGCCGGCCTATTTATCTGATTCAAAAGTTCGCGCTGAAAAAATCGGCGAGCTTCCCAAGAGCATTACTGGCTTGCTGCATCGTGAGGTGACAGCCAGTCAGCTCTGCGTTGATTCGGTCGTAAATGGAGACCGTCAATTAGGCATACAGAGCCTCCTGCTCGACCCAGTCGTAGACGATCTTGATATCGCCGAATCTTTGTTGGATGATATTCTAGAAGCAAATCGAAGCTGGTTGCCTCAGTTTTGGAAATAATCAGGAACTTAGAAGGAGTAAAATGTCTCAGAAAAAGATTATTGACATCGGTGAACAGCCCGAACAAGAACAACAGAATCCAATTGGACTTTCAGATTTTGTCAAGAGGATCATTGAACCACTTTCGAGTCGGGGCTGGCCGCGTTGGCTGGTTTTTGGCATGGCTATTCTCGGCCTGATCTATATTCTGAATCCAACTTTCGGAGTATTTGAGTTGATCCCGGATAATGTTCCCTTTATTGGCAATTTAGACGAAGGGGTCGCTTTCATGCTGATTTTGGCTGGTCTGGTTGAATTCTTTGAGGGAAACAAAACGAAACCGTCATAAACATGGCATCACCATTCCAGTTTTGTCTTCACACCTCACAGGTTGACAGGCGAAAATGTTTGACGAGAGTCATGAAAAGGTGTATATTTAGTTTAGTTAACGGAAGTTCTTTCCCCTGAGTGTGTGACACCTTCAAGCCAGAACCTCCTGCAACATATTTTAATCGTTTTTTTATGTCTACGGAGGAGTAGGAAGTTATGGCAGAACGTGAAGTTGGAACCGTCAAGTGGTTCAATGGTGAGAAGGGTTATGGTTTTATTGCCCGCAATTCAGGCGAAAAGGACGTATTCGTCCATTTTAGCGCTATCCTTGGTGATGGTTTCAAAACCCTCAAAGAAGGGCAGGCGGTTGAGTTCTCAGTGACCCAGGGCGCCAAGGGTCCCCAAGCTCAAGAAGTTAAAGCCCTCGACTAAGCGCAAGACGAGTAACATTCTCTGCCCCGGAAAAACCGGGGCTTTTATTTTTTTAATTTCGTTTCCTAATCTCTAGTCAAACTACGGTATCCCACTCTGTTATTCAGGTATTTTTCGCCATAGCGGGCAATTTGATCGGCCTCATAGTCAGACCAGTTGCCCAAAAAGAGGCGCGGTTTCTCTTCATGCCCCAGAGCCAGAATATGCGTAGCAATGCGGTCCAGAAACCATCGGTCATGGCTGACCACAACCGCGCAGCCGGCAAAATTCTCCAGCGCTTCTTCCAACGCTCTAAGGGTGTTGACATCGAGATCGTTTGTCGGTTCATCAAGCAGAAGCACGTTAGCCCCCGCGGTCAGCGTACGCGCCAAAAAAACCCGATTTTTCTCGCCACCAGACAGGGTCTTGACCTCTTTCTGCTGTTCTGAGCCCGTAAAGTTAAATGAGGCGCAATATGCGCGTCCGTTAACGGTCATATCCCCGAGCACTAAATTATCAGCGCCTCCAGTAATCGCCTGAAAGACTGTCAGCTCCGGGTCAAACGTACGACTCTGATCAGCATAGCCCAGCTTGACCGTTTCGCCGAGACGCAATGAGCCGCTGTCTGGCTCAACCAGACCTGCGATCATTTTTATCAGCGTCGATTTACCCGCTCCGTTAGGACCAATCACCCCAATAATCGAACCAGGCGGAACACTGATGGTTAAGTCCTCAATGAGTTTCCGGTCACCGAACCCTTTGGAAATTCCTTCCAATTCAATAACGACATTTCCCAGCCTTGGTCCAGAGGGAATATAGATTTCGAGATCCTTGCGTTCCTTTTCATATTCCTGGGAAAACAGCTTTTCATAAGCAGTCACTCTTGCCTGACCTTTGGACTGGCGCGCTTTGGGCGACATATGGATCCATTCGAGTTCCCGCTGCAGTGTTCGCTGTCTTTTAGATTCGCTTTTCTCTTCTATGCGCAATCGCTCCTGCTTCTGCGCCAACCAGGAGGAGTAATTCCCTCGCCACGGAATGCCATGTCCGCGGTCAAGCTCTAAAATCCAGCCAGCCACTTTATCGAGAAAATAACGGTCATGCGTCACCGCGATAACCGTACCCTTGTACTGCTGCAGATGCTGCTCAAGCCAGGCGACCGATTCTGCATCCAGATGGTTGGTGGGCTCATCGAGCAGCAGAATATCAGGCTCAGTCAGCAATAAACGGGTCAGCGCGACCCTGCGGCGTTCACCGCCCGAAAGCACAGAGACAGGTGTTTCACCAGGTGGACAGCCAAGCGCACCCATGGCAAGTTTGAGGTTGCTTTCCAGATTCCAGGCGTCGACATGCTCCAACTGTTCCTGCAATTTGGACTGCTTTTCAATTAAGAGATCAAAATCGGCTTCCGGATCAGCAAAAGCGTCATTAATCCGGTCATACTCTTCTAATAAGTCGACAATCGGCTGAACGCCTTCTTTAATCACCTCGATCACTGTTTTGCTGTCATCCAGTTGTGGTTCCTGTTCGAGCAAACCGAATGTATAGCCCTTGGAACGGGCAATTTCGCCCTGATAGTCTTCGTCCTTGCCAGCCATGATTCTCAGCAAGGTTGACTTTCCTGAACCATTCAACCCTAATACGCCGATTTTTGCGCCATAATAGAAACCCAGCGAGATGTCTCGCAAAACCTGTCTATTGGGTGGGTAAAGTTTGCCGACACGGCTCATTGAGAAGATGACTTGGGTATCAGAAGGCATATTAAACCTCGTTTTCTGTGTATTGTAACAAATAAGCAGGGATGCACATCCTGCTTATTTCACCTTTGTTTTTACCTGAACAAAAACCTATGCGTTAAGCTGGCTAAAATTGATCAAAGTTAGTTGATTTCTCGCCAGACTGAGCACGTCCGGGTCCTGTAATAACTGACGTTCCCGTTCTCGCTGCTCATTGTAACTGGAAGTTTGCATCAGTTCATCATCCACAAATGCGGGATGGCACATCAATTCAAAAGTAGTAAAGGTCGGGTGGTCGATCACTTTATGCAATATTTCAAGCAGATTGGCTTTGGTGGCACCCTCATCATAGAAAGTGCCATAAAAACCCTGGGTAGTCAACGGTTGAGGTGCACTTGGACTATCAGCGAAATTTGCCACCATCTCTTGAAAATGCTCTGCAGAGAGCTGACCAGGCAAGTAGCCAGCCCCCTCGCCAAAGGGGCGCCTGATTGGGCAGCGCAATTCGGCTGCCAGCTCAAACATCTCTTCAAATAATGCTTCTGTGAAATAGGATGAGTGATGGTGCGAATCGAGGTGATCCGGTTTGCGTCCGGTTGTTTTTACATACTGTTCAACCTGAGCGTGCCATTCCGCTCTTACTTCATCGATATCAAGTTGATCTAACCTCGCGCGAAATTCTGGCGGACGACAAAACAAGCCGTCAGCTTTGACAAGGCTTTTAACCCTCTCAACCGGCAATACTGGCCTGCCGCTGGTCAGGCATAGGTGAACTCCCAAACCAAGCTTGGGTGTCTCTTCCATGGCAAGCTTAAGCGCTTGAACCGCAAAAGGCCGGTTCATCATTGTTGACGTCGAAGTCACAATTCCATGCAGATGCGCGTCACGAATTCCCCTCGAAACTCCTTCCATGTGTCCGTAATCGTCGGCGTTTACTATCAACTGTTTTTTCATCGATTTACCTGCTATTTAAAGAACTGTGGCAAATATGGTTTATTAATCT
>JAAYCN010000012.1 GCA_012729755.1 Chloroflexota bacterium | reverse complement strand
TCTAAAAAGTGTATACCATGTGCTGACCCCCTCACAAAAATCTGATGCGCTTTTCTTGAAGCAAGTCCGCTTTTATGTTAGAATACCGTCTCTATGGAGGGATGGCCGAGCGGCTCAAGGCGCCTGTCTTGAAAACAGGTATAGGGAAACCTATCGTGGGTTCGAATCCCACTTCCTCCGCTCGGGTTTAACAACCGAATATTGGGGAGGTGCCAGAGTGGACGATTGGGGCCGCCTGCTAAGTGGTTGTCGGAGTAAAATTCGACCCAGGGTTCGAATCCCTGCTTCCCCGCCTGATAAAAGACGCTCAACTGAGTGTCTTTTTGTTTCCCCACCCCAGACAAACAACAAGAATGTCGCAAACGCCAACACCACTCACCAAAGCGTTTTAGGTCTCTTGTGCTTTCCCCTTCGCCGCTTGCTCAGCCATCGTTGTCATATCTGTCAAGATGCAAAACGGGAGGCCGTTGAAAAAAGTAGTTTATTCAGCAGGAACACTATTGATTCCAGTCGTGAAGCGGACCAGGGTTTCATTTTGGGCCTTTTAGCCTCGTTTTATCAGGTTTTTTAGCTCCTCTTTCACCTCTTTTCCTATAATATCGACAATCCTCCCTCACTCAGCCTGACACGTCCCATAACTCGGTCAGTTGAAACCAACCCCGCTAATCAGTTTCACCATCCGCTTCAAATTGAGGACGATCGCTATCAGGTATGCCTGAACCCCATACTGTGGGCACAAATTCTGCTGCTAAGATAGCACTTGTGGCATCATCAGCAAAGACTAGTAAACATGCTTTTGGACCCCGCTCCTCCAGCCAGGCATGATAAGACCCATCGATCTGAACCAGTTCTCCCACATGTTCACGCCGTTCACGGCTATAGTGGTGGCTGTAGATCTTTCTCGCTTTTGCCTTCCATAATCCAGCATCCATCATCAAATGGCGTATGGTCTCTTTGCTCAGTACGACCCCACATATCTCTCGCAGTTTCTCTCCATGAAACTTGGCTCAAAGCCTCTTGTCTTCGGATCCCTAATAAACTCCTTTGCCTTTTCCAGCTTTTCCCCCTCTAACCGCCGATTGCTTGGCTTTCCTCGTCTCTTTGAGACGATCCCGCTCATCCCTTCCTCTCGATATCGTAAGATCGAGCCAGTCAGACGCTCCCCCGTTGATTCTTTTCATCGAACCTGAATCTGCTCAAAGCCCTTGTCAGCCTGCCAAATTGGTATAAAATAAAGCTAACTGGTCAGACCTCTTACCACTTAATCTTTTGGAGGATTATGTCCGATTGGCCTTTCACCCCAAGACCCGCCGAGCTGGCAGAAAGCCGCTTGATCGAAGCCATTCTGGATGGCGCCTTTCCGCCCAACTCATCCCTGCCGCCTGAGCGCGAGTTAGCGACACAACTGGGTGTCACCCGCCCCACCCTGCGCGAAGCGCTTCAACGCCTCTCCCGCGATGGCTGGCTCGAAATTCGTCAGGGTAAACCAACGCGCGTTTGCGATTACCTGCGCGAAGGCAGCCTGGGCATCCTCAAAGCGCTCGCCCAACACCCAGCCAACTTGCCGGATAATTTCATCCCCGATCTATTGCGTTTTCGCCTCAGCATCGCCCCGATTTACACGCGAGACGCTGTGCTCAACCATCCCACAGAGGTTTCTGAATTTCTGTTTTCTATCCAATCACTGCCAGACGACGCCAAAAGCTTCGCTGAGGCAGATGTTAAACTGCACGCCACACTTACCACGTTTTCAGGTAATTTAATCTATCTGCTTATCTACAACGGCTTCTCTCAGCTGTCCCTCATCATGGGCAACGCTTATTTCTCGTCACAACCCGCCCGCGATTTATCCCGCAGCTTCTACGCCAACCTTCTCAAACTCGCCCATCTTCCTGACCCTGATGCTGCTGAAGAGCTCACCCGTCAGGTGATGCAGAACAGCCTCAAATTCTGGCTGCAACTTACCAATCAAGGGAGTTAATATGTTTTCCAAACAATGGAGAATCCAAGCCTGGTCAACCCTTGACCAAATTTGGGATGTCATCGTCATCGGTGGCGGCATTACCGGCGCCGCCATCTTCCGGCGCTGTGTCAGTGGTGGTCTAAAAACACTGCTCGTCGAAGCCCACGATTTTTCTTATGGCACTTCCAGCAAATCTTCCAAGCTGGTGCACGGCGGTTTCAGATACCTGAAGAATCGTCAATTTGATGTCACCCGCGAATCGGTGCGCGAACGTGAGTGGCTGATCAAAAACTCACATCATTTGGTCGAGCCAATGAGCTTCATCATGCCTTACTCTGAGCGCAAAAACATGAAAGCGGAGTTCGGCCTTGGCGTGATCATCTACGACTTGCTCGCGCCAAAATGGCGCCACAACCACTACTCCGCACGTAAAACCCGACAAAAAATGCCCCTTCTTTCAGCAGATTGGGTAAAAGGCTCCTATCGCTATTATGACGCGGTTGTCGATGATTCGCGCCTGGTGATGCGCCTCATTGAGGAAACAGTTCAGGATGGGGGCGCCGCCCTAAATTACACACGGGTCATAGAATTACAGAAAAACGCCAATTCTAAAGTTGACGGCCTGACCATCCAAGACGCCTCCACTCAGGGTTTGGGCGTCAAACACCTGCGTGCCAAAGTAGTCATCAACGCCACAGGCCCATGGTCTGACAGCTTGCGTGAAGAGGTCAATGGCTCCCCGCGCATCCGGCCGCTCAGAGGCTCTCATCTGATTTTCGCCCGCGAACGTTTGCCCATCGACAACGCGGTTACGCTGCTTCACCCCAAAGACCATCGCGCCATGTTTGCCATCCCCTGGGAGGGCGCGACCCTCATCGGCACAACTGATCTTGACCACGCTGACGATCTGAACGCGCGCGAGCCCTATTGCACTGCCGCCGAAATCGACTATATCCTCGAAGCGGCCAACGCCATCTTTCCGGACGTGAACCTGCAAAAACCCGATATTATTTCCAGCTTTGCCGGCATTCGTCCCATTGTGCGTGGAGACACCAACGACCCGAGCAAGGAATCCCGCGCCCATGTCGTTTGGGACGAACACGGACTGATCACCATCGCCGGCGGCAAGCTCACCATCTTCCGCGTTATGGCCGAAGACACGCTCAAACTGGTTGCCGGTCAGCTGGGTCGCCCGCTGCCGCCGATCAAAGAGTGGTTCAAGCCTCTCAATCTCGATCAAGAAACAACCGGGGTTGACCCTGAAGTCTCACGCTACTGGCTCTCACGCTATGGCGAACCGGCCAGGGCTTTTTTAGCCGCCGCGGATCCAGCTGAATTAAAACCAATTTTCCCGCTCAACAACAGTCTCGCTGAAATTCGTTTTGCTGTCAGGCATACCGCTGTCGAACATCTTGATGACCTGCTGCTGCGTCGGGTCAGGCTGGGTTTGCTCCTGCCAGACGCGGCCAACGGCTTGCTTGATAAAATTAAACCGATCGTCCAGTTTGAGCTTGGTTGGGACGACGACCGTTGGCGGGACGAAGTGGATCGCTACCTCGCCATCTACCGAGGCGCCTACAGTTCCCAGCCCACCGGAAACCTTTAGGAGGAAAAATGTCAAAAAAACTCGATTTCACCCCGCAGTGGTTTAACCAGCCCACCCCAAAAGGCACCTATCGCTCTCTCTTCAAATGGGCTGATCTCGCTGAAGTCAAACACCCCAACAGCGGGCTGACACAATTGCTCATGGATCGTTTCGGCATCACTCGTGAACAGCTGAATCAACCCGGCGCGCTCGCCCTCGATATTGTTGAAGACACAATCCCGAGCCGCATTGACCCAGCCCATCTGGACTTTCTAAGGCAAACCTGCGGCGCCGAAAATGTCTCCACAGGCACTTACGAGCGGGCGTCCAAGTCATACGGCGCGGGCATGCTCGACGCGCTGCGCTTGCGCCGCAAACTGCTCGAAAACCTCACTGAGGTTGTCGTCTCCCCCCGCTCTCACGAAGAGATCGTTGACATCGTTTCCTATGCCAACCAACACCACATTCCCGTCTATGTTTTCGGCGGTGGATCAACCGTGACCCGCGGTTACGAGGCTACAATCTCAGGCTCTATCTGTCTGGACATGCGCAAACACATGAATCGCGTGGTTGATTTCAACGAAATTGACCAAACGATCACTGTTGAGGCTGGCATGCAGGGCCCAGACCTCGAACACATCCTCCAAAACGCTCCCACCTCGCTTAAAGCCAAGCGCGCTTATACCCTCGGCCACTTCCCCCAGTCTTTCATGGCTTCTTCCGTAGGCGGTTGGATCGTTACCCGCGGCGCGGGACAAAACTCGACATATTACGGAAAAATCGAAAATATGGTTATCTCGCAGGAATATGTTACCCCTGTTGGCATCTTCAAAACATGCCCTCAGCCTGCCGCCGCTACCGGACCCGATTTTGACCAGGTCATGATGGGCGGTGAAGGCACTTTTGGCATCCTCACCCGGGCAACCTTCCGCGTCTGCCATTGGATGCCCGAAAACCATGTCAAGTTCAGCTATATGTTCAAGAATTGGCAGGACGCCCAAGCAGCTTCCCGTGAAGTAATGCAGGGCGAATTTGGCTTCCCTAGTGTCTTCCGCATCTCTGACCCCGAAGAAACTGACATCATGATGCATCAATATCACATTGCCGATTCTTTCGCCGACACCCTCCTTAAACGCTTCGGTTTTCGACCTATGCAGAAGTGCCTGATGTTAGGCTTTACGGACGGCGAAAAAGCATTTTGCCGCAATATCGACCGCAAGATCCGCAAAATCTGCCGAAAATACGGCGCCTTCGAACTCAGCTTTGCCAATGTCACCCGCCAATGGGAAAAAGGCCGCTTTACTGACCCCCACCTGCGCGAAGACCTGATGGATTACGGCATCCTGATCGACACGCTCGAATGCGGGGTCACCTGGTCACAAATGCCCGAGGTCCATGAGAAAGTGCGCGCCTATGTCAAATCCCGTCCAAACACTATTTGCATGACCCATATTTCCCATTGTTATCCCCAGGGCGCCAACCTCTATTTCATTTTCATTGCCAAGATGGATACCATTCGTGAGTTTCTTGACTTACAATATGGTATCCTCGAAGCCATCACCAAAGCCGGAGCGTCAATTAGCCACCATCATGGCGTTGGCAAACAAACCGCTCCCTGGCTGGAGGAACAAATCGGCAAACCGCAGATGGATGTCATTCGGGTGTTAAAACAGCATTTCGACCCTAACAACATCATGAACCCAGGCGGCACCTTAGGATTGGACATGAGCGCTGCCCAGGCGGAACGCCGCTGGAGCAAAGACCTGGAGGGTTAAACCATGACAAAAGATTTATTGCTTGCCATCGATAACGGTACCCAGTCAGTGCGCGCGCTTTTGTTCGACGCGAGCGGCAGCCTGCTGGCAAAACACCGTGTTCCCATCGAGCCCTATTTCTCGACCGAGCCCGGCTACGCCGAACAGCACCCTGAAGTCTTCTGGAAGGCAGTCTGTGAAGCCTGTCAGGGGCTCTGGCAGATGCCAAACGTTGACCGCCAGGCAATCGCTGCGGTTTCTGTGACCACCCAGCGCTCAACAATGATCAATCTCGACCAGGCAGGTCAGCCATTGCGCCCTGCTATCGTCTGGCTGGATCAGCGTCGGGCTTCAGATCAACCTCCTGTTGGCGGCATTTGGGGCCTGCTTTTTAAGCTTTCAGGGATGAGCGAGACCGTGCGCTACTTTCAGGCAGAAGCCGAAGCGAATTGGATTAAACAGCACCAACCCGAGATTTGGGCGAAAACGCATAAATTCCTGCTGCTCTCGGGCTATCTGACCTATCGTCTCACCGGTCTTTACCGTGATTCTACAGGTTCACAAGTCGCCTACATTCCTTTTGATTACAAAAAACTCCGTTGGGCTGACAAATCCGACTGGAAGTGGCAGGCTGTCAGCATTGAAGAACAGATGCTGCCCGAATTAGTTGAGCCCTCACACCAAATGGGTGTGATTACCGCGGAAGCCTCATCTGCCACCGGCATTCCCGAAGGTCTGCCCCTCATCGCTGCCGCTGCCGATAAAGCCTGCGAGATTATCGGCGCCGGCTGTGTCGAGCCTCAAAAAGCCTGCCTCTCCTATGGCACTACCGCCACGATCAACACCACCCAAACCAAATATGTCGAGCTTATTCCGCTCATTCCGCCCTATCCCTCCGCGATTCCCGGTGCCTATGCCAACGAGATCCAGATCTACCGCGGTTATTGGATGGTTTCGTGGTTCAAGCGCGAATTTGGGCACAATGAGCAGCGCCTGGCGAGTGAGTTAGGCGTCGAGCCCGAAGAGTTGTTTGACACCCTGGTCAATTCAGTGCCGGCAGGGTCGCGCGGCTTGATGTTGCAGCCTTATTGGTCGCCGGGGTTAAAGGTGCCTGGCCCAGAGGCGAAAGGCGCTGTGATTGGGTTTGGTGATGTTCATACTCGAGCTTATTTCTACCGCTCGATTCTCGAAGGGCTCGCTTACGCGCTGCGTGAAGGCGCTGACCGAACTACCCGCCGCACGCATACTCCTGTCACTGAAATTCGTGTCGCCGGAGGCGGTTCCCAGAGTGACGCCGCCATGCAGCTAACCGCGGACATTTTTGGCTTGCCCGCCTATCGCCCGCATGTCTACGAAGCCAGTGGGCTTGGCGCGGCGATGGATGCCGCGGTCGGCATTGGTCTGCATGCTGATTTTGACGTTGCGGTGAAGGCAATGACCCGCACCAGCGCCGTTTTCGAGCCGATAAAAGCCAACCAGGAGCTTTACGACGAGTTATATCACCATGTGTATCTCAAGATGTATGACCGGCTCCAACCCCTCTATGACTCAATTCGCGAGATCACCGGCTATCCTCCAGCAGTATAACGAAAGGAAAGTTGTTCGGACAAACCTGTTGTCGCGATAAGCCATAGGATAGGCGGGGGCCGCTTCCTCGCTGCCGTTACCAAGAGGCAAACTCAGTTGACAGCGAACAATAACCCGCAGAATTAACGCAGCGAGGGGCTCGGCCGAGTCCCTCGCTGCATTTCAGAAGTTAAATTAATCTTCCGACTTTGAGCGGATCAAAATGCTCGACTTACCTGACATCTTCTTCAGCTCAAAACTTGACTTCAGGTTTCTCACCAGTGTTGCTAATTGTTTGGCACCATAAGAGCGCGGGTCGAAGCCCGGATCAATGCGCCTCACTGCCGTACCAACTTCCGAAAGCCGCGTCCAACCCTCATCATCCGTGCCGACCATCTCAATGGCCTGTTCAATATTTTCCACCAGATCCACATCGGCGGAGGAAAGTTTCTCGGCTTTCTGCTGACGCGCTGCCGCCCGCTTTTTCTGTTTCTCAAGCTCTTCCAGGTTCTCAGTGTAGATAAAGACGTCGCACGCCGAGACAAACGCGCGTGGGGTCATTTTCTTGCCGATCCCCACAACCAGCTTTCCGCTCTCGCGGATGCGTGTCGCTAAACGGGTGTAATCGCTGTCGCTCGAAACCAAACAAAACGCGTCCACCTGTTCGCTGTGCAAGATGTCCATCGCGTCAATGATCATCGCTGAGTCAGTAGCATTCTTCCCTACCGAATAACGGAACTGTTGCATAGGCTGGAAGGCGTATGAGTTAAGAATGTCCTTCCAGGATTTCATATTCGAGGTCGTCCAATCGCCGTATACGCGCCGAATCGTCGCGTTTCCATACCTGCCAGCTTCGACAACAATATAGTCAATCAACGTCGCTTGAGCGTTATCGCCATCGATCAGGATGGCTATTCTTTTTTCATGATTTGAATTATTACTATCTGTGTTCATATAAATTATTATACCTGTTTCCAAAGGTTATGCGCATTAAACATGCGCATTAAACAAAAACGCCAACACTCAGTTAGCGCTCTTGAAAATCTGTTGGTTTTTAATCTGAATCGGACAACAAACCGTGGCGCTGGTAATACTGCTGATGGTAGTCTTCAGCCGGGTAAAAGACCGCTGTCGGTGTCAGCTCAGTGCAAATTATGCAGCCAATTTCCTGTGTCCGCGTGAGCCTTGAAATCATCCTTCGGGCAATTTTTCTTTCTTCATCGTCGTTATAGAATACAATCGATCGATATTGCGAGCCAAAATCACACCCATTCGGGTCAGCCGTCGTTGGATCATGGGAAGTAAAAAACGCTTTCAGCAGCTCCTGATAGCTGATCTGATCGGTATCATAGGTGACCTGAACCGTTTCAGCATGTCCGGTTTCACCACAGCACACCTCACGATAGGTCGGGTTTTCGGTTATGCCGCCCGCGTAGCCGACCTGTGTCGCCACAACTCCTGGCACCTGTTGAAAGCTGGCTTCCATGCCCCAAAAACAACCACCCGCGAACAATGTAGTCTTAATCATTATCCATTCCCCAGCCAAGAAGTATAACCACCAAAAATCCTTAACTTCACAAATATTATGCATGAGTTTATCATCATCAACTCATATCTAAGATTAAATCCTTACACAAAAAGACAGATTTAACAAAGAATGGGCGTTCCCGTCCATTCTTCTCAGTTTAGATCCAAATGGGCCCGGAAGGATTCGAACCTTCAACCAAGCGGTTATGAGCCGCCTGCTCCGCCATTGAGCTACAGGCCCTAAGGGCATTAATCTTACCATTAATCCCCCTCCAAACGCCGATAGATATCGTTACTTCATAAGCTTTGCCCAGGTATCCACCAGCGAGATCGTGCGATTGAATATCAGCTTTTCTTCGCTCGAGTCAACGCTGTCAGCCGTGAAATAACCGTTGCGCACGAACTGATAAAACTGCCCGGGTTTCGCCTCTTTCAGGCTCGGTTCAAGCTTGATGCCTTTCAACACCTCAAGCGAGTCGGGGCTGACATGATCCGTAAACACTTCACCCTCAGGCAGGTCTTCTGGGAAGTCGTCCTTAAACAGGTGATCATACAGGCGCGCCTCCGCGTCGATCGCATGCTCCGCAGACACCCAGTGGATGGTACCCTTCACCTTGCGGCCATCTAACGCGTTGCCCCCACGTGTTTCCGGGTCATACGTGCAGTGCACGGCAACCACATTGCCTTCCTCATCCTTTTCAACTGAATGAGCGGTCACGAAATAGGCGTTCATCAGCCTCACTTCCCGTCCGGGTGTCAGCCTGAAGTATTTAGGCGCGGGCTCTTCCATAAAGTCATCCTGCTCAATCCACAGTTCCCGTCCAAACGGCACTGTACGCCGCGCGTCGTTCTCAGGATTCTGCGGGAAGTCCCTCACCTCAAATTCCTCAGTCTCACCCTTCGGGTAATTGTCGATGATTAGTTTCAAGGGCTTCAAAATCGCCATGCGCCGCGGAGCGATCAGGTTTAATTCATCCCTGACTACATGTTCCAACAGTTCCACCTCGACGAAACTATCGTTCTTTGCGACACCAATCAGCTCTATAAATTTCCGAATCGCCTGAGGCGGATATCCCCGTCGGCGCATCGCCGCCAGCGTAGGCATGCGCGGATCAGTCCAGCCGTCCACATAGCCTTCCTCCACCAATTTACGCAGCTTGCGCTTGCTCATGACCGTATGGGTCAGGTTCAGACGCGCAAACTCAATTTGCTGTGGGTGAAAAATACCTAACGCGTCCAGGAACCAGTCATACAGCGGACGGTGATTCTCATATTCCAGAGAACACATCGAATGCGTAATGCCTTCAATCGAGTCCGACTGTCCATGCGCAAAATCATACATCGGATAAATACACCATTTGTTTCCCGTGCGATGGTGCTCAGCATGCAGTATGCGATACATTACCGGGTCGCGCATATTCATATTCGGCGACGCCATGTCAATCTTCGCCCGCAAGGTCTTACTGCCGTCCGGGAATTCCCCGGCGCGCATCCTTTCAAACAGGTTCAGGTTTTCCTCAACTGGGCGATTGCGCCAGGGGCTTTCTTTTCCGGGTTCGGTCAATGTCCCCCTGTTCTCGCGCATTTCTTCCGCGCTCAGTTCATCCACATACGCTTTGCCGGCCTTAATTAATTCAATCGCCATGTCATAAAGCTGTTCGAAATAATCCGAGGCGTAGTATTCGCGATCTCCCCAATCAAAACCAAGCCAGCGGATATCCTCTTTAATCGCGTCGACATATTCGACATCTTCCTTAACCGGGTTGGTATCGTCATAGCGCAGGTTTGTCAACCCGCCATATTCTTCGGCGATCCCAAAATCAATCACCAGCGCTTTGGTATGGCCAATATGCAGGTAGCCATTGGGTTCAGGTGGAAATCGGGTATGCACCCGACCGCCAAAACGGCCGGTGCGGTTGTGCTCATCGATAATCTCTTTGATGAAATTTGTTTTTGGCGTTATCTGCTCTGTCATTTTTCACCTCATTTAATCTGCGGAATTATATCATCCGCCTACTCCAATCCCTTTCAGGAACAATCCAACAGCGAAAGCCACCACGGCTGCGATGCCGCCAACCAACAACATCTCTATTCCACTGCGCAATGGTTTCAGGCCTGTCACTTTGACCTTAGCGGCGCCCAGCGCAAACAAGGTCAAACCCGAAACGATCGCTGAGATCAGGAATGAGGTTTGCCCGCTCGCTCCGGCAGCGTTGGTAATCAAATAGCCTGCCAGAGGGATAGCGCCAGCGATCAAAAAAGCGATGAATGTTACCAGCCCGCTGATAATCGGTTTTTTATCATCCTTTAACAGCCCAAGTTCCAAGAGCATCATCTGCTCAACCCAGCTTTCTTTATTGGTCGAAATAATCTCAATCAACTGTTTCGCATCCTCGTCGCTGTAACCTTGCTCCTTATAGATTTCAATCATTTCATCTTTTTCGCCCTGCGGAAAATGCTCAACTTCCCAACTTTCACGCTGATATTCCCGCTCGTAATATTCATGCTCGCTTTTGTCCGAGAGGTATGCGCCAACCGCCATCGAGAGTCCGTCTGCTAACAGGTTGGCCAGTCCCATGATAAGCACAATATGCGCTCCCAGATTAGCGCCAGCCACACCGCTAACTGCCGCGAAAGTAGTTACCACCCCATCCAGACCACCATAAACCATGCTGCCGATATACTGGGAGCCCTGACCGCCGTGCTGCTCCTTGGCTGAATGTTCGATCATGCGCTTGCGGTGCGCCTGCGCGGCCATCTCTTTATCTTTCCTGGCGTACGCTTCCCTGGCCAGATCGAGACGTTTATTGAGACTCATTTTCTCCTCCGGTTACTAAAAAGCCCTTACCAAATCGGTCAGGGCTTCTCGACTTGGTGTTCGTTCAGGTTAACTGCTTTTTTGGGCGACTGCTCTCACGAGTTCGCGAATCTGCGCGATGTCATTCTCTTTTGACTGACCGACGAACTCGAGCCCGCCAACCGCGTCCCACTCCAGGCGCTCCGCATAGCCGTCAAAAACAGCCTTCGCGCCGCCCGACCAGGCATAGGAACCAAAATAGGCAGCCACCTTGTTTTTAACCTTCTTGATCTCCGCGATATCCAGCGCATGAACCATCGAGGGGAACATCGCCCGTTCATACGTCGGACAGGCAACAATCAGCCCGCGCTTCGACCACAGCGAGGGCAACATATAGCTTGGATGCACCCCAGACACATTAAACACTTCAACGGGTACGTTTGCCTTGGCGAATTCCTCGAGCACCTGATCCATCGCGCGTTCAGTATTGCGATACATCGACCCATAAAGAACAGTAACTCCGGGGTCAGCCTCGCCATTGCCATAAGCGATCCATTTTTTATAAAGCTCAATCGGTCGCTGGGGATTCTTGCGCCAGATGATGCCATGAGAAGGAGCGATCACCTCAATGGGATAAGGCGCCACTTTATCCAACGCCAGAACCACATTTCGGTTAAAGGCAGCTACGATATTGGTGTAATATCTCAACATCTCGCCCTCATAGAGGGAAAGATCTTCATAATCATCATCAAAGATGCTGCTGTTCAGCGATCCAAAGCCGCCGAAACCATCACAGGTGAAAATCAGTTTTTCTTCCCCGACATAAGTCATCATCGTTTCTGGCCAGTGGAGCAACGGCGTGAACAGGAACTTCAGCGTGAATTTGCCCAGCGAAAGCATCTCCTCGTGCTTCACAACTTTGACATTCTCAGTGACACCGTAGAAATCTTTCATCATCTCGATCGCTTTGCCCATGCCCACAAACACCGCATTTGGCACCAGCTTGCGAATGCGCTGCAACACACCCGTATGGTCGGGCTCCATATGATTGATGATGATATAGTCGATTTTGTTCAGGTCCACCAACTCAGCGACCTGTTCGATAAAATCCTCAGTGAATGTTTCTTTCGACAGGTCCACCAGGGCAGTCTTTTCATCTCTAATCAGATATGAGTTGTAGGAAACGCCAATGTCATGGATCGGCCACAAGCCCTCAAACAGCTCAGTCGAACGATCATTGACACCAACCCAGAAAATATCAGGCCGAATTTCAACAGGTCTCATTGCTACCTCTTAGAAAAGTTCTGACATCGCTCAGCTGTCCAGCCGAACCGAGATAAACATTCTTTGCCGC
>JAAYCN010000011.1 GCA_012729755.1 Chloroflexota bacterium | reverse complement strand
TCAACTTTTATGAGCGGTTTAGTCTTTGGAATATCATTTGGATTTATTGGCGCAGTCATTCCAACTATTTATAACATCTGGGTTAATCACATTGGTTTTCCAATTGTTCAGATTGCAGGCATCCTCCTCTTTTCAAAGATCAGTACCAAGAAATGAAAAAAATTTGGGTCAAATGTGCCTAATGGCACAAAACTACATCATTCACAAGGAGAATATCTATGTTACAAGGTCTTTTTGGAAATGCGACAGAAGTGAACGCAAAGGAATTGCAAAAGGATTTAGAAGCGACGATTGTAGACGGCGAAACTGTTGGGAAATCATTTAGGATACTTCGAGATTTGTTCATCTTCACGGATAAACGCTTGATATTAATTGACAAACAAGGATTCACAGGCAAAAAGGCTGAATATCATTCAATACCATATAAATCCATAAGCCATTTTTCTGTCGAAACAACTGGCACATTTGATATGGACGCAGAAATGAAAATCTATATTTCTGGAAACCCAACCCCTATTCAGCGTGAATTCAAACGTGGAACAGACATAGTTGGCGTACAGAAAGTTTTGGCTAGTTTCATTTTGAAATAATGCCATTGGCAGCATTGTCTTTTTTAGGCTTGGTGTCTTGCGTTCCGAGAGTACGCCTAACAGATCGTGTACTTAACGGGTGGGATTCTGAGGTATTTTCGGGGCATATTTCTAGCTTCAGGCTTTTCCTGCTCCCAAGTATAGAGTCCACGCCCGCCCCAGCGCAGGTATCCCGCTCAGCTTCGATTCGGGGACGCTGTTGTAAACCGTTAGGAGACAGATAAACATGCCGCTGCTGATCCAGGAAGTTCCTGTAATCAATGCGCCAATCGAGCTGCTGTTGCTTGCCGATCCTTCGGAAGACAAGATTCGCTCCTATCTTTCAGGATCAAAGTGCTTCGCTGCTTCGATTGGTGCGGTTGAGGTTGGTGCATGCGTCGTACAGCAACGAGGCACAGACACATATGAGCTGATGAGCATCGCTGTTCACCCGGCCCACCAGAAGTGCGGATACGGCACAGCGCTGTTGAAATGGGTGATTGAGTTCTATCGCAGCTGTGGCGCACGGCAGCTGGAGGTTGGCACCGGCACATTCGGCTATCAACTCGCTTTCTACCAGCGGCAGGGGTTTCGGGTTACCAGCATTGATCGCAACTTCTTTGTCAAAAACTACCCTGAACCAATCTTTGAGGACGGCATACAGCTCTTTGACATGCTGCGTCTTACGCTTCGGTATTCGGATACTACTGCCTGACACGCTCACCTCTCTCGCGAACCGAGTCGGATACATGGGTAGAGTCCTTGTATAGGATAGGTTCAAGCCGATAAAGCACCGGCAGGTTAGCCAGGCTCTGAAACTAGACGATCTATGCAATACCTGGATAAATGCCGCAACGCGGTGATTGCTGTTGACTGATTATTAAAACGCTTCGATTTATGTAGATTTAATCGCCGACGTGCTCGGGCAAAGCGAAGCGGACCAGTTTGACTTATTGGGACATTTAACCTTTGGCACACCATTGCGAACCCGCTCTGAAAGAACAGCAGCTTTCATAAACCGTGAATCGTGATTTCTTCAAGCGCAACCCAAAACAGCCCAAGAAATGTTGCCAGCGCTGTTTGAAAAGTACCGTACAACTGGCGTGGATGAAATCAGTGATCTGAGAATTTTTCGCTCACCACCTTTTTTTTTAGAAATGTGGCAAGCGCATGGTGTGGCCCGCCGCTTTGGTTCGTTGCCAAATTTACAATTGAATTTAGCTGAGTTGTAGAGACGTATTTATAATTAATTGAACTAACTTACTGCGATAATTAGTCTGAAACTAATTATCGCAGTATAATAGTGGAAATGATGAACAGCGAACCCCGTTACTCACAATCGCAAGGTTTACTGTTGCTTGAGGCAGCAGTTAAGGAATATGGTCCTTTGTTTACATTGGAGCAGATCAAGCCGCTTGCCAACGATCAGAGATTATCAACTAGCCACCTCCGTTACCTTTTGAGTACGTTGGCTGACGCTGGTTGGATTAAGATCCTAAAGCGCGGTACCTATTTAGTCACGAGTCCATTGTATTCTGAAGAAGTCCCGGTTTATGCGATTGCTGCAGCATTAATTCAGCCAATGGCGATCAGCCACTGGTCAGCTTGCTCGCATCATGGTTTTACGACACAGAATCCGGTCATGGTGCAGGCAACAACCCCAAAAAAGGTGATTACACCTGAAATGCGACTTGGAAAGGCACGCAGTCCGAGAGGCCGAGCTGTGTGGACAGTTTCAGGATATGATTTTGAATTTATCCATGTTACGCCCAACCTCTTTTGGGGATTCCAAAAATTGTGGGTAAACTCATGGCAACAGGTGAACATTACAGATCGCGAACGTACCGCATTGGATTTAATCGCTCGTCCAGATATTTTCGGCGGTTTCTCCGCTGCAATTGAAATTCTGGAAAACGGCATTAACCAAATCAATGTGGATCAATTGGTGGATTATGCCTTAAAGTACGATGTAGGCTCTGTAATCAAGCGGTTGGGTTGGTCACTTGAAAACCTTGGGTATGCAGGCAACAGCCTCGAAAGTTTACGCGTTTATCCAGTAAAACGGTACTATCTGTTGGATCCTGGCCTTGAAGAAACAAGTGCTACTAAGAATTCTCGTTGGCATATATCTGAAAATCTAAAAAGGTCCTAAATGCCAAACGTTCCTCGATTAATCCAATTGGTCACCCAAAAGACAAAAGTTCAGCAATATATTGTTGAAAAAGACTATGCGCTGAGTTACCTGCTGGCTGCGATTAACCACACGGATGGGTTGGGCGAGAACTTGGTACTAAAAGGCGGCACTGCGCTGAAAAAGCTTTATTTCGGAGATTACCGCTTTTCTGAAGACCTGGATTATTCTACGCGGGTGATGGGACCGATTATGCGAATCGATTCTCTGATGGAGACTGTCGTTCACTCCATGGGCGAGATGTTGAACGAACGCGGGCCATTTCAGGTAGGACTGGAGCCGCTTTTGTTGAAACAACCACATCCAGGCGACCAAAAAGCTTACCTCGTGCGAGTACAGTTCCCAGAGCAACGACAACCGTTATGCAGGCTCAAGGTGGAGATTACGGTAGACGAGCCCATTCTTAAACCAGTGGATATTCGTCCGGTTCTGCACGGATTTTCTGAGGAGATTGATGTACGCGTCCCGGTGTATTCTCTGGCAGAAATCACCACCGAGAAATTACGAGCACTATTACAGAGCAAAGCACGGTTACACGAACGCGGTTGGGGTGCAAGCCGAGTCTGTCGAGATTATTATGATTTGTGGAATTTGTTGCAAATTCCCGATCTAAAATCGCCTGACCTTATACCTCTATTGAATCAGAAATGCGTTATCCGAGATGTTGAATACAAATCTCCGAACGATTTTGTTTCTGAAGATCTATTTTCTGTTGCTAGTAATGAATGGGAGCAGCAGCTCTTACCCTTCGTGCCGAACGCGCCCCTGGCTGAAGAGCTTTTACCGCAAGTGAAATCTTTCATTTTATCAATATGGGAGAGAAATTTTGGCATTGACCAACTTACAAACGTGTAAAACACTCACAAGTGACATGTGACAGCAGTCAAAGGAGCTAAGTAATGACATTATATGGTGACTTCTCGAAAGTTAAAGTTGCAGTGGTACAGGCTGCTCCAGTCCTATTCAATCGCGAGGCGAGCGTTGAAAAGGCGTGCCGTTTGACCCTTGAAGCTGCGGCGCAGGGAGCAAAGCTAATCCTTTTTCCTGAAGCCTTTATCCCTGCCTATCCACGCGGACTTTCGTTTGGTACGGTTGTGGGCAGCCGCAGTCCGCAGGGACGGCTTACCTGGCAAACCTATTGGGCGAATTCGGTTTCCATTCCCAGCCCGGCCATCGAAGCATTGGGAGAGGCAGCGTCTCAGGCAAATGCCTATGTGGTGATCGGCGTCATTGAGCGCGATGGCGATTTTAGCGGCGGGACACTTTACTGCACCATGCTTTATTTTGCACCTGATGGACAACTGATAGGAAAACACCGCAAACTCAAGCCTACGGCTGCAGAGCGGCTGATTTGGGGCGAAGGGGATGGCAGTACATTAACGGTTCTGGATACTGAGTTCGGCAAAATAGGCGGTTTGATATGCTGGGAAAATTACATGCCGTTAGCGCGAATGGCGTTATACGGCAAAGGCGTTGAACTTTATTTGGCTCCCACTGCCGATTCCCGCGATACCTGGCAATCTACCATGAAACATATTGCAGTTGAAGGACGCTGCTTTGTGTTGGGTTGTAATCAATTTGTCACCAGGTCCATGTATCCAACAGACCTTGCCGGGTTGGACGATTTGGCGAGCCAACCAGAAATCATGTG
>JAAYCN010000111.1 GCA_012729755.1 Chloroflexota bacterium | reverse complement strand
TTATAGTTTTGATCAATATACACCTCAATGTCTTGATATCTTATCCCCCATAACTCCAGACATCGATCCCGATACAACTCATATGACCTGTCTAAAAAGTGTATACCATGTGCTGGCCTCCTCACACTTTTTAGATTCTCGAGACTTGTCAACTTGGAATCAGCGTGGTATAACCTTGCCTATCAATTTAATAGCCCTGATGGCACTCTTATCCAGAGAGGTGGAGGGACCGGCCCGATGATACCTCGGCAACCAGCGAAAGCATGGTGCCAAATCCGGCAGAGATAGTGACTGGAAGATGAGAGGGACGTAAATCAGAAAGATTGAGCCCCTCGCGCAGGGGCTTTTTAGTACCTGAGGAGGTATAACGATGACAACAACTTTTATGAAATCAGCCAAATTTTTGTTCACTTCTGAATCAGTGACCGAGGGGCATCCTGATAAGGTTTGCGACGCGATCTCTGACGCTGTGGTAGACGCTCTGATCGAACAGGACAAAACCAGCCGCGTAGCTTGTGAGACCGCTACCAAAACCGGCTTTGTGATGGTCTTGGGCGAGGTAACCACAAAAGGATATGTGGATATCGATTCTCTCGTGCGTGAAGTGGTCACCGGTATCGGTTATGACCGCGGCAAAAAGGGCTTTGATGGATTCACCTGCGGCGTGCAAGTCGCGCTGGCCAGTCAATCTCCCGATATTTCGCGCGGCGTTGACCAGGGCGGCAAGGTGGCTGAACCCGAGTATAACGAGGCTTATATTGAAGCCGGCGGCGCCGGCGATCAGGGGATGATGTTTGGCTATGCCTGCGATGAGACGGATGTATTGATGCCGCTGCCGATCTATCTGGCACACAAACTGACCCGCAAGATGGCCGAAGTGCGCAAGAATGGCACCATTGCCTGGATGTATCCGGACGGCAAAAGCCAGGTGACGGTTGAATATCACTATGGCAAGCCTGCCCGCATTCATACCGTTCTGATTTCAACCCAACACGCGGCGGAGTTTGAAGGCGAAGAACTCAGCGCCGAGCGTATTCGCGCCGACCTGAAAAAGTATGTGATCGACCCCGTTTTGCCCTCTGAATTGGTGGATGATGACATGCTGATCTACACAAACCCGACCGGCCGTTTTGTGATTGGCGGTCCAATGGGCGACTCTGGTCTTACTGGCCGCAAAATTATCGTCGACAGCTATGGTGGTATGGGTCGTCACGGCGGCGGCGCGTTCAGCGGCAAAGACCCGACAAAGGTAGACCGCTCAGGAGCTTACGCGGCGCGCTGGGTCGCCAAGAACGTGGTAGCAGCTGGCTTAGCCACGCGCTGTGAAGTGCAGTTGGCATATGCGATTGGTGTTGCGCGTCCGCTCTCGATCAATGTGGAAACCTTCGGAACCGGTTTGGTGGATGACGAGAAGATTGCTGAGGCAATCAGCAAGGTCTTTGACCTGAGGCCGCGCGCGATCATCCATGACCTCGATTTGCTGCGCCCGATCTACCGGCCGTTGGCCGCTTATGGCCATTTTGGACGGGATGACCTCGACCTGACCTGGGAACGCACTGACCGCGCTGAAGACCTGCGCAAAGCGCTCGGTCTTGGCTAATTTGACCATTAAATGAATTAAACGCGGCCTGCAAATTTTGCAGGCCGCGTTTAATTTCGGTTAGAAGGTTCGATTAAAGCGGCGCGTCAGCACGTAGGCAGTGACACCAAAGATCAAAGTTAGAGCTCCCAATAAATATTTGACCCAGGGTTCGAAGACGATGGCTGACAAACTGTCTTTTCCTTTGGCGGGCACAGAAGCTGTTTCAGCTTCTGTTTGGTTGTTCACTGGTTGAGCGGAAGAAGCCAGCATTGGAGGGTAAACCTGGAGCACTTTTCCCTCATCAGCAGGGCGCAACCCCCAGATAATCGCGCCAGTGTAACCGGCTGGTTTTTCGGCTGGGGCGGACATGCGAAGAGGCCTTTCTTCCGGCACTGGCACAGCAGATTCCGCGGGCATCATTTCGGCAGTCACCGAGAGGGGTTGTTCAGCGCTGATTTCATATTCTGGCTGGAGGGCGGAGTTGATAATCATCGGGTTGTGGGAGCTGTCGAATATGGCCATACCGCTACTCATGGGGACGGCGCCGTCGCCCATCCCACCTCCCAAGCCACCGGCATATCCCTGCCCCCAATTAAACAGGAGAGGCGCGTCCGTTTTTGCTTCTATCGCTGTATGTTCCTGAGGAACTGCGGGCATTGCCTCAGCAGACTCGTTCATCACCACTGCATCGGCCTGTTTGGCAGGGGGGGCGGAAACATTTTTGAAAATCCATTCGCTGGCGAAGAGGATGCCCAGAAACATCAGCGAAACCATCGATGCCAAGCTGAAAAGCGGCGCGAAGGTGAAGCGCGGTTTGAGCGCTCGGGCTTCTTCGGTGGTGAGGGTGAAATGACGTGGCGCTTTTCGAGGCGGCACGCTACGCAAAGCATTGCGCAGGAAGGTGTATTCGCGCAGGGTGGCTTGAAGGGGCAATGATTTGGCAAGCTTTAACTGAAAAATGGCCTTCTCTTTTTCTGAGAGGGCCCCATCCAGGTATGCATTCAGATCTTCCAGGTCAGCCTGGTGGATGTGGTTAAGCTTGCTCATTATCTTCCTCATCCTTCAGACGATATTTGGCAGGTAAAAGTTCCCCGATTCCCTGCAAGCACTCCTGCATTTTTTGTCTGGCTCTGGCCAGACGGCTTTTGACCGTGCCTATGGGGCTCTGGATGATATTGGCAACCGATTCATAGTCTTCCCCGGAGAGATCGACCATCACCAGAACAGTTTTAAATTTTTCTTCAAGCCCGCTCAGGCAATTTTGAATGGCGCGCTCCATCTCAGAGGCGCTTAAAACTTCCTCAGGGCTGGCTGAGGGGTCCTCGATCCAGGCAGGGGATTCAACGATTTCGCCGTCATCAGTTTCGGGCTCAAGCGGAACAGTGGGGCGACGTTTCATTCGGCGTAATTCATCGTAACAGGCATTGGTAACAATGCGCAGGAACCAACTTTTGAACGAACCGCCGCGATAGGCGTTCAGCTTGTGATACATGGAAATAACAGCGGTTTGTGTGGCGTCTTCGGCCTGTATCGGGTCGTTCAAAATGCGGTAGGCAACGTTATATGCTGTGTTTTCGTAGCTCACAACCAAGCGGTTGAAAGCATCCAGGTCGCCCCTGACGGCTTGCGCGATCAGATCGTTTTCGTCCATAGTAGTTAATTCGTTGCAATATACGGACCAAACAGCCGCTTTTTAATCTCTATACTACCGGTTATCTCTCCAGGGCTCACCCGGGTTAGATCAAACTTTCAAAGCGGCATCTACAATGGCTCGGGCTTCAGTTTGAATGGCTTCAAGATGAGCCTGACTCTTGAGGCTTTCGGCATAGATCTTATAAATGCTCTCAGTGCCTGATGGGCGGGCAGCGAACCAACCACTCTCAGCGACAACTTTTAGACCGCCAATATCCGCGTTATTGCAGGCAGCCCGGGTCAGGCAGGCAGTGATTGGCTCACCAGCCAGGGTGGCGGCTTGAACCATTTCAAGTGTGAGGTTAGCGAGAACTCGCTTTTGTTGAGCAGTGGCGGGGGCTTCGAGACGGCTGTAATATGACTTGCCTAGTTTCGCTTCAAGCGCCTGATAATGTTGACCTGGGTCTTTGCCGGTCACAGCCAAAATCTCAGCCGCCAGCAAATCGAGGATAATGCCATCTTTATCTGTCGTCCAGGTGGCGCCATTAAAACGCAGGAAGGAAGCTCCGGCGCTTTCTTCGCCGCCGAAGCCGATGGAGCCTTCCAAAAGGCCGGGCACAAACCACTTAAACCCGACTGGCACTTCGCAAAGGCGGCGGCCTATCCTGGCAGCGACTTTATCGATTATTGAAGAGGAAACCAGCGTTTTACCGATCGCGGCGTGTTTGGACCAACTCGGGCGATTTTGGAAGAGATACCAAATAGCTACCGAGAGGTAATGATTGGGGTTCATCAGGCCTACGCTGGGGGTGACGATGCCGTGGCGATCAAAGTCGACATCATTGCCAAAAGCGATGTTGTATCGGTCTTTGAGCGCGACCAGTTTGGCCATGGCATAAGGGCTCGAACAGTCCATGCGGATTTTGCCGTCGCTGTCGAGAGTCATAAACGAGAAGGTTTTATCAACCCGATTGTTGACAACTTCGAGGCTGAGGCGATATTTTTCGGCGATGGGCTGCCAATAGGCAATACCTGAACCGCCTAAAGGGTCAGCGCCGATGTGAATGCCGCTTGAGGCGATGGCGGGCATGTTAATGACATTGGCAAGGTCGTTGACGTAGGGGCTGATCAGGTCGGCTTGATGGGTGGTGGGGCGATGAAGCGCCTGTTCGAGAGTGATCTGTTTAACCGCCTTGGAACCTTCTTTGATAATCGCGTTAGCGCGATTTTGGATCCAGCGCGTGGTGGTAGTGTCGGCTGGCCCGCCGTTGGGGGGGTTGTATTTGAAGCCGCCATCGTCAGGCGGATTGTGTGAGGGGGAAATCACCACGCCGTCGGCTAAACCTTCTTTGCGGTTGGCGTTATAGGTCAGAATAGCGTGCGAAATTACTGGCGTGGGGGTGTAGTTGTGCCCCTGGTGGATGATGATGTCCACATCATTGGCGGCAAAGACCTCGATGGCTGTATGCATGGCCGGCTCTGAGAGGGCATGGGTATCCATGCCGATATAAAGCGGGCCGGTGGTATGAACGTCTTTGCGGTACTCACAAATCGCCTGGCAGATGGCTTTGACGTGATCTTCGGTAAAGGTGCCGTTCAAAGATGTGCCGCGGTGGCCCGAAGTGCCAAAGGCCACCTGCTGAGCCGGGTTTTCGGGGTCAGGATGTTGGTGGTAATAGGCGCGTTCGAGGGCGCTGAGATCGACGAGGACCTCCTTTGGAGCTGGCTGACCGGCGAGGGGGTGAATGGGCATATAGCCTCCTTAGTTTTGCGGTTCAAAGCCGCTGGCGCGGGTAACCTCTTCCATCGGCTTGCGTTGGGAGGGCAGCTCGCGCGACTGGTTGAATTCTGAAAGCTCGTTGACATCTCCCGGCACGCCAATGGCGATCATGCATTGAGGCAGGTAGCGCTGAGGGATGTTGAGCTCCGATATGGCGCGTTCTGAGGAGAAACCAGCCATGGGGTGGGCGACCAGGCCCAACTCACAAGCCTGCAAGAGCAGGTTCTCGACCGCCAGACCTGTATCAAACGCATGAGAGCGGATGGGTCTGCCGGCAGCGTCCAATGTGTCTGAAAGCGCAACGATCAGGACAGCAGCCCGGTGGCACCAGGCTTGGTTGCCTTCAGCAAGCAGGCTGAAAAACTGAGCGAACGCGGGGGTGTCGCGGTGGGCATAAAGGAAGAGGCGTTCTTGGCAGTTGGAGGCAGAAGGCGCCCAACGCGCCGCTTCGAAACAGCGCAGCAGTAATTCGTGGTCAATCGGCTCACCGCTCATGGCGCGGGCTGACCAGCGGGAAAGAAAAATTGGGTTAATTGGGTGGCCAGGCGTGCGATAGTCAAGAGGATTGATGGAATGCTGTTTCAAGGCGCGTCTCCTGTTAGTTGTTAAGATTCTATCATGCCAATTTGAAAGCAATGCAAAATCGGGAGCGCTTATCTCGAAACGTATAAGCGTAATATCAGGCAATGGGTCAATGGCTACTGGTCTGTATTCACGACCAATTGATAATCACTCCCGCAAACTCCAAATGGTAGAGAAAAACTCTCTAATAGTTGCCCGTCTCTGGAAATAACATATATGGAGTCAATTGTTCCGATTAGCCACCCTCGCTCTGGGGGACGATTTTAAAAAAAGCTGATGGAGGGATTTTGGGTTGACTTGGCTCAAATATAAGACTAAGATCGTCCGATTTTAATATGGCCCTCCACCAGTGTCTGGTAGTTTGTAAAAATACTCGCCAAATTAAACATAACCGGATTAGCCCTTACACTCCAGACATAATGGCAAAGTTGAACGCAGCCATAGAGAAGACCAAAAACGATCCTGCGACAATGCTAAACTCTATTTGTTAAATGACTTTCGCAAACAATTAAAGAGATTCTTTCACCGCTCAAACTGGATACCAATTAAACCATTAGGTTCCCTGAACCCTATTTTAAGCAAAGTGTCCAATATGCTTGACGACCCTACATAAGAATGGATAAATTTAGGCTGAGTCCTTAGATTTGTCGAGACTTTAAATCGTAGCTAAACCATTTAACACGCTGAAACTGCTACAATTGGGGATAATCCGGAGGTGAAGAATGGCAAAATTGATGACCCCTGAGGCTCGAATCGCGAAAGCGCGCAAGATTATTGAGCAGGCCAGGCAGATCCCCGTGCCTGAAACAGTTGGTTGGGAACGTTTTTCGTATACCGCTCAGGTCAAGGACACGCTGCGCAAAGCTTTTGAGCTGGTTAAGCTGATCGGATATTCCCCCAGTACACCCGCTGAAGTCAAAGCGGACGCCAAGGCAGTACTGGATGAAATCGCCGCTGCTGAAATCGAGATCCTGAAGGGGAAGCGGGAAAGCTGAGGGCTGCAGATCAAGCGCGAACGCCATGGGATGCCTGAAACTGTTCTGTCTTTGATTCGAAATTCAATGACTAATAGTAAAAATGATTTCTCCGCAGAAACTTAAGAAATTTTAATAGCTCTTCTCCGTCTGTGTCATTGTGAAGAAAAAACGAAACAAAAAACTCATTCTCGTCGCTGAGCAGCACCCGTCCTTTGATTGCGCTTGAATCCCGATCATTTCCATAATCGTTCAGAAAGTTTTCCACGCCATATACCTCAAAGTGAACCGTTTTAAACGCGCTCCAGTCGAATGATACGATCCGATCTCTTGAAAGCTTCGTCGTAGTAGAGATGCCGTCAAAGTCAATCTCAATATCGCACAAGCCCATTATGCTGATTACAGGAATGGGATATCTATCTTTCTGATATTGTCCGGCATCATTTTTGTGATAGTGGCCATTGAAAAACCCGCTGTTAACTTGGTAGCCGTCATGTGATTTGGTGAGTGCCATGACCAACTCACGCACCTTGTCGTCCAACGGCGCATAAAGTTGATTCAATATGTCTCGTGTGCTATCCGACATTGATCCTCCAGAGTTATCGTCAAGTATAAGCATCTTTCCAAACAGTAAGGCAAATTTGAGAAACCACCTATGACGACATCTCAGCACTATAGCCAGCTATCAGTGAAGGCGCTGGCTTCTTATCCAAATTATTCTTGAACGGCTCACGCTTTCGACACGTGCCGATGAACCTGCAGCCGCACCCAAAGAAGTGGGTAATAAGAAAAACAATACTTAAAATCAAGACTTGACGGTTCACCCTTCCGCTTGATATAGTGAGCACCAATTTATTATGATCGATACAAAAAGCGTTTTCTATCATATCTACCCGCTGGGCGCGCTGAGTGCGCCGCACTACAACGACTTTTCCAGTCAGCCCCAGCCGCGTTTAAGCCAAATGACGGGTTGGCTTGACTACATCCGCGAATTAGGAGCCAACGCGCTCTATCTGGGGCCAGTGTTCGAGTCCTCCACACATGGCTATGACACTGCTAATTACTATCAGATTGATCGTCGGCTTGGCAATAATACTGACCTGAGCAGCTTCAGCCAGACAGCGCATGGAAAAGGTTTCGCCTTGGTTCTGGATGGAGTGTTTAACCATGTTGGGCGAGACTTCTGGGCTTTTCGCGACCTGCTGGCCTATCGTGAGCAGTCCCGCTACAGAGATTGGTTCGTAAATCTGCGCTTTGATCAGACAAACGGCCACGGTGACCCTTTTTGTTACGACTGCTGGCAGGGACACGAGTCGTTGGTCAAACTCAACCTGGCCAACCCGGAGGTAAGAGAGCATTTATTCGGAGCAGTGCGCGCCTGGAAAGACCAATTCAACATTGACGGCATCCGGTTAGATGCTGCCGACGTGCTGGATTTTGAATTCATGCGCGCTCTGAGAACTTTTACAGATCAATGCGACCCTCCGCTATGGCTGATGGGCGAGGTCATCCATGGCGACTATCGGCGCTGGGCGAATGAACAGACACTTCACGCCACAACCAATTACGAGCTTTATAAAGGTCTATATTCGGCACATAACGACGCCAATTATTTTGAATTGGCTTATAGTTTGAATCGCCAGTTTGGAGATCAGGGCATTTACCGACACCTGCCAACTCTCTATCATTTCGCGGATAATCACGATGTCAGCCGCATCGCCAGCCAACTGACCCATAAAGAACACCTGCGGTTGATTTACCTGCTGCTCTTCACCCTGCCGGGGGTACCCGCGATTTATTATGGCAGCGAATTTGGCTTTGAGGGCGTTAAAACCTCCCAGGATTGGAACCTGAGGCCTGCTTTTGAATTTGGCAGTCTGCAAAATTCTGCCCACCAACATGATTTGCGCGCGCATATCGGGCAATTGGCGGCTATTCGCGCTTCGGTTGAGGCGCTCAGAACTGGCGCATACGCTCAGCGGCTGGTTGCATCAAAACAATTTGTTTTTGAGCGCGTGTTAATGGATCAGCATGTGATTGTGGCTGTCAACGCCGACAGCGAGGCGGCGCATATCAGCCTTGCGATGCCAGCCATGGCGGGTTGGCGACTTTTTGATGCGATGAACAACGAGTTTGTCTATGTGAGTGAACAAGGAAAATTGGATTTAAGCGTGCCTGGGTATTGCGGATTGATTCTGGTCAATGGTTAAGACTCGCGCAGTAGTATTTTGACCGGCCGTAAATAACGCGGATGGCCATCTGAAATCATCTCGTTAGCATAAAACAAGATGAAAACTTTGGGGGAACCCAGAAATAATTATATAGAACCTTATTCAGAGAGGTAAATCGAGTCAAACCTTCTCAATTACCCAAAAGTGAGAGAGTCCAAACCGTTGAAGAGGGGTCTTTTCAAGCGCCTGCAGGAAAAATCTCAAAACCCTGCCCAACGCCGGAGAGCGTGCAATGATATTGTCATAAGCGCCAAAGACAGTACGCCGGCTGACAAACCGAACCGGCAAGCCGGTGAACAGCTTGGCGAGATCTCGTCGGGTATAGATCTCAACATGCGGCGCTAATTTATCACGCCATGCGCGGGGGAGATAATTGACGAACAGTTTGTTGCCAAAATGATATTTGCCGCGCCAATAGATGCCGTGTGTTTCAAACGGATAACCGCGGTTGGGGCAGAAAAGCACAATCCGCCCACCGGGTCTTAATACCCTGACCATCTCACGGATAGCCGCATGGTCATCCTCCACGTGTTCTAACACCTCATGACTCCAGACGAGATCAGCGCTCTCAGCGGGCAAAGGCAGATATTCACTGGCGCCATTGATGACAAGCGGAGAATATTCTTTACAGTCCTCAACACGGGGAAGTTCAATGTCGAGCCCGATCACCTGACCTGAAAGCGGGATGAGCCGCGAAAAATAGGTTCCCACGCCGCTGCCATCCACCAACACACGTCCTTTAAGGCGTTCGCCGGCGGCATTCAACAGCATTTCAAAACGACGCTTCTGGCCGTCGCGCCAGACATAAGAAGGCTCGCCGCGCTGGGCAGCTTTGGTCATATCACCAGGAGTAACATGTGGCATAGAAGAATTTTACCCTTACTTGTTCCAGTCGAAGCTCATTGTTTACGGTTGCCCACAAATTCCTTAGCCGCGATAGCAGCAATGGCGCCGTCAGTGGAGGCGACCACCGCTTGTCTGATATGCGCCATAAAGCACGTCGCCAACCGCGAAAACGCCCGGAATATTGCTTTGGTATTCGTGATCGACCCTCAGGCAGCCTGCTTCAGTGAGTTCGAACTGACCTTTTAGAAACTCAGTGGTCGGCACAACACCCTGAAAATAAAGAAAAAACACCGTCCATCGTGTAAACCTCTGGCTTGGTGCTTTGAATGGCAAAGACGACGGACCCCACCTTTTGATTACCCGGGGGCCCTCACAGGGTGGCGCCGGCAGAACCACCACCAATAAGGTCGCAGGTTGATCTGTTTTTGATCATAACATCTCTTTACCGCGCAAAGTATACAGGGGAAAGAACGGTTTTTCCAATGCTCGCGGACGAAGTCGGCAATTTTTGTCAAGCTTACTCTTCCCCTGCATCTTTTTTATGATCTTTGTGATTAGTTGGGAGGCAAATCTTCAAACGGTTAAAGCGTCAAAATCCGGCTCAAACGCTGGTCATAAATCCCAAAGAGCCGATTTGAAGGCGTGAACGACAAGTTTACCCGCTCTTTTCTGGCGTTAGAATGATCTCGGCCGCCAATCGCGCGACTCTGATAGTTTTTTATAGACCAATTCGGGTATAAAGTGGACGATATGAGTGAATCAAAACACAAAAGCAGCTTCTACGAACTCTCCATCCCCGAACGACGTTCAAAACTGATTGATTCAGGCTTGATTTCATCTGAGTCAGCCTCGGCCTGGTCAGCAGGCGGCGGCCTGGATGAGAGCACAGCTGACCACATGATTGAGAACGTGGTCGGGCTGTTTAGCCTGCCAGTGGGAATCGCTCAAAACTTCGTGGTCAACGGCCGTGAGGTGATGATTCCGATGGTGGTAGAAGAGCCTTCGATCGTCGCCGGCGCCTCCTTCATGGCGAAACTGGCGCGAACAGGGGACGGCTTTACCGCCAAAAGCGCCGCCTCTGAGATGATCGGCCAGCTTCAACTGCTCGACCTTCCGGACCTGCCAAAGGCGCGCGGCTTGTTGCGCGCGAATAAGAAACGACTGCTTGACCTCGCCACCGACCCCAACTCCACGATCGTCAAAAAAGGCGGCGGACCGCGCCGTTTGGTCGTCCGCACGATTCGAAATTCGGCGATCGGCGACTTTTTAGTGGTTCATTTAATCATGGATGTGGGTGATGTGATGGGCGCTAACGTGCTCAACAGCGCGCTTGAGAAGTTGGCCAAACCGGTTGAAGCACTGACTGGTGGGCGGGTGCACTTGCGCATTCTCTCCAACTTGAGCGACCAGCGCCTGGCATATGCCAGTGTGCGCGTGCCAAAAGAAGCTTTGGCTTTTGAAGGTTATTCAGGTGAACAGGTGCGCGATGGCATCATCGAAGCCTGGGCGTTCGCCGCGGCAGATCCCTACCGAGCGGCAACTCACAATAAAGGCATCATGAACGGCATTGACGCGGTGCTGTTGGCCACAGGCAACGACTGGCGGGCGGCAGAGGCTGGCGCTCATGCCTACGCGGCCCGTTCTGGGCGCTATACCAGCCTGAGCAGATGGTCAAAAAACGCGTCTGGCGATCTGGTGGGTGAGATCGAATTGCCAATGGCGGTAGGCATTGTCGGAGGCACGACCCATGCTCATCCAACGGCCAAAGCCAATCTGGAATTGTTGGGGGTCAGGTCAGCTCGAGAGCTGGCCGAAATTATCGCCACTGTTGGCTTGGCGCAAAACATGGCCGCCCTGAGAGCCCTGGCTACCGAAGGCATTCAGCGCGGACATATGAGCCTGCACGCACGGCAGGTGGCGATCAGCGCCGGGGCGAGCGGTCAGCAAGTTGAAATAATCGCCGACCAGATGGTAAAAGAAAACAACATCCGCGTGGAGCGCGCCAAAGCGTTGCTTGACCAAGGGAGTATCCATGACTGAACACGAACAGATCCACCAGACAGAGCCAAACCTGCTCTTGAAGCCGAAAAATAAAGTGGGCATTATCGGCTATGGCGCTTATGTCCCTCGCTACCGCCTGCCGGCTAAAGAAGTTGCCCGCATCTGGGGCGGCAATGATGAAGGCCTGCCAATCGTTGAGAAAGCAGTAGCCGGCCTGGATGAAGATGTGATCACCATGTCGATTGAAGCCGCCCGCAACGCGTTGAAACGCGCCGCCATCGACCCTCAGGAATTGCGCGCGGTTTGGGTTGGGTCAGAATCCCACCCCTACGCGGTCAAGCCCAGCGGTACGGTGGTTGCTGAGGCGATCGGCGCTTCCACCAATATTCAATCTGGTGACTGGGAATTTGCCTGCAAGGCAGGCAGCGAAGCACTTGTGGCTGCCATCGCCCTGGTTGGCTCAGGCATGGGTAAATACGCTTTGGCCATCGGCATGGACACAGCGCAGGGCAAGCCAGGCAACGCGCTGGAATATACTGCGGCGTCAGGAGGCGCGGCTTATATCGTCGGCCCCGAGGCGGAGGCGTTGGCTTCTATTGAGGCGACCTATTCATACGTTTCTGATACCCCCGATTTCTGGAGGCGGGCTCACGCGATTTACCCCGAACACGGACAGCGCTTCACCGGCGAGCCGGCTTATTTCGACCACATCACCCACTCGGCTCAAATCATGATGGCTCAGTCCGGCTATAAAGCTGAAGACTTCGATTATGCGGTTTTTCATCAGCCAAACGCCAAATTTCCCCAGCGCGTCGGGGCTGAACTGGGGTTTAGACCCGAACAGATCAAAACCGGCTTGCTGACGCCAATTATCGGCAACACCTATTCAGGCTCAGCGCTGATCGGGCTGTCGGCAGTGTTAGACGTAGCCAAACCTGGCGACCGCATCCTGATGACCACCTATGGGTCTGGCGCCGGTTCAGATTCGTTTATTTTGAAAGTTAAAAAGTCGATTAAGCAACGGCAGGGCAAAGCCCCCAGCACGCAGGACTACATCGCTAACCGCACCGAGATCGACTACGCCACCTACGTCCGCTATCGCGGAGAGATAGTGATCAAGTAAGATGACCACGCAAGCTGACGACATTGTCATTGCCGGTTTGGCACGTTCGGCGGTTGGCGAGCTGTGGGATGTTTCGCTGCGCGACCTGGCCGCGAGAGTGATGCGCGCGGCCATCGCCGACAGCGGCGGGTTGAAACCAAGCGCGGTGTATGTGGGTAACATGCTCGCCTCCAGCGCGTCCCATCAGGCAAATTTAGGAGCGCTGGTATGTGAATATGCGGGACTGACCGGCGCGGAAGGCGTTACCGCAGAAGCCGCCGAAGCTTCGGGAGGGGCTGCGCTTTATCTGGCCTGCAACGCGGTGCGTTCTGGCATGGTAGATGTCGCCCTCGTGGTCGGCGTGGAAAAGCCCACAGATGTGGTGGACGAAAATCTATCGGCCATAATCGCCAGATCTCTGGACGCTGACTATGAGGCTTCTGAAGGGCTGACCCCCGTTGGTCAAGCGGCATTACTGCTGCAGCGATACTTGCATGAAAATCAGTTCCCCCGTGAAGCATTGGCGGGTTTCGCGATGATCGCGCATGCCAATGGCACGGATAACCCAAAAGCGATGTACCGCAAGCCGATCAGCGAAACTAGCTATCATCGCGCTGGCATGGTCGCCTCACCGCTCAACCTCTTCGATGTGGCGCCTTACGCCGATGGCGCGGCCGCGGCAGTAATCACGCGGCGTGGTTCTCTGCAGAAACAAGCGCAGGAGAACGCGGTCAAAGTGGCTGGCCTTAGCCTGGTCACAGACCGCTTGGCGATCCACGACCGGATAGACCCTTTGTTTTTTGAGGCGGCAGCCGTTTCGGTGCGGCAAGCCTGTCAAAAAGCTCGGGTAACTGTGGCGGATCTGGATTTTTTTGAGTATTCCGACAATACCACCCTTCACGCCATTTTGTCTTTGGAAGCCGCGGGTTTTGCTCCGCGGGGCGAAGGGTGGAAATTAGCCAGCGACGGCTCGCTGACCCGACAGGGCAACCTGCCAGTAGCGACCATGGGCGGCCACAAGGCGCGGGGCTTTCCGCTTGGCGCGGCTGCGGTCTTTCAGGTGGTCGAGGCGGCTTTGCAGCTGCGCGGGGAGGCTGGGGAATGCCAGGTTTCCGGCGCAAGGCGTGGTTTGGTTCAGACTCTGGGAGGCACAGCATCAACCGCGGTTTCCATTATATTGGAAAATAGTGCCGTCTAACCGCTGCATAACCCACACCACTTCATTTCCCTCCGCGGGTGAGGGCTTAAGGAGGCAGCGCACTCTTTCGTCTGCTAGCCTCAGCGCTTTTTAAGTTGAGGACTCACTGAGGCCTCCCCATGGGAGAAGCTGACGAGCGCAGCGAGACTGAAGAGGATGTTTCATTGGTCTACTAAACTCGCACCGCCTGCCGAAAATCTCTTCCCGTAGAAGCGAACTTCCCTGTCCGCCTTTTTCTGTCATCAAACGGAGTCATGCAAGATGGATCTGGTTTGTTGGGTTTCGCTCCGAGAAGCAGATAGTCAGGCGAAGGTATGGGGTCGCTCCACCCAACCTGCGCGAGGTGCTCGTTCTGAAAAAACTTATTGCGGCCAGTGTCGGGCCTCTCCCCACTGTGCCCCTGCGGGGCTTCGACCCTATTTGTGACCCCATTGGGAAGTCTTGAGGAATCTGCATCGCCTTTTGTTCGTTAGTGAGATCAATCTCAGGTCAGCTGGTGGTATCTCCTGTCAGTTTATGATAAGGAAAGAAAAATAATCAGGTATCAACATAATTATTTTGCTTCCCTCAGCTATAATTGGCATAATCAATACTGGAGCAAATCTTGGCAGCCTCAGATCAAATCCCCAGAAAATCACCCAAACAGCTCACGCCCGAAATGAAAATCAAGGTAGTGAAGAACGGCCCCTACCAAGTGACCGGCGGGATCCCGCTGCGCAGGCTAAGACAGGTTATGTCACCAAAACACGAGCCTTTGGCCTGGGAGGAGCAACCTCCCCACGATCCCGAAGGGGAAACCTACTTACTCTGCCGCTGCGGGCGCAGCGAGACCATGCCTTTTTGCGACCAGACGCATGCTAAAGTCCATTTCGACGGCGCCGAATCAGCGCGCACAGACGGTTCGCCCCTGCGCGAGATGACTTTCAGGCACGACGACGGGTTCAACGTCACCAAGATCTTGCCGCTGTGCATGTCAGCCGGATTCTGCGTGAGAACCGATACCACCTTTGACGAGCTGGCCGAACTCGGCGAAACCCAGGGAGAGCGCGACACGGTAATCAAAATGGTGGAAGATTGCCCAGCCGGCTCGTTGATTTACCGCCTCACCCCAGATGGAGAGCCGGTGGAGGTTGAACTGGGTCCTCAAATCGCTGAAACCATCGAAGGCGTTACCAGAGGCACGATTCGCGGGCCGATCTGGGTGATGGGATACATCCCTATCGAACGCGCAGACGGAGTCCCTTTTATCCCGCGCAACCGCGTGACGCTTTGCACCTGCGGCAAGTCGCGCAACAAGCCCCTTTGCGATGGCACTCATCGCCTCATCCAGAACGCCAGCATGCGCTGATTGTCTTTCGTTAGTTAATCAGACTAATGTCGGTTTCGTTTCACAGGTTAGAGAGTTTTTGGCGGCTTAGAAGGTAGAGCGTGATTTCGAGCGCCAAGACAGCCAGGAGCGTGACCGGCATCACTTCCAGACCGCTGCTTTTTGCCAATCTCCCTACCAGCGAAGAGAGAATCGCCCCGCCAGGCACGCCGGTGGAAATCTGAATGCCGATGGCGTTATCAACATGAACCTTACCTACACGCTGCGCTGTCGTCGAGACCAGACCCGGAAAAATAGGGGCGAAAGCAAAACCGATGACCGCGACCGCGATCAGGCTGGTGATTGGCGAGGTGCTGACTAACAGAAGCACCGCCCCCGCCAGAGCGGCAAGCATACAGCCAATCACAAGACGGCCAACATTGACTTTGTGCGTGATCAGACCAGCCAAGATTCGCCCAATCGTGAACGATAACCAATAGGAGCTGGCAAATAAACCTGCCAGCTCGGGTCTGACCCCGCGCGATTCGGTGAGCAGCGAATAAGTCCAGGTGCCGAGGATGACTTCACCGCCAACATAAAGAAAGAAGAGCGCCGCGCTCAGCCAGACCATCGGGGAACGCAAGGTTTGTGTGAAACCCGCGCGATCTTTTTTAACAATTTGCTCACCCTGGGCGGGTTTCTGTTTTTCAAGAGCCGCCCACATGGGCAGGGTCAGGGTGAAAACGATGCTGAGAATCAACTGCACAGCCCCGACCAACACATAACCATGGCGCCACTGAGAGAAGTTGGTCAGAAAATAGGTCATCAACAGCGGGCCTGTGGTAACGCCGACACCGTAACTGGCATGCAGCCACTGCATCAGCCCGGGGCCAAAATGATTATCAACAAAAGCGTTGAGCCCGGCGTCAATCGTGCCCGCGCCAAGGCCAGCCAGCAACCCCAGAGCAGCCATATAGCCCCACTTCGGAGCGAAAGTATAGCCGATCAACCCAACGCCTGAGACGAAACAGCTGGCGATCAACACTTTGCCGACGCTGAATCTGCGCAGAATCGCCCCGCTGAAGAAGCTGGAGATCAGATAGCCAATCATCGTGGTGAGCAGGATCATGCCGATCGCGTCAACCGGGATGCCAAACTCAGCCCGAATCGTTGGCCAACCGACACCCAACAGACCGTCGGGCATGCCTAAGGCGATAAAAGCAAAAAAGATCAACAGAACTAAAGCGATCGGTTTTCTCGAAGGCCTACTCTGTGGGGTTGTCTCAGCCATCTGATCATCAGTAGTGACTATGAGCTCGGTCTCGTGTTGGGTGGCGCCTGTCATATCGAGTAATCGTCCAATCTATCCAAGAATCTTAGAGCAATTTTTCTATGTGCCCAGCTAAATTACGCAGCTGTTCAAGTTGGCCGACGTGGTAAGCGTGATGAAAACTAAAAAAGTAAGCCCACCAGCCGCGCCTGGCAACAGATTCGGGGAAGAGTTCAAAGTCTTCATCAAAGTAAGCCTCATCAACTCTCTTGAGTTGAGCGATTACAGCCGCATTCAGCTGATTATAAGTGTTTAATAACTGTTCAGAAGTGAGCAACCCCCTCTCAAGCTCTTTAATCGGTTCTGAGCCTCGCGCGAACCGTGACAAATCAGGCAGGTCAGCTAAATCGTCACCTCCAACAATGCGCAGGATGATGCGCAGGTTATTGGTCAGATGGCCCAAAATCCACAACATACAGTTGCCGCCATTTTTCGGTTGAACCAGCATCTCCGGCATCAAAAGCCCACTGGTCTGATTTTTGACAACGTCAGCGTTAAATTCAATTAGTTTGATGTAATCACCGATGGTAATCATGCACGCTTTCCTTCAAGATTTGGTCTATATTTTTTTCATTTTGAGACAATAATATCTTTCAGTTACGCCAACTGGCGTAATTATTAGCTCACTTCGCGTTTATCAAGTGATCGTAGTCTGAGGGCAGATCGATTTTAAACAGGTTGCAAAGATATCTCACGTCCTGATAATCTTTTTCACTAACCCGGTAGCCAGTGTGAAAGGCCACCAGGTGATGCGGCTCGATGCAAGCCACATCCATATGGGCAATTCGACCCCTGCCACACAGCGACCCTTTCGGGTAAGGCACGCCGCCAGTGATATCGCCCTTTTCATCAGTGATAAAGGTATGAATATCCACCTGATGTCCAAACTCGTCCTCCAGCACGAAATTATGTTCCCACTGATCATCCCGCCAGATGTGCTGATAGCTGAGCTTGGAAAGAATGGCAAGCAGCTTCGGCAGGTAGCGGTGGTTGAACGCCAGGTCGAGATCAGTGTGTTCGCGGGTTTGCCAACCCAAGAGGGCGTCCACCGCCCATCCGCCATCAACTACAATTGGAATGCCGGCGATACGCGCCAACTGCAGCAGTTGCTCCACCTCCGCTTCATCCATCAATGGAGTCTTTGTTGGCTTCTCGCGGGTGGGAATCTCCCCCAAGACTTCCTTTAAAGCAGGCGGGATATTGGGCTCGAAAGGCAATTTGAGCGCTTGGTCGGGCATGAGTTAATTATAACTTCAACAAACCTGACACAAAACGAGGCTTAAAAGCCATTTTTAAGCGGCGGAAGTGGCATCACTGGAAGGCTTGCCTGCCGCGACGGCCAACAACAGAGAAACCGCGCAAAGGAGCGCTCCCATCAGAAAAACCTGTCGTCCACCATAATTGTCATAGATCATTCCGCTCAGGGCGTTGCTCAACATGTAGCCAAGCCCCGTCAGAGTCACACTGAAGAAGGCGTAAACTGTCGTTGTGAAACGCTTTGGAATATATTGGTTCACCAGGCTGACCATGGTGAACATGCGCAGGGACAGACTGACACAATTAAGAATGGTCATCACAAAAATATTCATGCCAACCGGAAAGAGCCATACAACCATACGCCGCGTGAGATCAAACACAAAGATAAAAATCAGCACCTTTCGATAACCCTGACGTGCGATAATGCGATCCACGCGCAACATCAGCGGTACCTCAAACAAGGCGGATAGCATCGTCGACAAACCAATAACCGATTCGGTCATTCCCAGATTTTTCATAATCACCGGCTCAAAGGAACGGACACCATCCATGACAGGGTCGGTTAATGCCAGGGCAACAACAGTCATCCATAAGAACCGATTTTTGAGGATCAACTTAAGCACTCCCCCTAATCCCAGGTCAGCTTCATCATTTGACGAGCTGAGCTGAAAGTATGTTGCTGGCATGCGCAGCAGAACGATCACCAAAGCCAAGGAAAGCGCGATGAAGATCCAGACGTTGACCATGACGCCTAATTTTTCATAGATCAAGCCGCCGAGCAATACTACAAACGCAAATCCAAGTGAACCCCACAAACGGATCCGCCCAAAATCATTTCGTCCGCCCTCGCTGCTGCCAACCTGATAGGTGATATTTTGAACGGCGGAAATATTAAAAGTGGTAATGACGCTATTGATGGAATATAGCAGCACAACTGCCAGAAAAATACCCAGCGAAGGCACCAAAGCCATGGTGACCATGGCAAGCAGCGTGGTAAAGACCAGCACCTGTCGCTTGTATGGGCTGCGGTCAAACCACTGGCCATAGGTTGGGGCGAACAGAATGATGGCAAGGGAGCTAATCGTAACAACCATACCGATCTGTGTACCTGTGAACCCGATCGCCTGAAAGTGCAGGTTCAGGTATGGTTGGAGGATGGCAATCGAGCCGAAAACCAGCAGGAAATATAAGCTGAACGTAATAAATTTAGTCCTGGGCGGCTCAGACATTGGGCTGATTTGAGGCTGTTCGGACATGCATGCGATTATAACATTTGCCTCGTGTTGGATTCTGATACAGGCAGTTATGCAGGAGCAAAGTGATAATGTTCTAAAGCAGCAAAACAGAAAAGTCCTAAGAATAATCGGAGCTATGTTATGGACAATCGAAATGATCAATGAAGAATTACAACGAAAAAATGTTATTGAACGTGTTCTTGAGAAACGTAAGACCCAAAAAACCGCATCGAAAGGATTGGGATCTGTGAACGTCAATTCAGGCGGATCTTAAAAAGGTATCGCACAGAAAGTGCAGCTGGGATCCCATCAAAGAAAAGAGGGGTACAGAGCAATCGAAAGACAGACAATAAAACCCGGCAAAGCGTTGAAGTCTTCATTACTGACCCCTTGATGAAAGGGTTCAAACCCCGGTGGTAGAAAAGCTGGAAGAGATAAAAGGGATCCGCCTGAGTAAAGAGACCGCGCGGAAGACAATTATTAATAATTTCAAGCAACAGTCCCGGGGCTATACCCCGGGACTGTTGGTGATTGATCTGGATCGAATTACTTGATTTCGTAAACCAGGCTGGCTTCGAAAGTGACTTGGAGTTGGCCGGCTGAAACGGGTACGGCGCTATCTTCCATGGTTTTGGCGTAGCCGCCGCCACCCATCCCATAAGGGCTGTAGGGTTCGAAAGCTTTGAAATTGCTGACGTTGATTGACTGGATCTGTATCAATTCCACACCGGCTACTTCAGCGACCGCCTGAGCACGTGCCTGAGCGTCTTTGATGGCGAGATCGCGCGCCTGATCGAGGTAGGTCTGGCGATCTTTAATATCGAACTGGATGCCGTAGACGTTATTAGCGCCGGCGCGAATGGCTTCATCCAACAGAGCGCCAAGGTCAGCCAGTTTGTTGATCTTGATATTGATAGTGTTCTCGACCGCGAAGCTGGTGGAGGTGATATTGCCCATGTTGTCATATTTCTGGCTGGGATAGACATTGAAATTGGTGGTCTGAATGTCTTTCTCATCCACACCCTTGGCCTTCAACGCGTCAGTGATCTGTTTGGCTAAATCGTTGTTGGTAGAGAGCGCGGTGGTGACATCATCGGCTTCATTGCGCACACCGATATTGATATAAGCTAAATCGGGAACGAGAATAATTTTACCGACACCGGTGACTGACAGCGTGCGGACTGAGGTGTTGGAAAGCTGAGTTTGTTGTGTCAAGCTGTTTGTTACCTCACTCGATGGTGATGCTTTAACGACTGGCGATTGATTGCAGGCGGTCAGGGTTAAGCTGCCAATCAGCAGCGCAGCGAGGACGACAGATATAAATTTTTTATTCATAGGTTCTCCTTAATTGTTTACTCAAATATCAGACGTTTATCCCTGTTGATTTGTTCCATGATAGCCTGAAGCGATTGGTATAATTAATTAGCAAACCCCACAGGGAGAATTTCATGCCAGTTAATTATTTTCTGGTTGAGCGGAATCTAAATGATTTCAGCGAGAAAACAAAAGCGCATGAGGCGCAGTTAAAAGAGACGCACCGACAGTTAAAGGGTGTCTTTCAAAATCTGGATCAGCAGGCAGCGGAGATTCGGGCAAAGGTAGAGCGAGCTGCCGGCCTGTTGGGTAGTTTGTACTGCGCGAAGCCGATCAATGAGCCCCTGCTGACAGTCAAAGACGCTCCACCCGCTCCAACCAATTACACGCTGGTTGCCGCGGATGGCTCCCAGATCGTCCCCAGCCGCCACCGCAGTCTTCAATTCTGCCTGATTAACGTTGGACTGATCAAACTGGTAAAAGGCAGCGGGCAAGCTCCGTCGCAGGAAATTCGGAGCGAGCTGCTTGATTATGACCGCCTGTATTCTGAGAGCGGGGCGCTGTTGGGCGAAGAAATGGTGGGACTTTTTCGAGACAAGGCGGAGCGTACTGCCATTCTTGATTTTTCGCTGGTGGATGAATTGCCGATTATCACGCTGACTGATGGCCCATTGGATGTTTTTTCGAGTTCGCGTGAGGCTGACACGAACCGAAAACAAATTCAGGAGGATGTCGCGGAAGTGCAGCGACAGCTGGAAGCGCGGGAAATCATCAACGCGGGTTATATCGACAAACCGGGCTCTGAACTAATCAGCCGCATGCTGTCGATTTTTCAGACTCCTGACGACTTGCTGGCGAGTTATGAGGATAAACAGCGCTCGCTGCGCGGCGTCTCTGACGCGAATCTACTTAAGGACTGGGTTAAAAAGCCCGGGCAACGTTCGGCGGTCTTCGAAATTGTCAGCAAGGGCGATAAAAAACTGGGCCAGCGCCAACCGGTTTGTTTCTTCTTTCTGAATGTCAGCCAAGGTGAGGAAGCCTGGCTGACCAGAGTGGAGTTCCCTGCCTGGGTCAGCCGCCGACCCGAACTGATCGACCTCCTCCACGCGGTGGTGTACGCCGAAACGCTGGTGCTTGACACGCACCCCTACCCTTACCTGCTGCACCGCGCGCATGAGCTGGCGGTAATCAGCAAGGCTGAAGCAGACGCAGTGGAAAAAATGCTGCTGCAGAAGTTGGACGCGGATGGTCTGTCTATCGGCAAGCGTTCTTCAAAGCAGTACCATAAGGATACGATGTAAAGGTGAGTTATGGAAAATGATACGAATTTGATCCCGATCGGCAAACTTTTACGTGCGGACGCGACTTCTTTTGTGGCTGGCTGTCGGGTAAAAGAAATGCAGGCTCCCCGTTTTGGCGCGCTGGTGAAGGTTGCGCTGGAGGACGGTGATGAGATCTATGGGCTGATCCAAAATATCGTGATCAATGATGACGGTTTGGTGCGCCAACTGGTTTCAGGGATAAGCATTCCCAGTGAGTATACCGAGGATAACCGCTACAACCGCAACCTGCCGGTTGAGATTCATGTGCTCACTGTGGGGCATAAACATGGCGGAGCATTTTCGCATCAGCTGCCGCCAAAACCGCCGATGAGCCTCGACAGACTCTATTATTGCCCGGATGCTGAACTGGCGGCTTTTACGGCGTACGGGCGGTTTGGCTATTTCAGGCATATCCTGAGGCAGGTTGATCAGCCGGTTGAAGAACTTTTGGTCTCGCATCTTGCTAAAGCCAAAGCGGCGCATGAGGCCGGGCATCACCCAACCTGGTACCATGCCGCCTGTCAGGAGTTGATTGTATTGCTGCGGGATGACTACCCGAGGCTGGCCAGCGTCTTAAACGCCCTGGCGGAATTGGAGTAAGCATGGAGAACACACTCTCTGACCGAATTGACAACACAAACCCATCCATCGGATATGTGGTTGGCGGGGGTTTAGAGGCCAACCTGCAGGTGCGGTTGACTGTGCCGCCGCAGAGCGTTCAGGAAGGGGCTTTTGTGATCATGGACAGCGCCAACTGGCGTTTTTATGGATTGGTGACCGACCTGCAGCTTGGTGCGACCGACCCGCGTTTCGCGGATGAGCAGACCGAATCGCGCCTGCCTGCTCACCTTAACCGCCTGCTGCAGGGGCAGACTTTGTATACCAATTTGGCGGTCATGCCCGCGCTGATGATGGACCGCGGGCCAGAACCTGGCACGCCTGAGTATGATAAGTGGGCGGCTTTGCACCTGGGTGAAAACCCCAATCCTATCCCGGTGAAGACAGTGCCCAACCACCACGCCAGCGTGAAGCTGGCTGATCAGACAGACATCGCCGAAATCTTTGGCGAAGAGAACGGCAAAAACATTTTTAGGGTGGGTGAAACGCGCGAACAGGGTCACGCGGTGTGTCTCAACCTCGATAAATTGATTCAAAGATCATCCGGCATTTTCGGCACGACCGGTTCGGGCAAAAGCTTTTTAGCGCGCATGATTCTGGCTGGTTTGATCCACGCCAATCGAGCGTCAGCGCTTATTTTTGACATGCACAATGAATATGGGCCTGATTCAACCGCCTCAGACACTGGTAAAGCCGCGCCAGGTCTGAAAGGCAAGTTTCGCGCCAAAGTGCGCCTGGTTGGGCTTGGGGCGGGCGGCTCATTCGGTAATCGTGAGCCTGATTTTAACCTTGAGATTCCATACTCAGACATCACACCTGAAGATATCCTGCAACTTTCGCAGGCGCTTAACCTGAAAGAAACCACTCCGACCACACTGGACGCGCTGGAAAGAGATTTTCGCCAGGGCTGGTTCAGGGAATTTAAAGAGATGCGCGTTGGTATTCTTGAAGAAGATGAGAACGGTAAGAAAGTGCCGGCGCCAGGCAGCGTGGAGTTTTGGGCGAACCAAGCGGGTGTGCATTCAGGCGCGGCGGCTGGTTTGCGTTCGAAACTCGAACGGGTGTTTAATCGCTCGTATTTAAAGGAAGCCCCTGCCAGCAATGGATTGAACGACATCATCAACAACCTCGAGAATGGACGTCATGTGGTGCTGTCGTTTGGCCAGCATGAGAGCGACCTTGATTATCTTTTGGTGACCAATCTGATCACTCGAAAGATTCGCGACGCCTGGGAACAGCGTACTAACCTCTATCACAAGGACAAGACAAAAAACAAAGAACCCCGACCGTTGGTGGTCGTGGTGGAAGAGGCGCATAAACTGCTCAATCGGGAAATGGCAAGCCAGACTATTTTCAGCACGATCGCCCGGGAGATGCGGAAATATTATGTGACCCTGCTGATTATTGACCAGCGCCCGTCGCAGATTTATGACGAGGTTATGTCGCAGCTGGGCACGCGCATCAGCGCTTCACTGGGTGATGAAGATGATATCGCGGCGGTGTTGTCGGGACTGCCCGGCAGGCAGTCGCTGAGAGGAATGTTGGCTAAGCTGCAGCCCAAAGAGGAAGTGCTTATGTTGGGTTGGGGCGTGCCAATGCCTATTCCGATCCGTTCGCGGCGCTATGATGATAAATTCTGGCGTGATCTGTTGGGGGATCAGGGCGCTTCGATGACTATCGAAGAGGGCGCTCGCGCGTTGGGGTTCGGTGACGATGATACCGATTAGACTATGCCTCTCGGGATTTACTTCTTACACTGAGGCTGAACCAGCCGACATTGACTTCAGGGGTCTTGATTTGGCCTGCATTTCTGGTTCAAATGGGGCGGGCAAGAGCTCGCTGTTGGATGGGATCACCTATGCGCTGTATGGCGAAGCCCGAAGGCGCGACGAGAGCATCATCAACAACGCCTCTAAACGCGCCGAAGTTACCCTGGATTTTGAATATGAGGGACAGGTTTACCGCGTGATCCGCGCGATTACCCGCGGTAAAGGCAGTCAGGTGGATTTCATGGTGCGCAAGCCGGATGGAAACTGGAAGACCCTGGCCGAACGAACGCTGACCGAAACCAACAAGGCCATCGAGCGTACGCTGAGGCTCGATTATGAGACTTTTGTCAACGCTTCGTTTTTCTTGCAGGGCAAAGCTGATTCTTTCGCCACCCAGAAACCCAGCGACCGTAAGCGTATTCTTTCGAGCATTTTAGGTCTGGATCAATGGGAGCGCTATCGCGAGCGGGCATTGGAGCTGCAGCGCGAAAAGACAAACGAACTGACACTGGTGAATGCCCGTTTGGACGAAATCCAGGCTGAACTCGACCTTGAGGAAGAACGCAAAGCGACACTGAAAGAGTTTGAACAGCAACTGGAGGTGGCGCGCGCACAGGTGGAGGCTAAATCTGGCAACCTGGCAGCGCAACGCGCTCAACAGCAAAAGCTTAGCGAACAGCGCAACTTGGTCGCGTTGCTGGAGCGGCAATTGGAGAAAAATCAGCAAACCCAGGCTGAAATTATTGAAGCGCTGGGCAGTAAAGAAGAACTGTTGTCAGGTTTTAGGGCAAAGATTGCGCAGGCCGAAGAAATTGAAGCAGCATATCAGGCATACCTCGACTTGCGGAAGCGCCTGGTTGAGCTTGATCAGCTTGCCGAACAGGTGAAGCCTCTAGAAAACGAAAGACAGGAACTGCTTCATCAGCTTGACCTGAAGCGCGAAACGATGACCCAGGAGCTGAGCTCGCTGGAAGCTGAACAGAAGGCAATTGAAGAGTCAAACTCAGAGATCAAAGCTTTGGAGGATGACCTCAAAGTTTCGGGCAGCCGCCTCGCAGAGTTGGAAGACGAGATTTCTCAAAAGGACGAACTTGCCAAAAAAATTGAGGCGCTCCAGAACCATTCTGGGCAGCTCAGAGAAGAAAACGCTGGCTTAAAGACTCAGATGACTGATCTTAAAGCTCGACTTGACAGCGTGCGGCAAGTAGAAGGGGGGAGCTGCCCTTTGTGCGGACAGCCGCTTTCGGAACATAATCGCGAGCGCCTGGCCAGGGAGCTTGAAGTAGAAGGCAAGCGCATGGGCGATCTGCACCGTGCTAACCAGGCCATCATTGACGAAAATACCGAAAAACAGCAGGAGTTAACCCAGCAAAGAGACAATCTCGTTTTGAAAGAACGCGAATCAGGAACACTGCAGCGCGAAATGGCGCGTTTGGAACAGAAGCTGACGCAGCTCAGCCAGCAGAAACAGCTCTGGAACAAGCAAAAAGCGCCTTGGCTGGCCGCGCTTCGGGCGGAGTTAAGCGCTGAAAGCTACCAGCCTGAGGTGCGCGCGCAGATTGTGACCCTTGAGAGCAGATTAGGCGCGTTAGGCTATGAGCCGCAGCGGCATGCCCAATTGCGGCAGGAGGAAGTTGTTCAGCGCGTCGCCGAGGAAGACTGGCGCAACCTGCAGATAGCGCGCAGCCAGCTTGAGACATTGAACGGAGTAGTCAGTGAGCAACGCGCAAGATTGAAAAACCAGGAAAAAGAGGTTGAGCGGTCGCAAAAAGAGTATGAAGATGCAGCTGCCAAGCTTGCCGCTGATTCGGCCGGATTGCCGGACCTTCGTGAGCTTGAGAATGAACTGGCCAGCCTGCAGGAAAACGAAGCGCTGATCAATCAGCGCGTCGGCGCGGCCAGACAGCAGGTGAGGGCGATCGATGCGCAGCGCGAACGCCAGGCGACTTTACGCAAAAAGACGGAAGGACTGCGGGCTGAAATTGGCAATCTTAAGAGCCTCGAACGCGCTTTTGGGAAGGACGGCGTGCCAGCAATGTTGATCGAACAGGCCCTGCCAGAATTAGAAGACCAGACCAACGCTATCCTTCAGCGTCTTTCCAATTACACGATGAGCGTTAATTTTGAGACCCAGGAAGCATACAAGGACACGCGTCGGGAAGATAAAAAAGAAACGCTCAATATCAAGATCAGCGATGGCGCAGCGACCCGCGATTATGAAACCTATTCGGGCGGAGAGGCTTTCAGGGTTAATTTTGCGATCCGCTTGGCTTTATCGCGCATGCTCTCCCACCGCGCCGGAGCGCGGCTGCAGACTCTGGTGATTGATGAGGGATTCGGCAATCAAGATGCCGAAGGAAGGTTAAGATTAGTCGAAGCCATCAATCTCGTTCGGCATGATTTCGAAAAAATATTAATCATCACGCATATAGAAGCATTGAAGGACGCTTTTCCTTCTCGAATTGAAGTTTCAAAAGGCCCGTTAGGATCGAAGGTGGAAGTGATTCAGGGTTAAAGAATGACCCGGATTAACTGGCTTTGAAACTCGGGCAGTTCTGTCTGTAATCGTGCTGTAGCTGGCTGGCTGATTTCGCTGGTTTTTAAGTAGGTTTGGATGGCGGCTTTGCTGCCAGCGCTCAGTGACACGGCAGGGATAGAATCCTCAAAGCGCTGGGGCAGTTTGAGTTTATTGTATTCCAGCAGGTTGCGATGCATGGCCAGATAAAGGCGCATGAGTGTCAGCGTTTTGGAGATTTGTTTTGGCAATGATGAAAAGGCGGTTGGATCTTGATGGGTTTTCGCCTCCCAATAGCTGAGAAAACGGCTGGCTTCCTGTCGCCATTCCTCAACCGAGGGCATCGGCAGGATGTTTACGGGGTAACTGCCAAACAGCTGGTGAGACTGAAGTTTGAGGCGGGCTACCAGATCGGGGTTGATCAGCAAACCGCTGGCCAAATCGCGGCCAAGTTCGGAAACAAAGCGCAGCAGACACTCGATCTCGAAGTCAGTGGACTGTTTTATGGCGCAGGTCAACTCGGCGAGAGAAGCTCGAAGGGCTGTGAGCGCTTCACCGGTGGGGGCGGGATCATTAAACAGCGCGACCACATCGAGATCACTTTGTTGGGGACGGAAATAACCGCCCGGCAGCGACCCGATGGCGAAAACAGAGCGCAAGCCTTTGAATGGACCCGCGACCAGACGCTGGCTTAACTCTTCAAGCGTTGCCCAGGCCTGAGAGGTTTTCTTGGCGGCGTCAGCGGCGTTCATGTCAGCAAGGATTCAGGTGGCCACTTCCCGTTCAGTCAGTTTGATCTGGCTCAGGGAGATGATCGAGAAAACAAACATCAGCGCGTAAATGGTCAGCAGCAAGGTGTAGCTGGTATTATCGCCGATGACACCGCCGATGTACGCGCCGATGGCCCCTGCACCAGCGCCGGCGAGGTTTGACAAGCCCAGGTATCGGCCGGCCTGTTCGCGGGGAACCAGACTGGTGCCTAAAGCCCAATTGGCTGAATAGAAGATTCCGATGCCGAGCCCAATCAGCGCGCCCCCGATCAAAATAACGGTCATGGTCGGAGCGATGACCACTACAGTTGTGCCAGCTGCGGCAAGCAGGCCGCTGGCAACCAGCAGGGGTTTTGTGCCAAACTTGTCAGTGAGCAAGCCGGCGGGGAGTGACGAAACCAACAGGGCAACGCCAACCACGAGCATGAGGGTCGAGGCGGGTTTGGCTGCCAGATTGCCGCCCATTTCTGGAAAGCGCTCCTGAATGAAATAAATCGCGAAGCTCGAGAGGCTGGTGGCGCCGACCAGAAAAGCCAGACGGTTAATGACCCACCAGCTGAATGAGCGCTGCTTCTTCGCCTCTTCACCCATGCCAATGCGCAGGCTGAGCAGCACGCCCGCCGCTACCGCGATGAGCATGGTTGCCAGACCGATGACGACGATCAGCATCTTTTTACCATTGCTGAGTTCGAGGGTCAGATGGGGCAGCGCCCAACGCACCAGCGCGCCCATTGAGAGAATGACACCCGTGAAGGCGGCGGTCATCAGTGCCAGACGAAAAACCGAAGACCAGTCGAAGGGGCCGGGATCTTGCGTGAGCGGGGTTTCTTTGACCAGCATAGTCAACCCCACGCAGACGAGACAGACGACGACCAAAGCGATGATCGCGCTCCAATAATTGCCTGCGGCAATCATTTTGGAAACGACGAAAGAAACAAATATCAGCGGGAGGGGCACTTCGAGCAAGGCTTTGATTCCTGAATGCATCCCGCGTTTTTGAGCTGGCACCAGATCGGGGATCAGACCCTGGGCGGGACCGTGGGTGAAATTGGCCGTGGCCATTGAGAGTACGACCATGACGAATAAAGCCGCATAGCCTGCCTGTCCCTGCATGGTGGCGGCGATCACCCCGATGGCGATGTAGGTGAGCATGTCGAGAATCGCGGCGATGAGAATGATCGGCCTTCGCCTGCCGAATTTGGAAGTGTTGCGGTCTGAGAGCATGCCGGCCAAAGCCTGAAAGAGCAAGGCAATCATCAACGAAACCAGCCGCAAGTTGCCATAGGCGCCGCCCTTTGACGCCTCGCCGACAAAGTTTTGCACGAGCAGGGGCAACAGCAGCGGGGTGAGAATGTTACTGCGGGTCGAAATAGCAAACCAGATCGCGTTGATGGTGATGGGGTCGTACCAGCGGGATTTGGTTTCGATGACAGGTGGTGGGACAAGCGGTTGGTCGGTTTCGGTCATGACGTCCTCGGTTCTGTGAAATACCTGGTCTGTTTTCCGAGATCGACATCCCAGGGATAGATGATTTCAGCGTCAGTGATACTGGCGTAATAATCAGGGATTTCATTTTGAAAGTTATTTAAGGGAGGGGAGAAGTGCAGCACCGCGGTACGCGCCAGACCCCCCGCGTTTTCGACCCGCCGCCTCGCGCCTGCCAACACCCGGCCGCATCCCCAATTAGCGTCCACTAATAACACCGATTGTCCTTTTAACTGGCTTTCTGGCGGAAAATCGACGAATTTAGGTAAAGCCAATAAATTGGATTTATCGTGGACGTTAGGCTCAGACAACGCGGGAAAATCAATCTTAATCGCGTGTACGTGGGCAGGTCTGATTCTGGCCGCGACCAACCCGCCGGTAATCAGACCGCTTGGGTTCACCATCAACAGCGTGTCTATAGCTTGGTCAAATTGACTGACGAGATGCTCAATTAAAAGGGGGATTTGCTTCCAACTGAGGACTTCGCGCCTGCTCATGACATGGCCCGATCTTTTTGGGCATGCGCCAGCAAACCAGGCTGGTCGCTGACGCTCTGTTCCACCAAAAGCAAGTCAGTTTGATAGAAGGCGTTTTTAACAGCGGAGAGCGCCGAGGGCAACCAACTGATAGCCAAAAAGACTAATAGAGCAAAACCCGCTGCCTGAATCTGACGAATGAAGGGCACGACGATCCCTGACGCGGCACTGAACCCCAGCCAGGCGCCGATGACAATCCCCAAAAGTAAGGATGCCAGGCTGAAAACAATCGTCAGCGGCTTGATGGCTACTTTGTTGGGGTTGAAAGTTAATGTCCTCGATCGTTTCAACTCTTCGAGGCGTTCAAGTGAGCGCTCGTAAGGCTCAAGCTCGGTAACCATCAGCGGTAGGACGAGATGGCGGCCTTTCTGCCAGCCGGTTCCATCGTCAAAAGTGTCTGACCAGGGCAAGAGGTGTTTGTGAGAGTAGCGGAGTACGTCCCAGGCGAGAGGAGGAAACAGCTTGTGATGGGCGATTGGGTCGCGCAAAGTGTAAGCGTAGATGGCACGAGCTTTGAGCAGCTGGTAGATGAAGCAGAGGGCAATCAGAAAAACAGCCATGATTACGCCAATCAGGAACAAACCCCAAAAAGAGGCGCGAAAGAAGTGGAGAATAATGGTGGTTAACGCCAGGGTAACACTGGCTGATACCAGGCTCTCGACAAAAGAGAACAGTAGCGCGATCAGAACGCGCGGCCGATTGAAAATTTCGCCGATGGTGTAATAGCAGTATTTGAAAGCGGTTCCGAGTGCCGTCATGGCTGGTATGAACCTCCTAATCGCAAATTTAAATTATAGCAGGTTCGGTGGGTCAACCTCGACTTTCCAGCCGCGCAGGGGCAGCTGATCGAGCAGATCAAGCGGGTCAGGGCCGCGCAAAATGACCTGCCATCTGAATTTCCCCTGCAATTTTCGATAGAAACAAGGCGAGGGACCAATAAAGTCTGTTTGTTTTCGGTTGTCAGCTGAGATGACCTGGGTGAGAATGTCGGCAAGCTCATGGACGGCAGCGATGCACTTTTGTTCGTTGAAATGGCGATATTCCAGCCGAATCAGGCGGGTATAGGGCGGATAGCGGAGCGAATAGCGATGTTTGTTCTCGGTTTCGTAAAAACCCTCGCAGTTATGCTTTGAGGCAAGACGAATAGCGTAATGCTCAGGTTGATAGGTCTGCAGGATGACCCCTCCGCGCAAGGGACTGCGCCCGGCTCGCCCAGCCACCTGGGTCAGCACCTGAAAGGTGCGTTCAGCCGCGCGGTAATCAGGTAAGTTGAGGCCGACTTCGGCGAGAATGATACCGACCAGAGTTACCAGAGGCAGGTCGAGGCTTTTGGCGACCATCTGCGTGCCAATCAGGATATCGGCGCGATGATTGACAAAATGACTCAGAATCAGATCATGGTCAGCTTGGCTCTTGGCAGTCTCAGCATCCCAGCGTAAAACTCGCGCCTGCGGAAAAGCTTCGCGCACCAACACTTCCAGCTGTTCAGTTCCCAGGCCGAGCTGTTTGATCTGCTTTGAGCCGCAGTGAGGGCATTTTTCGGGCATCTTACGGCTGTAACCGCAGGTGTGGCACAATAATTTTGCCCGGCTGCCATGGTAAATCAACGGCATGCCTTCGCGCGGGCAGCGCAGCGCTTCGCCGCAGTCGCGGCAAAACACGTAGGTTGAACTGCCTTTGCGGTTGAGAAAGAGAATAGCCTGCTGGTTGCGTTCCAATACCTCGCCAAGCTGATGGCGAAGGCGTCTGGAAAGAACATGTGAGTTGCCGGCTTTGAGCTCAGCGCGCATATCGATGATTTCAACACGGGGCAACTCACTTTGGAGCAGAGGACCTTTAAATTTGCTGAGTTCGAAATGATAAGCCGCGGCCTGCTCCAATAGCGTTTCGCGGTGCGCCAGAATGCGTCTGGGCAGGGTGACCAGCTGCCACAAGCCTCGCTTGGCCTTGAAGAGCTGCGTGACGCGGGGTGTGGCGCTGCCAAGCAGCAGGTTGGCGTTGGCGAGTTTGGTGAGCGCTTCGGCTGTTTCGACCGCGTGGTAGAAAGGTTCACGGTCGGTTTCGTCGAAGGAATCGTTGTCGCATTCATCCACTACGACCAGTCCTAAACGTGTGAACGGCAGGAAGAGCGCGCTGCGCGTGCCAACTATTATGGCGAGTTTTCCCGACCTGACTCTGCGCCAGGTGTCGTAGCGTTCACCCGTTGACAGCCTGGAGTGATATAGGCCCACCTGGTTAGGAAAACGCGCCATAAAGCGTCGAACTGTCTGAGGCGTCATAGAAATTTCGGGCACGAGCACTAAGGCTTGTTTGCCCTGACGGACGAGCTGATCAATGGCTTTGAGGTAAATCTCGGTTTTTCCTGAACCAGTTACGCCATGCAGGAGTATTGGAGGGGACGCTGGTTGGGTTAAACCTTGGCTGATTTCGATCCAGGCTTTTGCTTGGTCTTCAGTGAGCTGAGGGGGGGTGCTTTGCGCGGTTTTGACCTGGGACAAGGGGTCCCGCCAGGTTTCTGTTTCGTTGAAATAGATAAGGCCTGCGCCCGCCAGCGTTTTAAGGTCAGCATATGAGGCTTTGGTCTGGGCGTAAATCCACGAGAAATCAAGTGGAAAAGCTTCTCGCGCCAAAACTTCGAGGACGGCTCGGCGGCGTTCTGCGACTTCGGGTTTCTTGCTGAGTTCAATATCGGGAATGTCGCTGACCTCATCGGGAGGAATGGTCAGCTGGGCGGTGCGCACGATTTTTGGGGCAATCGCTGGGGGCGGCAAGTAAGGAGTGGTATCAATCACTCCCGCCTGTTTTAGTGCTTTGAGCGCTCCGCGCCAGTTTTGTGAGCCAAACGCCCGATCCAATTGATTGCCGCGGAGGTTGCCGCGCTGCTGCAGGAGCTTCACCAGGCGGCTTTGGGTTATGGTTAGGTTGGTGGGCAAAGTATTGCCTGAGAGCAAGGAAACAATCATATCAGCGCGTTGGGACAGCCCAACAGGGATCATCATGCGCACGCAGCTGCTCAACGGGGCGAAAGTGGCTTTTGCCAACCAACTGGCTAAATCAAGTTGGTTTTGAGTGAGCAGGGTGTTTTCTTCATGAAGCGAGAGAATGTCGAATACTGTCGCGACCTCAGGCTCATCCACAAAGCCCAGGACGACTCCCTGAACCATGCGATTGTTGAAAGACACTTCAACCAGGTTGCCGGGCTGTACCTGACTCTGTAGTGCTTCGGGAACCGCGTAATGATAGGTGCGGTCGATATTGGCTACATTGACCGCCACTTCGACGAACTGCTTCATGGCGTCACCAAAATCAGATAATCAGCGGAAAACTCAAGCTTATCTGCCAAATCAACCGGGATGGACTGTTGGTCGACCACATGATCCCGCCAGGCTTTGGCCATTGGCGCCGCAGATTGGTTCAGCCCGAACATGTCGTATTCAAAGAAAGGGTTATATCGGGCAGCACTGGCGCTGAGGCGCTGCATATCGAGTTTGGCCTGCAGGAAGTTATCAGGCCGCCAGATGATTGGATGGTCGGCGAAGAGGATAACGCTTTCAGGCAGTTTGGCCAACAGGCGTTCAAAATCGGAGAGCAGAATGGTTTCAAACAGAGGCTTTCGTTTTTCAATCGGCAGGCGCCAATCCTGAGCGATGAGCCAGGGTTCAAACATTTGCCCGGCACGCTGCTGGCGCAGGCTGATGTAGGCTGCCCCATCAGCGGGCAGCCCGGCGATAGCGAGGTCAGCGCCGAAGAAGCCGGTCAGAATCAGCTTTAATTCGATCGGTTTGCCCCTGAAGTCATGACTGACTCTCAAATAGTAGACAGTAACCTCATTGTCAAGAATGGTGCGTGTCTCGTGGTGGATCCCACGGTCGAGCAGACGAAACGCAAACATAGCCGAGAGTTCGCGGGCAGTGCCAGCATCATCTAAAACGCGGTTGGTGATCAGGCTGTATGACCAATCCACAGTTATGTTTCCGGCAACCAATGGAAACAATTTTGCCGGATAGTCTGGGATAGGCGTTGCGGTCAAGGTGGATGTGGCGGTAGGAAAGGGAGAAGTGGTCGGGGTGGGCGTGAGCGTTTCAGTGGGTGTGGCGCTCGGCACGAGTGTGAAGGTGGCGGTCGGCTGCGGCGTGAAAGTCGCGCTGGGGACTGGACTTGGGGTAAGCGTGGGCCTGCCCTGTGGCTGGGGAGCGCAGGACGCTGTTAAGGTCAGGATGAGGCCGAACCATAATATATGGGATAAGGCGCTTTTCAAACTGACCTCTAAGTGGGTTTGGTGATTACAGCCGAGACGTAGCCAACTACGGATCTGTGATCGTGATTGACCGCGGCTGAAGTGCGGTAATCGGTGATGGTCAGGTGATTTGCTCCTAACAAGCCGCTGGCGGTCAGGATGGCAGCCATCGGTCCAAGCCCGCAGGCCTCTCCTTTGCCCAACCGAGCGACTCTGTGTAACTCGGCGGGGTCCATAGTCTTGAGCGCGTTAATGATCTGGCCATCGAGTAAGTTGGCCTGACTCTCGGAATGGAAATGGGATAAATCACTTGAAGCGACCAGGAGCACTCTCTTTTGCCCGGAGAGTGAGTTGGCCCACTGCGCCAGGGCTTGGCCGAGCGACTGGGCGGTTATTTCGGACTGCTCAAGCATCACGATTGGCAGCAAGTCGAACCCTTGTGGGAGGAGCGTTTGAAGAAATGGAAGTTCAATCTCGAGCGAATGTTCCTGATCATGACGCACCGGTTCAATCGGCAGTTCGAGTGATTCAAGGCTGGTATGGTCAACCGGTATGGCTCCGAGCGGCGTCCAATAGGCCTGATGGCCGGTGGTCAATAAGGCGGAGCGGTAGGCGTGGTGGGAGGGGGCGACGAGCACTACTTTGTCGTAGTGACGGCCATCAAGCGCCTTGAAGGCATGAGCGGCGGTCAGACCGGAATAGACGTGGCCAGCATGCGGCACGATCAGGCTGACCACCTCGCCACCGAAAGCTGGAGAGGGGGCTTTTTTAAAATAGCCCTGGATATCCGCTTTGAGTTCCGCAGGGTCTGATGAGTACCAGGAACCGGCGATGGGGGAGGGTCGAAGGTCAGAAAATGTCGCATTCTGCATGACTTCATTTTAACACAGCCCCTTGATGTCTGGACCGGTGGTGAAAAATCAACAGCGCTGAGAGTTAATTAAGGAAGTCAAAGGGGTTGACGCGGTTGAACTCATCACTGCGCAGTTCGAAGTGAAGGTGGACGCCGTCGGCTAAACCGGTTGAGCCCATAGTGCCAATCTTGTCGCCGCGGTAAACCTCCTGGCCGCAGCTGACATCCACGGTAGCGAGGTGGGCATAGAGCGACTGCCAGCCATTGCCGTGGTCGATGACGACCATCTCTCCATAGCCAAGGTCATTAAAGCCGGCGTAAACCACCACGCCATTATCAGTCGCCGAGATTGGTTCGCCGGCCTGACCCGCCAGGTCGATGCCGAAGTGGTTGGCTTCAGGTGAGAAGTCGTACCCGCTTAAGTAGTGGTTGATTGTTGGCCAGGCGAAATTGAGCGTGCCCAACACGCCATCATAGGCCTCGGCGCATGCGCCAGGACCGACATAGGTAGCAGTGGCCGGGTTGGCGCGTGTGATGCGGGGAGTACGCCAATCGGGGAATTCGCCTCTACCACCCGGCACGATCAACAAGGTGCCGCTAGGGATGTTGGGATTGGAGTAGTCGCCCAGTGCGGCAGGATCGAGATGGTTTCCGGGATAGTTGACAATCACATCTGGGCTTACATGATAGAAAGCGGAAACACCGTTTAACCCCTCACCGGCCGACCAGCGATGAAGCGTACCATCCACCGGCAGGATGGTGAGCACTTGGCCGGGAAAGATAGTGTGGGGGTCATCACCAAGGGTATAACGGTTGCCCCATAGCAGGGTTTCGGGTTTTAAGCTGAAGCGCTCGGCGATATTGAATAGCGTATCGCCCAACTGGACTGTGTAGGTGGTTAATTCTGTGCGGGAGAGCGAAGGCAGGATGGTATGCAAGGTGGCGTTGCGCGAGATGCCATCACCAGCTTCGGTCTCAAGGCCGGGCAGGAAGGGCGGCGCGAGGACCATAGTGGTCGGCGTAGGGTCTGCAACCGAGAGGTCTATCGCCCGACTGGCAGCGCTGGTCCCCCGTGTTGAGACATAGAAACGTCCCATCAGGAAAACCACGCCAAACATCATCAGACTGGTCAGGAAAACTGTGGCGATACGTACGGCGCTTTCATCCAGACCAATCTTAACTAACCGCTGCCAGGCTTTTTCGAGAAAACTACTTTCTCCTGATAACGATTGGATGTTATCAGCCTCGTCTGGAGCGAGCTGAACGCGAAAGCCTCTGGGGTTCTCAGTCATAGCGTGATGATATCACGGTTCGATAAATAGATTCCAAGGCGCGAAATTTGATCAGCGTTTCGCATCTTTTCATAGCAGACTGACATAACTCATCCGGTGGGTATAATTATGGCGAGGGTTATCGATGCAAGGATTGGTGACGCTGCTTCCGCAACCTTATCATGACCAGGTTAAGCTGCTTTGGCAGGGACTGGAAGATCGCTTCGGGTTAAGCTATATCAGGGCAACTCCTCAACCTCATTTTTCGTGGCAAATTGGCGAAAGCTATCAGCTCGCTGAAGCCAAACGTCAACTCTCACGACTGGTCAGGAATCTGCCGGCATTTGAAGTAAGGGTAAAGGGGGTGGCATTCTTCCCGGGTCCCCTGCCAGTTTTATACCTCAAAGTCGTCCGCAGTCAGAAATTAATGGATTTGCACTATCGTCTTTGGGGTCTATTGACCCCGCTAACTGAACAGCCTCATCCATATTACGCTCCCAAAGTTTGGCATCCGCATATTACCCTGGCGATGAACGACCTGAGCCCTTCGGCGCTGCCGGAAGTGACTGGTTGGGTGGATCAGTTCAAGGTAGATTGGGAGTTTGAATGCGCAAATTTCACCATACTTGGTCAATACGCAGATGGCATTGCCTGTGAGCAAGTGTGCTTTGAATGTGGCAAAGGATTGATCTCGAGCAACGTCTGTGACCAATAACAAATTTATAGATGTTCCTTGAGGATCTCGCAAAATTCAGGAGGGGTGGTTTGGGTGATTTCGACTGCGCTCAACCCCTGCCAACTGGCGTATTGACTGAGGGTTTGGGCTAAATCCGCGGCGAGTGAACGCGAAGGTTTGACCCCGGGCTCGAGGAAGAGGTGGATGACCTCAAGCCTTTTTTCTTTGCGCCATGCTTTGGCATCCATGCGCCCGACCAGTTTGCCTTTGCGGAGAATTGGCAGGACGAAATAACCATAGACACGCTTTGGGGCGGGCGTGTAGCACTCGATCAGATAGTCGAACCCGAACAGCTCCCGCGTACGTGACCGGTCAGTTACAAGTGGGTCGAACATAGAGAGAATGCTGGTGTGGGTGGCTTTAAGCCGGTCTTCAAGCGCGAGTTGGAGTGTTTGAGCGTTATCGTGGTGAACATAGAAAGGCTGCTTCTCGAAACCAGCTACTTCTACCGGAATCAGATCGCCTTCACGAACCAGATCGGGCAGCAATTTCTGAACATGCTTTTTAAGCAGGTAATAATAACTGGCCAGCCAGTCTGGTTTGGCGACACCCAAGGCTTTAGCGGCTTTAAGAACCTGAGCTCTGATGGCATCTTCGTAGCTTGGGGTATTCTGGTCATCCCACCCGGGATGGATGCGCTCACGGAGGTCATAGACACGTTGAAAATTGCGCCGTTCTGAAACCATCACTTCACCCCGATAAAACAGATGCTCCAGGGCGACCTTTTCTTTTTTCCAATCCCACCGGGCTGATCCTTTTTCTGAGTGTTCGAAATCTGCTGACCGCACTGCGCCGTTCATTTTTATGTGTTCCCGGATTTGATTAAGCAGCTCGATATTTTCGGCTTCCCAGACAGCGTCGATATTTGTACGTGTCTGAGGTGGGTTGAGCATGTGCCGTCGGTAGATGGGGTAATCTTCGATGGGGATGAAACACATGGCGTGTGCATAATATTCGAACAGACTGCCTTCGCAGCGCAGCTCTTCAATCCAATCTGGGTTGTAATTGCCTAAACGCGACCAGAGAATGTGAAGGTGGGCGCGGGCGACAACGCTGATCGTGTCAATCTGAAGCACGGTAATCTGGCGGATAGTGTTGAGGACGTCAACTTTGCTGGGCTTTCTGCGCGGGGGTTTGGCCAGACCGAGCGTGGTCAGCATCAGACCGCGGGCTTGCTGAAGGGAGAGCGTGGGTGTTTGGGGCATGAAATGAATTATAGTGGACTGAGAGCGATTTCCATGATCCGTTTCATCGTTGTTTTTTTGGTTAAAGATCTGATTTTGAGGGCGGGGAGGGTCGATTTGAGAGTTCCTGATAGTTTTGATTGACTACACTATGCCTCACAGAAAGAAACTGGAGATAAAAATGGAAGTTCCACGCTATTGGCGTCTAAAGAAACAACGCTACGCATTGCAGGGGGAGACCTGTCCGCATTGCAATCATAAGATTTTCCCGCCCCGCGATATTTGCCCGGAGTGCGGTGGAGAGGCAAAAACCCCGTTTACCTTCAGCGGTCAGGGGGAAGTTTATTCCTTCACACAGATGGCTCACGCTCCAGCTGGTTTCGAAGAGCAGGCGCCGTATACAATTGCTCTGGTAAAGCTGAACGAGGGACCTGTGGTAACCGCGCAACTGACTGACCTTGGCGATGAACGTGTGCACATCGGCATGCCGGTTGAAATGGTGACGCGCAAGATCCGCAATGATGGGGATGAACGCGGCATGATAGTCTACGGTTATAAATTTCGACCCTTGCTTTCTGATACGCGGTAGACCCGCCTTTCTAATAAAGAAATAAAAGCGTTCTCCAGACCAGGAGAACGCTTTTTTATTACTTCTTAGAAACATTTGGTAAGTAATCGGTAGGTTTAACGCGGAGTGCATGGATCGGAATAGCGAGATCTTTTTGCAGTACATTTCGATAAAGAGACAACAGGACATCCAACCATTTTGTGGTGATATGTTATACAAGGTGGGGTGATTAGGTGCTGAGCCAGCAGATGGTAACCACTCCAATCACCGAGCTGGACAGCGATATTATCCAGAAGGATAGGGGGTACGAACCTGATTTTAGCATCTAAATCAGGAG
>JAAYCN010000110.1 GCA_012729755.1 Chloroflexota bacterium | reverse complement strand
TTTTGATCAATATACACCTCAATGTCTTGATATCTTATCCCCCATAACTCCAGACATCGATCCCGATACAACTCATATGACCTGTCTAAAAAGTGTATACCATGTGCTGGCCTCCTCACATTTCACCACTGAAATTGCTTGACACCCCCCCTCCCTGCGTGTACAATCATGACCTAATGCCGAGTTAGCTCAGTTGGTAGAGCATGCGACTGAAAATCGCAGGGTCCACGGTCCGAGTCCGTGACTCGGCATATACAGAATACCTCCTTCGTTGGAACGCTTGGAAGTGGCCACACATGGGAGGTGTTTTTATGCCAAAACGCAATATAGTTCCTGCGATTATCACAAACGATTTGACCGTTTTGACGCTGTCGGTAAGTTCCTGAAGGCAAAAATAGACGAAGGACACCGTCCTGGGATGACTGTTTTATACACCCGCACTGTTCCTGAGATGGCTGAGCATGTGGGCAAAGACCGCCCGATAATGACCGTAGACGCCGAAGACCTGCGCGCATTCTTCGGGTCACTTCGTGAGAGTCACAGCGTCGGAGGCGTCCACCACTGCTGCCGCAATGTGGAAGCCTTCTTTCGCTGGTTCTGGCTTGAGTACGAGATTGACAAATTCAACCCGATCGACAAAGTAAAAGTTTAGAGTCAAAGACCTGTCCGCAAAGAGGCATTCTTCTATCTGATTTCAGCAAATTGCTCGACGCTTGCTCCATCGTCAACCGGCTCAGGAATCGGGCTATCCTGCTTGGCTTGCTGGACACCTGCGCCAGGGGATCGGAGTTTTGCGCGCTAAGTGGCGGCGATGTAGACCAGGACACTGTTCAGCCCGACCCACATCTGGCCGGTTGAGTAAACGGCAACGTGTTCGTGCTTGCATTCATGAATAGTGGTCATGCTAAACCTCCTCTTTGCAGTAGAATCGCAGTATGGACATCCAAACCAATGCGGTTTGAGTTTTGGACTTTTATTGTTGGAATAATTGGCGGTATTGCGGCAATTATTGGCGCGGTTACGGGCCTGATTAACCTCTTTATGCGAATTAATGAGAACAGAGAAAAGAGCTCTGTTATTTTGGAGCGCCACCCCGAATGGAAAGACCACATCGCTGTTAATGCTGTAAACCACGGAAGGTTTGCTGTTCACGTTCAGGAACTTTTCATTACCAGCCCGCAAACCAAAACCACTATGAAGATTAGTTTCGGAGCAAAGTCGATTGCCTCTGTAACCACTAAGCAAGGGATGAATTATTCCGCCGGACTTACTGACGTTTACAGCTTTTCTCTCGACAGGGGCCAAAACAAACAGTCTGCGATAGCACTCTCTGCCATTGCGGAAAAACTTGGGCTTTCCAGCGGTGGCTCTTATGAAATTGCCACTCAAGGCAGTCTTCAGTCCGGAAAGACCAGCCATTCAAAACCCCTGCTAATCTCACTATCTCAACAACCATCAGTACGATAGCGCGAACTGCCTGTACAGCCGCCAGAATAATTGGGTTATCCTCTACCAGCCCATAACCGTTTCGTTCTCTCTCACCCAATTATCCAACCGTGGGCAGGGAGAGGGTGATGGTCGTGCCGGAGCCAGGGGTGGAAGCGGCGGAGACTGAGCCTTTGTGAGCGGTGACGATGGCTTTGACGATGGCCAAGCCTAATCCGCTCTGATTTTTTTCGCTGTGGCGGGACTTGTCTCCGCGGTGAAAACGCTCGAAGATGAAAGGCAGTTCTTCGGCAGGGATACCTTCTCCGGTGTCCTGGATGGAAAGCAACGCCTGATTTTCCTGGCATGAGAGGGCGAGTGTGACCTCGCCGCCCGAAGGGGTATGGCGGAGGGCGTTGACGATGAGGTTGTCGAGCATCTGCATGAGGCGGGATTCGTCGCCGATGACGCACGCAGCGCCGGGTTGAGCAGAAACAACGAGATCAATCGATTTATTGTGCGCTTCTACCGCAAACAGAGCGGCAGCCCTGGCGAGCAGATCCGCCGGGTCAAGGGTTTGGAGGTCAAGGGTGAGCTCACCAGCATCAGCCTGAGAGAGCAGGCGTAATTCGGCAACCATTTGTTTGAGGCGTTCGACTTCTTCGGAGATCAGATCCATGCGTTCGGGAGTAGCGCGCAGGGTGCCTTCGCGAATGGCGTCAACGTAACCACCGATTACGGTCAGGGGGGTGCGCAGGTCGTGGGCGACATCAGCGGTCATCTGGCGGCGCAGCTGGTTGCTCTGTTCGATCTCCCGGCTCATCTTGTTGAACGCTTCGCCCAGTTCGCCAAGTTCATCCCGCGAGTTGATGATCACATCGGGTCGCGTCTGGCCTTGAGCCAGTTTTTGGGTGGCTGTGGTGAGCGCTCGCAAAGGCCTGGTGAGCCCGCGGGCAATCCAAACGCCAATCAGGGCGGCAATGACAATCGCGCCGATCAAGGCGAGCAGCAAAGCGCGATTGGTGCGTTCGACAAACAGCCGCTCAGCGGCATTATAGGCCGGCAAATGCCGAACCGTGAGCAGCAAACCGACAGTGGCATCGTCAATTTTAATGGGCAGAGCTGTGTCCAGGTCGGTTGAAGAAAGCTGGCTGCCTAAATCCCAATGGTTTTCTATGCCGACAATCACCAGCCCGTCAGGGTCAGCCAGACCAAACAGACGACGAGCTTCGGCGGACTGTCCGCCACGATTGGGTCCTCCGGGACCCATGCCCATTCCAGCGCCCACGCCTGGTCCGATAGCTCTGGGGGTTGTGAGAAGCTGGTCAATGCCATCCCACGACTGGTTGACACGATAGTATTCGGCAAGTGTTGCGAGGGCGGTCTGGCTCTGCTGATCGAGGACGAACTGATCGAAGCGATCGCGGTTGACATTCCGAAACACAAGCGCCAGGACAAGGCCGGTAATAATGGCGACCAAGACGAAGGTGATGATCAGCTTGAGCTGAAGGGAGATTTTCATGCCGCACCCTGTTTATTCATGCGATAACCAACGCCAAATACGGTTTCGAGATAAATCGGACGGGAAGGGTCGGGTTCAATTTTAAGCCTCAGATTGCGCATGTGCACGTTAAGCGTGCTCTCAAGACCCGCGAAACCGCTCTCAGTCAGTTCATTGACGAGATCGGAGCGGGTATAGACGCGGCCCGGCGAGCGCATGAGGACTGAAAGCAGGTCAAACTCGATAGGCGTCAGGTCGACCTCTTTATCTGCAACTTTAACGAGGTGGCTGGCGCGGTCGAGAACAAGGTCGCCAATGCGCAGGAATTCGCCCGGTTCGACAGGCGTGCCCTGTCGGCGGAGTTGGGAGCGAACGCGAGCGATGAGTTCGCGCAGGCGGAAAGGCTTGATGACATAATCATCCGCTCCAAGCTCAAGGCCGAGCACGGCATCGGTCTCTTCATCGCGCGCGGTGATGATAATGACCGGAACCTGGCTTTCACGCCGCAAAGCGGGCAGGAACTGAAAGCCATCCATGTTGGGCATCATAATGTCGAGCAGGATCAGATTGGGATGTTCGTGGCGGGCAACAAAAAGCCCCATCTGGCCGTCGTTGGCTGTGACCACGCGATAACCCTGGTTGGTTAAATAATCCTTGAGCAGGGCGCGCACGTTGGCTTGATCGTCGATGACTAAGATTGTATCGGTCATAATGTTTTCCGTTTGACACAGGATAACAGAAACTTATTCAGATTTTATTAACATGATCGCGACTCGGTGACTTTGACCAGGCTGGTTTTTCTATTACAATAGAAATAATATCCTAAAAGGCAACGAAGGAGCTTCCATGGATCCGATTACTATCGCTATTATTACGCTTGTAGCCATCATCGCGTTAATTGTCATAATTGTACTCGTTCAAACCAGCCAGTTTGGTATTGAATATGAAGATGTGGAACCGATTAACCTACCAGAAGTGGATGGAGAATCAGTCGCTCAACGGATTGGGCTGGCGGTACAGTTAAAAACAATTTCTGACGTGGACCCGGAGAAGGTCGATCCGCGGCCTTTTGAGGCATTCAGAGACCTGATCCGCACGCTCTACCCACAGTTGGAAGAGAAGTTGACTCGTGAGGTGATCAACCGCCACGCGTTGCTTTATACCTGGCAGGGAAGTGATCCGTCGCTGGACGCGGTGTGTTTCACGGCGCACCAGGATGTCGTGCCAGCGGATGAAGGGGAAGATTCCGGCTGGACTCATTCGCCATTCGCGGGAGAACTGGCTGATGGTTATGTTTGGGGACGAGGGGCTCTGGACTGTAAAGGCATTTTAATCTGTCTTTTGGAGGCAGTGAACAATCTGGTCAAACTGGGATATCAGCCGAAACGCACGATTTATCTGGCATTTGGCGATGATGAGGAAAACTCAGGCGTGGCTGGTGCGAAACAGATCGTCAAGACGCTCAAGGAGCGAGGGGTGAGACTTTCGTTCCTTCTGGATGAGGGTGGCACGGTCACAACAGGGCAAATTGAAGGCGTGAAAGGCCCGGTGGCGATTATCGGCATCAGTGAGAAAGGATATCTGAGCCTTAAATTGAAAGCGCGTGTGAAGGGCGGGCATTCGGCGATGCCGCCTACGCAGACGGCAATCGGGGCGCTGAGCCTGGCGATTGCCGCGTTGGAAAGCAACCCATTTCCGCAGACGCTGGAAGTAGCCCAGTTCACGCTTAGCCACCTCGGCAATGAGGTGCCTTTCCTGCAGCGCATGGCATTGGCGAACCCGTGGCTATTCGGGAAGATTGCCAAGAAGCGTCTGGCTGCGTTGCCCTCGACCAACGCGCTGACCCGCACGACAGCGGTGCCAACGATCATCAAGGCAGGATCGGCGGATAACGTATTACCGGCAGAGGCAGAGGCGGTGATTAACTGTCGGATCATGCCCGGCGAGACAATCAAGGATGTTTATGAACGAATTTGCGATCTTGTCGCGGATGAAATTGTCTCGGTGGAGCCAGTTCATGGGGATACGATCATGGATGATCGCGCCTGGAACCCAACGATAATCTCGGATGTTGAGTCACCCCAATATAACCGACTGGCGGATTTGATTCTTGGCGCGTTCCCGGGCACGAAAGTAGCGCCGGTAATGATATCTGGGGCGACGGACGCGCGTTATTATAACGATCTCTGTTCAAACGTTTACCGTTTCGCGCCTTTTTACCTAACAAAAGAAGAGATTGGCACGGTGCACAGCGACAATGAAAGAGTCTCTTTTGAGAACGCTGGACGGGCTGTTGGGTTTTATCAGGCGCTGATCGCTCAACTGGCCAGTTTGACCGCCGAACAAGAGACGGCAGAGCGGGATGCGACGGAGGAAGAGGACGAAGACCTGAGCGACGCTGAGACCTCGGCGATTGATCGGATGAATGAACCGCTGAAGGTAAAACCGCTTGATCCAACCAGGCGCAAGGCCAGGGAAGAGCACGAAGATCTTAAGTCGGGCGAAGGGGTAACTGAGGAAGTCACCTGGAAGCGCTCGGTGCAGTACATTGACGACGATGAGCCGCTGGTGGTAAAACCGATGAAAAAGAAACTGGAAGAATGATGAGAAGAGGCCGAAAGGCCTCTTTTTTTCGCGAAAATTAATCAAAAAATGTCAGAAACTAAATAAGTTCTAAATAAGCTTTCTTTATCATTCCAGCATCCAAGAAGAAATTGAGGACTTGGATAGAAAAGGAAAATAATGACAAAGAAATTCATAATTGCATTTTTAGCTGCCGCACTGCTCACTGCTGGAGCTTTGGCTGGCAGCCTGATGCTGCGCAACGTTTATGCTCAGGATACTACCCCCACTGTTGAGGCTCCTGAAGCTGAAGAGACCCCCGTTCCGGTTGTGACCATTACGACAGATGAGGGTGACGACGACCTGCCTCCATTTAGATACGGTGGCACCTTTGGCATAAGCGGTGATGACGCTTTAGTAGCTGAAAAGCTGGGCGTTACGTCCGAAGCGATCGTCGCGGCCCGCGCCACAGCCCTCGAAAAGGCCTTAGCAGACGCTGTTGCCGCTGGTGTAATCACCCAGACCCAGGCTGATACCATCAAAGCCAACGGCGTTTACGGCTGGGGACAGCTGGTGAGATTTGCTGGTGAGAATTATGCTGAAACCTTGGATCATGACAAGTACTTTGCTGAAGCTCTCGGTGTGACCGTGGAAGCTTTGAACCAGGCTCGCGTCGAAGTGCGTGCCGACCAGGTGACGGCGTTGGTGAAAGCTGGCCGCCTGACCCAGGAACAGGCTGATCTGATGCTGGCGCACCAGGCGCTTGGCAACAACACGGCCTTTAGAACCGCTGTGCGCACTGACTTGGAAGCTCGACTTGGCCAGGCTGTCAGCGATGGCACCCTCACCCAGGCTCAGGCTGACGCACTGCTCGCCCAGATGCAGAAGAATCAGAACTGCTTCAACAGCCAGCTCGGATTTGGCAAAGGCATGCAGGGCGGAATGTTCGGTCAGATGCAAAATGGCTTCCAGGGTTTCATGGACGGCATCAAGAACCACCTGCACAACATGTTCGAGCTCAGGCAGGGCGGCCAGCCCAGCGGGATGATGGGCGGCCAGGGTCCCATGGGCAATATGCCCGGCGGCATGATGGGTGGACGCGGCTCAATGGGCGGTGGCGCTTACGGTCAGGGCGGCATGGGATATGGCAACGGCCTGTGCGATGGAATCTGCATCAACCAGACTCCATAACGTAATTGAAAATCAGAATTAAAAAACCGACTCTGTCAATTCGACAGAGTCGGTTGTGATTCCGGACGAAAGGTTAAAGCTCCTGGGGGGTGAAATCGACTGCCTGCCAGATTTTAAGCGCGGCCTTGAGATCGCTCGGGCGGTCAAGATAAAGCGAGGTTTGGAGGCAGCTGTGGAGGCCGGCGGTGAAGGCGTGGAGGGCGAGGCGGGTGTGCCCGGGCTTGATGGCTTCGGGCTGAAGGTAGCCCAAACGATAAATTTCGTGTCCGGGCTCTTCGATGACCTCGAGCTGATTAGCCTGGGCTTTGGCACGCAGGTTGGCGATGAGCACCTGGCGTTTTTTTTCGTTGGTATAGGCATAGATAGTGGTGATGATGGTCCAGCCGCGACGCCAGAAGACGAGGTGGCTGCCTTCGCTGTGGTACCTGAAACCTTCGGGAAGGTTAATCGCCCATTCGGGGTTGATCTGGTAGAGCATGAGGTTATTATATCCTGTTGAGAAGGGGTTGATGAGCAGGGAGCTTGACCCGATAGGATTAAAGGAAGGTTCGCTGAACCGTTTTGAGGGTTGGACAACCGCTTGACAAATCAGAGCAATATCAATAAAGTTAACGCCGTTTAACTAATAATGGAGGTTAATTATGGCGCAAAGCGCGGAAGAGGCGCTGTTGGAATGGGCGGATAACGCAACAAGGCTGTCGATGTTGGCGATCATGCGTTTTAATCAGGCGCATAATCTGAGCGTTTCATTGACAAATACCTTGTTTTACGCAGCGCGTATGAAGCAGCTGACGATTAATGAACTGGCAAAGCACCTGGGGGTGAGCATGCCTGCGGCATCACAACTGGTGGATCGCATTGTGGAGCAGGGGTGGTTGAGACGCGAAGAATGCCCGCATGACCGGCGGTCAAGACTGATTTCACTGACAGAGAGCGGCAGTGAACTGGTCGCTGAGGCAAAGCGGGAAAGACATGCCTGGATCAGGGAACTGCTGTCGGGGTTTAAGGAGTGGGAAAAACAGAGAATCCTGCCGGCGCTGACACTAATGAATCAAAAAATCACTATTTTCGGGAATGAAGGGGAACATTCCAAATCTGCTGAAAAAGAGAATTAATTAATGCATAGACTTTTTCCTTATTTTAAGAAATATTGGCGTTATTTTGCGGCCGCGCTTGGGCTGTTGGTGATTATGGCTAATGCTGACCTGGCGCTGCCGGATTATATGTCGCAAATAGTAAATATTGGCATCCAGCAGAATGGCATTGAGTCACCACTGCCGGATTTGATGCGCCAGAATACGATGGATAATCTTGGATTTCTGATGAGCCGAGATGATTTTAGTAGGTTGCGGTCAGCCTATCGACTGATTAATCAGGGGGACGCTTCATATCCGGCAGGGGCGAGTGGGCCGGTGTATGTGTTAAGTTTGAACGACCGGACACAAAAGCCACTTTTGGAGCAATCGATCGTCAAGCCCATGCTCTTCATTTATGGAGTTGGGATGGCGCAAAAGAACCCCGAGATGGCTGGCCAGATCCTCGGTGGGGAGGCTGGATCTCATCTGGTCGCTCTTCCAAAATCGATCGACTTGCTGGAAGTGTTCAAGACAATGCCGTCAGCGACACGCGAACAAATATTAAACGCTGCGATGGCGCAGATGGATAAACTGGAGCCAAACACAGTAAAGCAGATGGCAGTTCGGGGGGTACAAGCGGAGTATGAAGCGCTGGGAGTGAATATCCAACAGCAGCAAACCAGCTATGTGTTGAGGGTTGGGGCGCTGATGCTGGGGTTGGCGCTGGTCGCTGCGGTGACCTCGATCTCAACCAGCTATATGGCTTCGCGCGCCTCAGCCGGGATCGCCCGCGATCTGAGGTTGGCAGTCTTTAAAAAAGCGCAATATTTTTCGCCAGGAGAATTTGACCAGTTTTCGACGGCCTCTTTAATCACGCGCACTACCAATGATGTGACACAGGTACAGCAGGTGATCTTTATGATCGTGCGCATGGCATTGATGGCGCCGTTGCTGGCAGTTGGAGCGGTTGTCAGGGCGGTGGGCAAGAGCCCAAACATGTGGTGGCTGATTGCGCTGGCGGTGACTTTGCTGCTATTGGTGATTGGGTTGATTTTTGCGATCACCATGCCGAGGTTTAAGCTAATGCAAATCCTGGTTGACAAGCTCAACTTAGTCACGCGTGAGAATCTTTCAGGCATGCTGGTGATCAGAGCCTTTAACAAGCAGGCTTATGAGGAAGGTCGTTTCGATAAGGCTAATCGGGAGCTAAACTCGACAATGTTGTATATCGGCCGGATGATGATCACACTCTTTCCGTTGATGAACTTGATCATGACCGGTTTAAACGTGGCAATCATTTGGGCTGGGGCGAGGGAAATTGCAACCTCAAACCTGCGGGTGGGCGACATGATGGCCTTCATGCAATATTCGATGACGGTGATGTTTTCGTTCATCAATCTTTCGATGTTATTCATCATGATCCCGCGGGCAGCGGTTTCGGCTCATCGTATCGCGGATGTGCTTGAGACAGCGATCGCCATTGAGGATCCGGCAGAGCCCAAAGCTCTGACTGAGCCGGTAGTAGGCGCGGTTGAATTCAGAGACGTCGACTTCCGCTACCCAGATGCTGAGGAAGATGTCTTGCATGACATCAGCTTTAAGGCTGAACCCGGCAAGATGACCGCGGTGATCGGCTCAACTGGCTCAGGAAAGAGCACGCTGATGAACTTAATCCCGCGCTTTTTTGACGTGACGAAGGGGGAGATTCTGCTGGATGGGGTGGACATTCGCGAGCTCAGCCAGCATGACCTGCGAGAGCAAATTGGATATATTTCGCAAAAGACGCTTTTATTCAGCGGCACGATCGCTTCTAATTTGCAATTTTCGAAGCCTGGCGCAACAGCTGAGGAGATGCGTGAGGCGCTGGAGATCGCTCAAGCGGCGGACTTTGTCGACCAAACTGAGGAGGGATTGCAGCTGGAAATCGCGCAGGCTGGTGCGAATGTGTCAGGCGGACAAAAACAAAGGCTGGCAATCGCCAGGGCGCTGGTAAAAAAGCCGGCGATTTACCTTTTTGATGATTCATTTTCCGCCTTAGACTTCAAAACAGACGCGAAATTGAGGGCAGAATTGAAAGAGCGTGTCAGCGACAGCACTATGATTGTGGTGACACAACGCGTGGCGACGGCGAAAAATTCGGATCATATCTTAGTGCTGGATAATGGCAGGGTTGTCGGTCAGGGAACGCATCAGGAGCTCATGAAGAATTGTGAAACATATCAGGAAATTGCCAATTCACAGTTAAGTAAAGAGGAGTTGGCAGCATGAATGCGCAGAATAACCACAGTAATTCGCAATCAATAAAAAACGCAGAGCTGCCCCGCATCAGACCTGGTGGCGGCCCCAGAGGTGGACCAGGCGCGTTGATGCCAGGGGAGCGGGCGCGCAACTTTAAAAAGAGCATGTCACAGTTGATCGCCTTCATGGGCAAGTATAAGTGGCTGGTGATGGGCGTGATGATTATCGCCGTGGCAGCGAATGTATTCACGATCTTTGGGCCGCGGCTGTTGGGGGAAGCGACAACGAATATTTACGCGGGCGTGAGACGCATGATGATGGGCGACCCACAGGGCATCGATTTTGGGGTAATTGGGCGCATTTTGAGTCAGGCAGCGCTTTTGTATGTGCTGGCGGCGGCGCTGAATTTTATTCAAGGTTACCTGATGGTAGCAATCGCGACGGATATCACTTATCGTTTCAGACAGGATATTTCACAGAAGATTAACCGACTGCCTCTGAAATATTTTGACACAATCACCCATGGTGAAGTGCTTTCGCGGGTGACGAATGACGTGGATACGATCTCGACGACGCTCAATCAAAGCCTGTCACAGATGATTACTTCGCTGGTAAGCGTGGTGGGTATTCTGATCATGATGTTTACGATCAGCGTCTGGATGACTTTAATCGCCTTGACGATCGTTCCGCTTTCGATGATTGTGATCAGGCTGGTGGTGCGTGCTTCGCAAGGACACTTCAGGACTCAACAGCAGTATTTAGGGCATATAAACGGCTTAATTGAAGAGAATTACGGCGGGCATATTATCGTTAAGGCTTATAACCACGAGGCAGCCAGCATTGATGAGTTTAAAAAACTGAACACGGTGCTGCATGACAGCGCCTGGAAGTCGCAGCTGCTTTCGACGATGATCATGCCGATCATGCGCTTCATCAGCAACCTGGGATATGTCGCCACAGCGATTTTGGGCGGGTATCTGGTAATCAGAAATCAGCTGACGCTGGGAAATATTCAGGCTTTTGTTCAGTATCTGCGGTCATTTCAGCAGCCGCTGATGCAGATCGCGAATATCTCGAACACCCTGCAACAGACAGCGGCGGCGGCGGAGCGGGTGTTTGAGTTCTTAGGCGAGACGGAGGAGACAGCCGACTGCTCAACCTGCACCCGGCCGGAAGAGATTGAGGGGACGGTTGAATTCAGACATGTGCACTTTGGGTATGACCCGGAGAAGCCGATCATCAAGGATTTCTCAATCAGAGTTGAGCCTGGACAGAAGATCGCCATTGTCGGCCCGACGGGGGCGGGCAAGACAACACTGGTTAAGCTGCTGATGCGCTTTTATGAGCTGGATAGCGGCGAGATTCTGATTGATGGTATCAATATTAAAGAGATGACCCGTAAGGATTTACGGAGCATTTTCGCGATGGTGTTGCAGGATACCTGGCTGTTTAACGGAACGATCAGGGAGAACATTCGATATGGGCGCGAAGAAGCCACCGATGATGAAGTTGTAACCGCCGCGGATACGGCTTACGCGGACCACTTCACGCGTACGCTGCCGAGTGGCTATGAGATGGTGTTGAATGAGGACGCCACCAACGTCTCGGCAGGGCAGAAGCAACTGTTGACGATCGCCCGCGCGGTATTAGCCGATCCGGCGATTCTAATTTTGGATGAGGCGACCAGCTCGGTTGACACGCGCACGGAGGTGTTGATTCAGAAAGCGATGGATAAATTGATGAGGGGACGCACGAGTTTTATTATTGCGCATCGTTTGTCCACCATCCGCAACGCTGACCGCATTTTGGTGCTACAGGACGGCGATATCGTCGAGCAGGGCAGTCATGACGAACTGATTGCACGCGGCGGAGCTTACGCGGAGTTGTATCAAAGCCAGTTCGCGGTGCAGCCGGTCGGGTGAGTCAAATATGGTCTAATTGACTAAACAAAAAGCAGAGCGGGTCGGTTTATGAATACCCGACCCGCAAAGATCAGGTTGTTATTGTGCTGAATCGAATGGCTTGGCTGACAGGGATAACGGCCAGGCGAGACCAGCGAGGATGATTAAAGCGAGCAGGCGCAGGCTCGTGCCGAGGGGATCGAATTTTGAGGTTTCAGCGATTTCAAGCGCGTTCCAAAATTGTTGAACAAGAGCGCTGTCGCCATAAGCGATGACGGCGGGCGCGCAGCAGGCTAAATGAGCCAGCGGCGTGAATTGGCTCTGATCCTCGAGGATTTCAGCACGCTTTGGGGAAGCCTGATAAGCCTCAAGCGCGAACCGTGAGAGCTGAATGAGCTTGCCGGAGAGGTCTTTGTGAGTCTCGATGCCATTGACGAGGGCGTCGATGCCCAGATTGAGTGTCTGGAATGCCAGTTGAACTGCTTCGGGGCTGTTCGTTTCAGTGAAGGAATAGTTCTCACGCGTCATCACATCTCGTGATTGAGATTTCAGGTTGCTGATAAGCGAAAGCCAGGCTGGATCTGAGGTTTGGGCGGCGAACAGCTTCCAGAAGGCTGGCGTGGCGACCCGGCAGGGCTTATCTTCGGGCGATGGGCGGTTCTGACAGGCGGAGCGGAGCGCAGTGAGCCGATCGATGAGGATGGCGCCAAGATTGAAGCGACCTTCAACCTGCCATTGGCGCTGGGCAGCGAGAATGGCAAATGCGATCCAGTTTTCGGCATGTAAATCCGCTTCCTGCCTGCGGGAAGGTTTGACATCGGGCATGGACTGCCAGCTGGTGAGCTCTGGCTGGTCTGAGGCGGGGTGGGAGAGACAGAAAGCAAGCAGACGTTCAAAACGCTGATGGGCATTGAGATCGGAGCCTGCCATAACGAGGGCAAAGAACATGCCGAGCGCCTGGCCGAAGCTGGTGGAGGTGACCTGGTAGCGTAAGAAATTCTTCTCGACGCCCATGCGCACAAAGGCCTGGCCGGGCTCCTGATCGGGCAAAATCAGCTTGGCCAACCAGTCGGCGTATGCGGATTTGACTAACGTTTGCGCGCGCACAGAGTCGATAAACTCAATACTAACGCGCGGGTAAGACGCGGTTGATGGGAATGGGTAAGCGATCTGTGAAGGGGCAATCTGGTCAAATACACGGTGGTTCTTGCGCACCCTGCTGATTAAAGCAAAGACGATCAACAGGAGAATAAATATGGCGAAGACGCTCAGGATCAGGGTGGGGATGGAGACTAATTCAGTGGTCATGGCGGATCAGCCCTCAGGATGGCTATCTGGCTTCTGGCGGTTTTTGCGGCTGGGTGCCTCTGGCTTGAAGCCGCGATGATGCCTTTTCTCGCGGCTGAAATGCTGACCATGACTATCAGAATTGCGGCGGGCGCCTTCACGCGGTGCGTAGCTGCCCGGTTTGTGGGTGTCGGAGGTGCTGGCGCGTTTCCTGCCCTGGGCTGGCGGGTGATAGGTGGGCTGTTCGCTCCCGCGGGTTGGTCGATCTGAGTCGCGCCGGAAGGGCGGGCGCGAAGAACGAGGCTGGTCATCATCGGTACGGGAAGGGCGATCTGAGTCGCGCCGGAAGGACGGGCGCGAAGAACGAGGCTGGTCATCACCGGTTTTTCCGCTAAAACCGCGGCGGTCTCTCGCATTTTCAGACCGTCTGGGGCGATAGGGCTTGTCTGATGAATAGGATGGGCGTGAGGCTTCGCTGCCAGCGGGCTTGCGGGGGTTGTGTCGGCGGGCGGGCTGGTCAGAGCGATCGGACGGCGTAAACTCTTTGTCTTCTTTCGGGAAGTAAGGCTTTTCGCCATCGTTCCAGCGGTCGTGAGGGCCGGCTGGTCGACGCCTGAGCGGCGGGCGGGCCGGACGGTCACGCTTGTCCACCCATCCTTCGGGCAGCTTATTATTAAAGAAATGACCATAGTCATCGCGGATGATGCGGGTTTCGCCTGATTTCTTATAGCGCAGCCCTTCGGGGCTGACCTCGGTGGTTTCGGGCTGCGGTTTTGGGCGACCTTCCCGCTGGAAACGCTGAGGGCGATGTTTATCCTTGTCTTGAAACTCGTTCATATTGACTCTCCCTGCGGACTGGCCGCGTTTATCTTTTCTCCAACCGGTGATGGCCGCTTTTTGGCGCATTTTCCCGGTGAGTTCTTTTTCAACGAAGATTGGCTCACCGCTCCATGGATCCTGTTCGGTATAGTACATCAGGCTGGAATAGGTGGAAGGGGTGGGCGTGTAAATTTGTACCTGTTCGGGCAGTACACCGAGCGTCTCTCCGGCAAATCGTTGGAGATTCAACATGTCTGCCTGAGTACATCCGGGATGGGCGGCGATCATATAATAGGTGAGGAATTGCGGTAGGCCTTCGCGCTGGCTGATGCGATCGAATTCAGATTTGAAAGCCAGCAGGCTTTTGGTATTTGGCTTGCGCATGTACCGAAGGACACCAGGTTCGGAGTGTTCGGGGGCGAGTTTGAGCTGACCTGAGACGTGATGGCTGACCAGTTCGTCGAGATATCGCTGACCATAATTGGCATCTGCCATAACCATGTCGTGGCGGATGCCGGAGCTTACATGAACCTTGCGCACTTCGGGTATAGCGCGAAGCTTTCTGAGCAGCTCAGTATGAGGTTGGTGATTGACACCGAGCTGTGGACAGACCTGGGGGTAGAGGCAACTTTTGTCCACGCAGGCTCCGCGGGCGGCTTTGTGGTGGCATTCGAAGCCGTACATGTTGGCAGTTGGGGCGGAGAGATCGTGGATGATGCCGGTGAAGCCTGGCCGCTGGGTGAGCTGACGCGCTTCGGCGAGGATGGAAGCCTCGGAACGCCAGGTGACGCGGCGACCCTCATGAACGGCGATAGCGCAGAAATTACACTCGCCATAACAGCCGCGGTGTGTAGGGATGCTGAAACGGATCGTTTCAAGGGCTCTGACCTCGCCCTGAGCGGCGTAGAAGGGGTGAACCTGGTGTTCGAAAGGCAGGGCGTAGACCGCGTCCATCTGTTCGGTAGTGAGCGTTGGAGGCGGGGGATTTTGGATGACGTAGCGGTCAGCGAAACGCTGGGCAAGACCCTGGGCAGAGATGGGGTCATTGTTGTGATAGAAGAGGTGGAACATGCGCGTGAAAGCCGGTTTATCAGCGGTAACCTCTGCGAAGGAAGGCAATTCGAGATAGTCAGCGGGCTTGACATCGCTGGCATAACAAAGACCGCGAATAGAGCGGGGGTCGCCGCCGCTTTTGAGGGTTTCGGCTAACTCGAGCACGCTCAGATCGGACATGCCGTAAAGAATATAGTCGGCCTTGGCATCGAGCAGGATCGAGCGGCGCAGGGAATCTGACCAAAAGTCATAGTGAGCCAGGCGACGCAGCGAGGCTTCGATGCCGCCAAGGACGACGGGAGCGGTGTTTTTGAAATAGCGCCGAATCAGATTGGCATAAACGATCGAAGCCCGATCAGGACGGCGGGTGTTGAGCCCGCCAGGGGTATGGTCGTCGTATTTGCGGGGCTTGCCGAGCGGGGTTTTGTTGGCAACGAGGCTGTCTACCAGGCCGGCTGAAATGCCCCAAAACAGGGCGGGTTCGCCCAACCGGGTAATTTCTTCGGACGAATTGATTTCAGGCTGAGCGATGATGCCCACTTTGTAACCGGAAGCGATCAGCTGATGGCCGATGAGGGCGACACCACTGTAAGGCGTATCGATATAAGTATCACCGCTGATGAGGATGACATCAAGATGATCCCAACCGAGCTTAACGAGCTCCTCGGGGGTGGTCGGAATGAACATAGGCTAATAATAACCGAAAACAGGTTAGATTCGGGCGTGGGAAGAAGGTGTTGATCGATAGAATGCTTCTTCCCGTCACCTCGAATCTGAGTAATCGGCGAAGATTAATCGGTTGTGGGCGAGACCGGCCCGCAGTACACCCATTCGCCATCGATGAGGATCTTACTTTCGAGGGCTCCTTCGCGTACGCTTTCGGTTTCAAAATGATATTTGGAGAGCTCCGCGGAGCGCTGGCTGAAGAGGCGGGCAGCAGCGCGCTGAGGCAGGCTGATGGCGTACCAGGGTTCAACGAGCGCTGAGGGTTGGCCGAGCCGGCGAGCCTGGCAAGCGAGCACTTTGCCGATTGTTTCATGGAGGGCGGGCGACAAGGCTTGGTTGTCGTAATGTTTGAAGAGGGCGGGGATGGAGTCGGCTGACATGCTATAGATGAGGAAACCGGCGTCGAGCTTGCCGTCGGCTTGCGCTTTGCGCAAATTGAGGTTGGTTACGGTGACATCGATGTTAATAACCCCGAGAACGACCGCGAACAACATGGTCAGACTGAGGAGGATGAGGGCCTGACGCTTGAAGAGGCTGAACCACTGCATGATCAACGCGGCGAGGAGCGTGAGACCGATGAAAACTATGAAGACGTGCGCGACAAGACGCGATTGGGTGAACCCATAAGCTGCTTCGTAGAGGCTGAGACGCTGGAATGCGGACACGAGAATCACACTAACCTGGACAATCAGCAGGGTGATAATCAGGGAGAAACAGGACTTTTGGCCGGGAGTTTCGCGTCGGGTAACGCTGGCGAGCAACCAGTGAAGGCCTAAAGCCGCGATTGCAACCAGAATGAGCTCTTGAAACCCTTTGACGGCGTATTCGGCATAGGTGAAGCCAGTTTCGCTGATATTGGACTGGCCGGCGAAAAAATAACGGAATTGAATGACCAGAAAGGCAGCGAAAAGCAAGTTAACAAGAATCAGCACAATATTGGATTCGGTGAGACCCAGGAATGGTTTGATGAGGGGCTGGTCTGGTTCGACGCGCTGCGATTGACGGGTGCGGGTGAAGGCAAAACTAAAAATGCCAAAGAGCACATAGGTGATAAACCCGATGAGAAAGAGGTGTTGGAGGAAATCTTCAACGCGGAAATTGTCCATCCAATCGAATAATGACTTGAGATTTCTGGAAAAGACCTGATCGGCTGAGGCGAGCAAAGCGGCGAATATGGCCAATATGGGGAGGGCGATAAGCAGACCGCGGAGGACGGCAAGCCACGTGCCGCGGCCAGCCTGATGAGAAGGCGAGGTTACCTTTTCGCCCCCGCGCAATTTGTCGATGAGCATGCCCGGCAAGCCGATGACGGCGTTTAGAAAAAGCATGAAAGTCTGGGCGATATGTTCACGCCATCGGAAGACCAGCGATTGGCCATTCAGAAAGGTGATCGCCAGCCAGACCAGCATGGCGACGGTTGTGATTCCGAGACCAGCAATGGTGAACGCTTCAGATCGAAAGAGCCCGAGGATGGTCAGCAGAAGGATGGGGAAAAAGAGCCATAAGCTCCTAACGGGCACCTTGACACGTTCGATGATGACGATGGCGGTGACGGCGCTTAGCAGCAGAGCAATGAAGATCGGCCATTGCAGGCCAAGCTTGTGGTCGAAGAATATCTGTTCGGTGATAAAAGCGACAATGAAGAGGATAACCAGAACCAGCCAGGGGTGATTGAGGCGGGCGGTTTTTGATTCGCTCACGGAATCAGGCATTTCATTGTCGATGATTTTATTTGTGGTCATTAGTTGACCTCCTTGATCAAAAGTATAGCCTGATTGTATGCCTGCGAAGTTTTCAATTGCCATCAGAAGCTATCACGATGGCTAATGATAGCTGATATTTGTTTTTTGCCTGCCACCAAAGCCCGGGTAGGGATTCGGTGGCAGGGCAATCGCATCTTGTTTTTTAACAAAACAAGTCATTGAGCCCTCTGCAAAGAGAGGGTCGCATAGCTGGGGAAGGGTCTATTTTGGCTTTTTCTTAGATAAGTGTTAAAGATGATCAGGGCTAATGTGGATTTCAACAAACATATCGAAACACCTTAAAACACCCTCTTCAGTCTCGCTCGTTCCTGAGCCTGCTTTTAATCGATCCCATTTTTTCGTCGGGTTACACCCGACCTACATGATTGATCCCTGCCATTGGAGCCCGGGGCTTTGAGCAGCTATTTGTTTTCATAATTTGTTTTCACAATTTGTTTTCAGTAATTTGTTTCAGCAAAATTGGCTCAAGTGTATAATTAACCCGTTTTTTTTGGCAGAGGTCAACAGACCTGAGAGGCAACTATGGCAAAACGTACATTAAAACGACAATTAAATTTGTTGCAGGTGACGATGCTTGGCACAGCGGGGACGCTGGGTTCGGGCATTTTTGTATTGACCGGTGTGGCGGCGGGGATTGCCGGATCGGCAACTGTGTTAGCTGTGATCATCGCGGGGCTTCTAAGTATTTCGATCGCGCTGAATTATTGTGAACTGGCTACCACGTATCCCGAAACTGGCGGGGCAATGACCTATGTCAGGGAAGCCTGGGGCAAGGGTTGGCTGTCTTTTATTGTGGGGTCGATGGACTGCATTTCTTCGACTTTTTATACCGCGCTTTCAGCGGTCGGTTTCGCATATTCGCTTTCGGTGTTCTTCCCATCGGTCAACATTACCCTGGTGGCGGTTGCCGCAATCGCGGTCTTTACGACGCTGAATATTTTAGGGGTTACCAAGGTCGGCAACGCGCAGATCGTGATGGGCGGGATTCTGATCTTTACCTTCGCGGTGTACATTATCTCGGGTTTTGTGATGCCGAATGGTTTCACGCCGGCAAGTTTGCTGCCGAACGGCAGTTTTTTCCAATCAAAAGACGCCTTCAACAATATTTTTGTTATTATGCGCACGATTGCTTTAATCTATGCGGCATATGTTGGCTTTGAGATCATCGCAGATGATGCTGAGGAAGTGAAAAACCCGACCAAGAATATCCCCACGGCGATCATGCTGAGTTTGGGCATCATCATTGTGATTTATACGCTGATCGTGGTGGTGGCGCTGGGAACACCGGGAGTGGATCTGGCGGCGAACGAGGCAACGGCCTTGAGCGCAACAATCGCCAAATTTTTGCCGGGCTGGGGTGTGGTTCTGATTGGTATCGCGGGAATGATCGGCGCGCTGACTTCGATTAACTCATCGATGTTGTCTGCCACGCGCGAGTCATTCACCCTGAGCCGGGACGGCAGCTGGCCAACGATTTTATCTCGATTGAGCAAATCCAGAGTGCCGGTGTACGCCATTTTGATGATTGGGGTTGTCTCGATTTTAATCACGCTTTTTAAGGCAGTCGACTTTTTAAGCTATATCACCTCGGCGGGATATCTGTTTGTGTTGTTGCTGTCGAATATGGCGATGATTAAGCTGAGAAGCAAGTATCCATTCATTCATCGGCCGTTCAAAGTTCCGCTGTTTCCGCTGACGCCAATTGTGGCGTCAATCACCTGCCTGATTGTCATCTTGTTTTCTCATTGGGACGCGTTGGTCTTTACCGCGATAATTTTGTTGGCGTTTACGATTTATTATTACGTTCTGGTGGGGTTGGAAGCCTGGCGGCTGGAGCACAAACGCAGTCTTTCTCCGGGCCGTTATCGGGTTCTGGTGCCTTATCAGCCAAGCCGCCATCTGGAAGGGTTGGTTCAGATTGGCGCCATGCTGGCTGAATCGAAAAATGACATGCATATGTGCATTTTGAGGGTAATCGCGGCGGAACCTGAGGCGGCGAACAGACAGCTCGAAAGAGTGCAGACTTCCCATCAGTATATTTTGGAAAAATTCGTACATTACGCAGTGGAGCGGAATGTGCCAATGTATTCAAAGACGGTGATTGGCGAAACTCTGGCTGAAGGTGTGATCGATGAAGTCAAGATGGACAACAACGTGAGATTAGTGCTGTTTAAGTATCCGTCTAATTCAGATGACACGCCAGAATTTCGTGAGACGATCAATAAGGTTGTTAAGTCTGGGCTGGTGAATATTGGTGTGCTCTACGACAAGGGAGTAGGCCGGATGGAGAATATTCTGGTGCCGGTGGGGGGCGGGTACCACTGCAAGCTGGCGATCCAAATTGCCAACGACCTGACACTATTGGAAAACAATAACGTCGATTACCTGCGCGTCGTTGGTGAGGACGTGGATGAGGAAGTTTACGATGATCAGATGGCTTTTCTGCAGGAAGTCGTGATGACCGAACTGGGCACCATCCCAGGCAACGCGGGGCTGAAACTGGTGCGATCACATTCGGCGATCGAAGCAATCTCGAACGCGGCTGCGGAGTGTGATTATGACCTGATTATCATCGGTTCGTTTGAGGACACGAATGAAGATAAACCGCTGTTTGGCGATATCGTGGAGGCCGTGCGAACCAAGGCGTCGTGTTCGACTTTGGTCATCAGGCAGCACGAGTCACCCGCTTCATCCTGGTTGAGGCGGCAGTTGAGGCCAAATTCTCAGGAAAAGACACTGGAGGAGTAGATGAAAAGAGACAGAATTACCGTCGCAATCATTTTGATTTTGGCAGGCGTGGCTTTGCTCGCCAGACAGCATTTGCCTAACCTGGAATTTTTGTTTGTGTGGCCATATTGGGGATTCCTTGTGGCAGGATTATTGTTGATTTTGGCATGGATCCAGCGCAATGGCGGGCTGGCTGTTTTGGCAGCTTTGTTAACCGGAGCGTGCGTCAACATCCTGCTGCAAAAACAGTTTGGCGGGTTGGTCTGGCTGAGCATGCTGGCTTTTTTAGGCGTGGGCATGATGCTGTCAAGTTGGATCGATCGCAGCAAAAAAGGCGAATGGCGATCAGGTTTGACGCTGGTAATTATCTCAGCGGCGGTGTTCCTGTTGGCTGGCGGTTCTAAAATATTGCCCTGGCCGATGGTCAGGGCCTATTGGCCGGCGGGACTGATCACGCTGGGTTTGATTCTGTTGATCAGCAACTTGTCACGCCAAAGTAAAGATTAAGAAAAACCTCACGATAATCTAAATGATTGGTCATGCCTTTCCACTCACTTTGATCTCGAGAACACGATGCCCCATATGCATCATGACAAATATATTTGATGCTTGCAATTGGCAGCTTTGTCCTTAGATTCGCTTAATATGTATCCAAAGCGGTACCTCTTAAGCGAATCAAGTTCATCAATGTGCGTTTACATCAGAAACTAATAATTGTCTTAATCGCGATATCCTTGTTGTTAATTGCAAATTCGTACGCTTCCTGGATTTTCTCAAGCGGGAATTCATGAGTGATAATGCCTTCCGTATTCAACAAATCTGCTTCAAGGGCAGAAATGCAGAGCGGAAAATCATGGCAATAGCGATTTACCGTTTTGATTGTGACTTCCTTGTAGATGAGGGTTTGGTAGTCAACCTCGATAATAGGTTTGGGTCCAAGCCCGACACAACAGATACATCCACCTGTTCTTACATAGTAGGCAGTATTTAAGAAACCTATCGCATTACCGCTCGCCTCTATAACAACATCAGCACCTCGGCCTTTTGTAATTTCTGCTACTTTTTTAATAGGATCGGATTCATTCAAATTAATTGTGGCAGCACCTATAGCCTCAGCTTTCATCAATCTGACAGGACTTTTGTCAATAACAATGAGACTAGTGGCTCCTTTAGCGCGACACGCGGCTAATGCGCAAAGCCCAATCGTACCAGCACCATTGATTACAACGGTATCCCCAAGACGGACGCCGCCTTGATTTGCTGCATGCATGCCAACAGCCAACGGCTCCATTAATGACCCGAGTCTCGTTGTCATGTCACCTGGTAATGGAAAACACCATGCCGCAGGGTGAACTACAAATCGCTGGTTACAACCAGTGACAGGAGGTGCCCCTTTAAATACAACCTCAGCGCATAAATTATAGTGACCAGTGATACATTGTTCACATTTTCCGCAGGGAACACCAGGCTCGAGGGCCACTTTGTCCCCAACTTTTATGTTTTTCACCGCTGGTCCGATGGCCACAACAGTCCCAGCTGCCTCGTGCCCGATTATTTTTGGAAAGTCTACATCAAAAATACCGAATCTTCCAGTTAAGAACATATCCTGGTCAGCTCCACATATTCCCACATAATCAATACGAATTAGGACGTCATCTGGGTTCTTGATGACCGGCATTGGAGCTTCACGTACTTCATACTTTTGCTTATCTACAAGATATGCACCTATATTTAAGTTGTCAATATCCGTCATGTTAGCCTCCATGGTTATTTAATCAGATTTGTGATGTATTCAAAAGAGATACGGGCACTATCTCTGATATGCTCAAAGGAATCCGGTCCATCCGGAGTGAATTCGATTTCAGCTGAGAGATAGCCTTGATATCCTTTATCTTTTAGCAAGTTTATTATCTTCGGGAGCGGAAGTTCGCCCTTTCCCGCGGCAGGAAAATTCCATATTCCTTTTCCGCCAATATGATCTTTTAAGTGAACGTAGGCCAGATGAGTAAGAGGCGCCAAGTCATCGAGAGGGTTATATCCTCCAAAGAACCCAACATTTGCGATGTCATAATTAATTTTTACGTTACTCGTGTTTGCTTTATCGATCGCTTCTTGTAAGAGAGAACCAGAACAAAGGGATCCATGAGGTTCGAGAGCAAGCGTTACACCATAAACCCGGCAGATAGAATCCAATGAATTTAGCGTTTCCAGCCGGTGATCATAATCACCCTCACCCGGAGATGTGATAACAATATTCGCTCCAAGTTTAGTAGCAAGCGGAATGCTTTTTTCCAACCATTGGAGAGATTCGGGATCGGCCAGGTAATCAACATGTGCAGAAAGTGCTGAAACCTGGAGCTGGTTAAGCTTCAAAAGATGCTTCACGTATGACACTGCCTCATCTTTCATTAGAGGTGAAACGAATTCGCAGTAATCTTTCATCCCAGCAAGCTCCACGTACTTATAGCCGAGCTCCGAAATGGACTGCAAAGCTGTCTCCAGACTATATCCCTTGAAACAGGCACAATTAATAGATATTCCTTCAAACATGAAGTGTTCCTCTTATTAATTCGGAAAGAATAATTTGCGGTCTGACTGCTGAAAAATCTGAGAACAGACCGCAAATTTCATCATTCAACGCTTGACTATAGGCCTCAATTGCCAGAAGCCATGTATTCAGCTAATGTTCCAGCTCCAGGGAAGTAGAGCTCGTACATTTCGTCGACATTCTCTGCAGTAATAATGTCATATGGCACACGCGTGATGGCTGGAATCTCAGCACCATTTAGTAAATTGACCATGTTGCAGACGTTCCAGTATCCAACAATGACAGGGTTGTGTCCAATGGTGGCAGTAATGACTCCATCCTTAATGTCAGCCATGACCTTTTGGTCATAATCGATACCGACCATGATTATGTCATCTCTGTTATTAGCCGCGATAGCTTGACTCATTCCAAGCATGGCACCGCTATACAAGCCCCACGCGCCTATAATTTCCTTGTTTTTATCCTGGACAAGATATGTCTCCATCTGCTGGAAGAATGCATCAATTGCTGTGCCTTCGATTTTGATTATTTCGATGTCAGGGGCATTTTTTTCCATGTATTGGAAAAAGCCGTATTCGCGCCCTGGAACATTTGAGTGCACAATATTGAGCGTTCCATAGATGAGCTTACCCTTAAGTTCCTTCCCCGCATCCTTCAAGCCCTTGATGATATACTCTGCAGATGCTGCACCCATCTCTTCGTTGGGGATTAACGTGAGCGCGGTAAACGTTCCCTGTAATGGCGTGATACCAGAAATAGTCGGGATGCCTGCATCAGCCAGCTCATTTAAAGCAGGGCCGACCGCTGAATAGTTGCGAGGATAGACGATTACCCCGTCCACCTTTTTGGTTGCTACCCACTGCTCGATCGCTGAATTTTGGACATTTTGATCAAGTGCAGCATCACTGAGCAGGTATTTCACACCAATTTCATCACTTGCCTTCTGCATCTGCTCGAAAATCGTTTTTCCAACGATATCGGAAGTGTTATGGATCGCAAGCCCTAAAACAAATTCCTCCTTTGGGGTGGGCAGCTGGGATGGAGCAGCAGATACGCTGACATCACCTCCCGTGCTTGTGACCATTGACTTTACGTCTAAGCCATATATCTGGAAGAATTCAGCAACGTTGATCTGTCTGCCGGGAGGTGTATTGTATGTAAAATCTCCTTCAGAGGAGTGCACTACTGGCTCTGGCTCAGTTGGAACTGCCGCCACTTCTTCCGTCGGGGCTACAGTTGCTGGGGTATCTGCTACTGGTTCGGCAACTGCCTCGGTTGGAGCTTGAGTTGCCTGTTGAGCGGTACACCCAATTACTAACGACGTTACTAACAATAACACTACAAAAATAAGCATTTTCCTTTTCATTTTGTCTCCTTTATATTCCGAGGCGGTTAGAGGCTGCCTCGCTGCCTTTTAACGAAACTTTAAGAAGGACGGAATCAGTTTTTTTCTCTGACTGAGTGCATTGTCGAGCAAAACAGCTAATATGATCACAATGCCTTTTACCAATAATTGGATATCGTACATCGCTCCAAAGAGGGTCATTCCGTTGATAATTACAGCAAGAATGAGGATGCCCGCGAGCGTTCCCCAGATTTTCCCATTTCCTCCCACTATCGCTGTTCCGCCGAGGATTACAGCTGCAATAGAATCAAGCGCTAAGTCAACGCACCCACTTGGACTGCCACTCGAATATAAACCAGCAATCATCAGACTCGCTATACCCGCATAAACCCCATTTAATGTGTAAGTGATTATCTTTATTTTGTCGATTCTTATACCTGATACTCTAGCTGCTTCCTCGTTCCCACCAATGGCTTTTACATAATACCCATATTTAGTCCGTTGAAAAAGGAACCAAGAAAGGAGGAATGTGACTATAAGGATTACTACCGGGGTAGGGATTACTCCAAACACCTTGCCAGTTGCGAAAATTGTGGAAAATATGGGGTTGGTGATGGTAATTTCCTTGCTATCGGATAATACGATCGCGATGGAGCGATAAATATTCATGGTAGCAAGTGTGACGAGGAAAGGTGTAATTCGACCTTTAACTGAAAGGAAACCATTCAGAAAACCGCAAAACCCAGCAATTAATAAGGTAATCACTACTGAAAGGAATAACCCTCCATTACCCAGCTGCATCATGAATGGTCGCTGTAGTAGCAGCGCGAAAGATACTCCTGAAAGTGCCGCAATAGCGCCCACAGATAGATCTAATCCGCCAAGCGTAATGACAAATGTGGCGGCGAAACCAGCAACGGCGATATAACTTTGTCTCTTCACCATGTTCAAAAGATTTATTGGATTGATGAAGCCTTCTGTACCTACAGCGAAAATCACAAGTAGCACAATAAGAATGATATACGACCGACCATCTATAAGAGTTTGGCGCCAATTAATGCGCGAACTTTCACCTTCGAGTCTTTCCATCCGCTTGTCTTCCTTCTTTCTTGTTAACTTAATTCCATTCATGCTATGGCACCGCGTATCCCATAATTTCCTCTTGTGAGGTTTCTTTGGTCTTAAGGATTGCTTTTTGCTTACCTTCACACATAACTAAAATGCGATCCGATACGCTAATCAATTCTTGTAATTCACTCGAGACCATGATTACACTCATCCCTTTTTGCACCATCTTGCCTAATAACTCATAGATGCTTGCTTTGGCCTTAATATCAATGCCGCGAGTTGGTTCATCAAATAAAACAACCTTCGGTGTCATACACATCCACTTCCCTATAACCACTTTTTGTTGGTTTCCTCCTGAGAGTGTAGACACCAATTGTTTCAGAGAGTTGAGTCGTATATCCATATTTTGTTTTTCGCTCTCAGCATGCTGCCTAAACTTCTTTTGGTTAACTATCCCCAGCGGGGTTTTGTTTTGAAGGATCACCAGGTTTATGTTTTCATCAACTGGCCGGCATCCAATAAGACCACTGGTCCGGCGGTCTTCGGTGATGTATGCAAGAGCATTGTTAATTGCATGGCGGGGATTTGAGGGTTCGTATGGCATTCCATTAAGTGTGATTGATCCCGAAGTCAGAGGTATTCTGCCGAATATCGCATCCAGTATTTCAGTTCTTCCTGCCCCAACCAGGCCAGTTATTCCGAAAATTTCACCTTCTCTGACCGAGAAGTTAACATTCTCAAAATGAGAAGACGACAGATTCTTCGCGATAAACATTTCTTGTCCCAAGTTAACAACTGCCTTGGGATAAGCATTATCCAGGGTACGGCCTACCATCATGGAGATAATGTCCTCTTGATCAATTTCTTCTCTCTCGAGCGTACCCACCAAATTGCCATCCCTTAAAACGGTTACCCGGTCCGCTAATTCAATAATTTCAGACAGTTTGTGGGAAATATAGATAATACATACACCATCGTCTCTCAACCTGCGAATCACACTGAACAATGAACTTATGTCTTGTCCTGCTATCGATGATGTGGGTTCATCCATCAGGAGCACCTTCGCATGGCACACCAATGCCTTTGCAATCTCAACGAGCTGCTTCTGGGCTATGGAAAGATCCGCAACCCTGGCATGTGGATCGATATCTGGATGGCCAATACGTTCAAGCACTTCCCTCGCTTTTTCCGTGTAAGCTTTTGTTGCCTTTAGCACACCTGGAAATGAATCCTGAATGTTTAAGCAAATATTTTCCGCCACAGTTAATTGCGGACAAAGTGTGAGCTCCTGATAAATAGCAAGAATAGAATTCTTAATTGCATCTCGAGGATCACGAAAGGTGATGGGTTCTCCGTACATGCGGATTTCTCCACCTTCATCAGGTTTGTGATACCCACTGAGGATTTTTATCAGGGTAGATTTCCCAGCACCATTCTCACCAATCAGGCAGTGTATTTCGCCTTCTTTAAGCTCTA
>JAAYCN010000109.1 GCA_012729755.1 Chloroflexota bacterium | reverse complement strand
GTAACCGTCCCAATAATCAAACAAACGGCCAAAATTATCCCCATCCAGACGCAGCGCCAGCGTGTTGATCGTGAAATCCCTGCGGTGCAGGTCCATCTTGATGCTGCTGCGCTCGACCGTCGGCAGCGCTGCCGGATGATCATAAAATTCGGTGCGTGCCGTGATCAGGTCCAGACTGTCAGGCAGTTCAGCCGCCATTTCCTCCGCTGGCAGCTCCATTTGTCGGCCAAGCAGCGACTTCTGATCGCCAATCAACCATTTCGCTGTGACGAAGCGTTTGTGCGCAACCACCCTGCCACCAAATTTCTCAGACAGATGTCTGGCGAGGCGAATCGCGTCGCCCTCGATAACCACATCAAAGTCCAAACTCGGGCGGTTCAATAAGAGGTCTCTGACAAAACCTCCCACGATATATGCCGCCACGCCCAACTGCTGCGCTTCGCGCGCCACCAGTTCCAACAAAGCCAACCTGGCGGTCGGGATGACCCGCCTGAGCAGGTTAACAACCTGTTCTCTGGAAGGCAGTTGAATCGGCTTGGCATGCGCCTTGATGATATCCGTACGCGTCACGATGCCAATCACCTCTCCTGTCGAGGGGTCAACAACTGGCACCTGCCCCCATCCGCTCTCAGCCATCAGGTACTGCAGCTCATTCACGCTCGCTTCCGGTTCAATGGTGATCTGTCCCGAGTTCATCAGCGACCCAGCGTCCAGGTCAAGCTTATGCGCGATCGCCCGGTCCACATTGCGCCTGTTGAGCAACCCAATCACCTTGCCGTCCTCCACCACCGGATAGCCCTCAAAGCCATAACGCTCCATCAGCTGGCGCGCTTCTTCCGCGCTCGTCTCAGGGTCAAGCGTCAGCGGATGCTGCGACATGATCTGGCTGACTCTGATCGCCGAGACGACCATCTGCGGCAAAAGCTCCACAACTTCGTTTGCTATTTTGCGCAAAGCCGAAGTGTCAGAAGCCTTCACTTTTGATTCACTGCGAATCAACGCCGAAGCCGCCCTGCGATGCCCTCCACCTCCAAAATGCCGCGCCAACTGCGCCATATTAATATCATCTGTTGTCGAACGCGCCACCAGTCGAATGCCCTGACGGGTCGCCACCAACAACACCAGCCCATCCGGGTTCAAAAATTCACGCATCTTATGCGCCACGCTCGAGATTTCATCGGTGATATCCAATGCGTTTGCTTTGGCGAGCAGGACCACATGGTCTTCAATATCGAGGCTCACCAGGTCGCGCAACAAACGGTCATAAAGCTGCTGCTGAGCGTTCGAAAGCGGTGGATTCAAATAGGTAGAAGCCAGATTCAGGTCAGCCCCGCGTTCCAACAGGAAAGCCGCGGCGTAAGCGTCGCGTGGGGTTGTGCTCGCATAAGTCAGCGAACCAGTGTCCTCATAAATGCCCAACAGCATCACCGTTGCCGCGGTTTGGTTAAACTCGAGCCCTTTTTCGCGGATTTTCTCAACCAACAGTGTCGTGCAGGCGCCAGTTGTTTCGAGCTGATAATGCCACTCCGGGTTTGTCTGCGCCTTGCGCGGATGATGATCAATGACATCCACCTGTGTTTTATCTGAATAGCCCTTGACGGTCACCAGCGATTGCGTGTCCACCAGCGTAACCAGTTTTATTCCTTTACCCGACAGCGTTTGAAACGAACTGAAACCAAGCTCAGCCGCGTAATAGCCGCAATAAGCCATCACATTGCGGTTCACCTGACGCGGCAAAACCGCCTGAGCGTCCGGATTCAGGATCATCGCGGCTTTCAGGCTGCCGATCGCGTCAAAATCCGCTTGTTCATGGGTCAAGATCAGGTGCATGTCAACTCAACCACTTGATTGTTCTACTGTCCCAACCAGGGCATCTGGCTGTTAACATTATAAAAATTATAAATGGATTGACTCAGCCGCGCAAAAATACGTTCCCCGACTTCAAAGATCAATTGCTCATCGGTGTGCACAAAAATCACCAACACGTAATCCCCGCCAGGCGTATAGACCACACCGGCATCGCTCATCGTATGCAGATAGCCATCCAACGCGACCACCCAACCGTGCTTATGCGCGACTGTCGCCTCCGGCGGCACGCCGCTTTCAATCAGCGCGCCAATCTGATTGGCTCTCAGGTAGCCCATCATCTCTTCACATTCGCTTTGCGTCACCGCTCCATCAAACATCGCCTGCGCTGGGTCCAGAGAGCAGTTGTAAATACGCTTCAGCAGGTCGCCAATCTCAGAAGGAACAGTCTGATTATAGGTGTCCGGGTCGAGATAGACATCGCGCCGGGAATTAGCGGGCGTGGTAAATTGACTTAATAAAGGCGACCCTGGTTCAAAATAACCAGCCAAAAAAGTGTTTTCATAGCCTAGATCAACCAAGTCCCTCATCACCACCAGCGGCCCGTTTTGAGCGTCCAGATAGGTTTTCATCAGCGCGTCCGCCGGCGGGTTGAGCGATTGGGTAATCATCGCGCTCATCCAGCCTTTGGCGAGGTTCGGCGTTGGTTCTTCTGTGCGTTTCAGCACCGAAACCATGATCGGGATTTTGATCGTGCTCGCCCCTGAATAGGCCACATCCACCACAACATCCTGCAGTCCACGCTGCGCGAAATGAATGGTCTGATCGGTTTTTGGGTCAGCCAGATAGACTTCTACCAATCCCTTAAAATTTTCCGCTATCAGCTGCTGTTTCAGCATCACCTCAAGGTCCTGCCAGTTTGGCCCCTCCGCTTGAGTGACACTAATCGGCAAGTCAATAACGCGTTGATTTGGCGATTTAAGCGCTGAATCAATCAACGCTGCCGCATTGCCGACATCCAGAGACGTGCCATCCTGACCTGCTTCAAAATTGGTTTGTCCAACCGCCGGCCTGGCAAAAGTCGCTTGACGGTCATAACGCGAGGCGACTTCCTCTCTCAACAGGTTTTCAATCATCATCTGATCGCCAGTGAACTCAACCGATAATTCAATCGGCGGTTCAGCTTTCTCTTTACCCCAGAGATGCGCGAACCAACCGCCCCCACCACCCATCTGGTTGAGTGCATCGCTCAAAGCCAACAGATCAATTGCGCTGCCCAACTGCGCCGGCAGGAATTGCATCCTCGCCCCTTGATATCGCAGTTCCACTGGGATCGCGTAAGCCTCACTAATCCGTTGCAGTGCAGGTTGGACTTCCATTCCGCCTACCGCGATTCCACCAATCGTTGACCCCGCTGGCAACACCCGTGTCTGGGATTGATACCGCGCCTTATCCTGAAACAAAATAAAAAGACTCAGTCCGATAAACACCAGCCCAAAGGCCAACAAAACCCAGCCGAAGGCTGAGCTTTTGCTCTTCTTTCGCTTATAAGATAGCTTTCGCATGGCGAAATTTTACCATCCTCTCCCCCTGCCTGCTTCCGCCTGATCCCACTACCCAACTGCCCAGAGAGATTACATTTGTCCCTGCGGTTTTACGGCGCGAACTTATCGCGGCAATATTCAGCGCTTTCAGTCTGTTTTTCGCCTGCCCCGAACCCAAACCGTCTCTTTTTGCTGTGACTACTCCACAAAATCGTACTGCTGATAATCACAAACCGTTTTAAAACCCACTTTCTGATAAATCGAATTGCTGGTCGGGTTGCTGAGATCGGTAAACAAAGTCGCCATGCGCTTGCCATCATCCAAAATCATCTGCGCCAACCCTGCCACGATCGCGCTGGCGTATCCCTTACCCCGTTCTTCCGGGAGCGTATACACTCCGCTGATCGACTGCGAGGTTTCTGTCCCACGCGATTTCATCGCCACCGTCACCGCTCGGTGGTCAACTTCCCACACATACACAACGCCGCTTTCAATCGCCCGCCCCACCTTTTCCAGCGTCAGTCGTGAGGCGTCGTTCGCCATCGCTTCCTTCTGCATGGCAGTAAGCAAAGTCAGAATCACCTCCGCGTCCGTTCCTTTCGCCTGTCTCATCTCGCCCGCGGGCTGCGGAGGCTCAATCACCTCAACCAGCTCATACGCGCGCATGCGCATGCCATCACGCAATTTCTGGCCGGTCTTTAGCGTCCAGAAACGCGCGAAACTCTCCGCCTCACTTTCCGGCCCATTCACTGCCGGAACTTTGACGCCCGCTTCAATCAATCGCGCGGCCAGTTCACCAATTGCCTGATCATTTAACGGGTCAGACCAAATCACCAGTGGATACGGCGGAGTCATCAGCGCTGCTGCCAACAGCTCTCCCCCTTCATTTCTTATCACCCACAACTCAAAATCCTTATAACTCGTCGAGTCTTTCGCCAGGGTCTGCGCCAACCCATAGACAAGGCTGTTGCGCGTCTCCGCGCGAACCAGGACAGGTTTCACCACCTTCAAAAAATCAACCGGGTTCGAGAAAAACTCCACTTTCATGCTCCGCCATCCCATTGGTATTCCTCAAGGTCAATCATATCACATATCATGTGCATCAAACACGATCCCCTCCTCTTCAAGCAGCGAACGCTGCAGCGCGCCGTCAAACGACTTCAAACTCAGTTTGCCCAGCCGATTAATCACGCGCTGCCAGGGCGCTTCTTCGCCCCTGCGATAATGCAAAGAGGCCAGCGCAAAGCCTGCCACCCGCCCGCTGTAGCCGCCAGCCAAACTGCCGACCTGCCCATAGGTCGCCACCTTGCCGCGCGGGATTCGTTTGACCACCGCGATAATCTCCTCAAATACCTTCAGCCGGCCAGCATCCATGTCGCTCTCATTTTTAATTAATGATCTTTAAAATATTCCTGCAGCGGGTTGCGCCGACGCGGATCGCGCAGTTTCCGCAAGGCAGTCGCTTCGATCTGTCTGATCCTTTCGCGAGTTACCCCAAAAGCCATGCTGATCTCATCCAACGAGCGGTGAACGCCATCCGTCAGGCCAAAGCGCAGGTCTAACACAGCACGTTCTTTTTCGGTCAGCTGGTTGAGTGAGGCTTTCACCGCGCTGCGCAGGTTTGCCCTCATCACCTCATCAATCGGCTCAGCCGCGTCAATATCCTCTATATAATCACCAAGGGTCGAGTTCTCTTCATCGCCCACTGGCGACTCAAGCGAGATTGGCTCTTCGACCGATTTAAGCAGCTGTTCCACCTTGACTGTGGCATCATCCCACACTTTTAACAGCCGCTCATCTAGTTTCTCCCGCTCACCGGCTTTGATCAATTTGGCGTCCGCCTCATCTATAAAATCAGATTCCAGCGCCAATTCAGCCGATGTGGGTTCCCGGCCAAGCGTCTGCAAGAGCGTGTGTCGGGCTTTGTTCAGTTTGGTCAGCGAACCGGTGATATGAATCGGGATGCGAATCGTTCGCGCGTTTTCAAGGATGTAACGCCCAACTGCCTGCCTGATCCACCAGGTCGCGTAAGTGCTGAAACGAAAGCCCTTGGCAGGATCAAACTTCTGAATCGCCCTGATCAGCCCCATATTGCCTTCCTGAATCAGATCCATCAGCGACACTCCGCGGTTGGTAAAGCGCTTGGCGATACTGATTACCAGTCTCAGGTTATATTCCACCAGACGATCAGTGGCTTCTTTGGCGTTCAAACTCACCCCAATTACATTCTCTGCCAACACATCCTGACCAGGTTTAGGCACGCTCAACTTCGCCAGGCTCGGCACGAGCGCTGTCTCCGCTGCCGCGGCAGCCAGTTTTTCCACAAAACCGGTCGGCAGGAGATAAGCGTCTGAGAAAAAGCGCACCAGATTGGTCGCCAACACTGTCCAATGCTTGTCGTTACGCCAACGTTCATCGTCCAGGTACGCCCGCGTTGCTGATACGGAGTTGTTAATTGGCTTGAGGTACAGAGAAGCAGCCTCGCGCAACACTTCGCTAAGCGTTGGCGGAGTGACTTTGAGCCGTTTGCAGTCCGAAATCACCTGCCCCCAGCTCGTCACCAGGTCGTTATAGACCAAATCAAACTCAAAACTGCCCGTTTCATCCAGGTAAAGCTTCAACAACGTCTCAGCCTGCACGCAAATCGCTAAATGAAACTCCTGGTCCTCACTCAACAGGCCGCTGCGCGTGATATCACGCAAATAAAGCTGTATCGGATCGTCCACCCCCACTTCCAGCAGTGGCGGGCGCTGCATTTCATCTTCCGCGAATTCCTCAAGAAAACTGTCGTCGTCAGAAAAATCAAAATCATCTGCGTCGCTCATTTTTTCACCCGGGTCGTCCCTTTATTAGTTGTGAAAGCTTTGCCGTTTCCGCCCGCGTCCGGCAGCCGCAACGCCACATCGATCAACCGGCGTTGATTCAACTGTTCCAACAACAAGAACTGCGCCTCTTCATCGCTGTATAACTTTTCTTCCATCTCAGCCGACTGCAGGTAAACGATCTCATTAATGCGGTGCTCCACCAAATTTCGTCTGATGCGCAGCACGTTTCGAATCAATTCTTCCAACCGTTTAGCTTCAGAAATCGGCCTGACATCATTAAATTCCGGCTCCTCAGCCGCGTTCAGTTCGAGGTCTTCAGGCAGGTTTTCTTTGACAAAATCAATTGTCGCGACCTCATCCTGCTGAAGCGCGGTTTGGATGATCTGAAAGGCGATCACAAAATCGCTCTCAACAAAATCTTTTTCATTCAACGAGGGAATACCCAGTTTCACTAACGCGCGGTTCAATTTAAATAGCGCTTCGGGGTCGCGCGCCAATGCCTGAAGGACCACCCGCTCCAACAGTCGGTTGCGCTGCGCGGGGGTCGCTATCCGCTCCTGCGATGGCACTGTCATTTCACGGGCAGGTTTCGAACGGGCTTTGCGCGTTGGCGGCGCGGCGCCCATCAGCGCGCGCTCATCAATTTTGAGCATGCGCGCCAACGCCTGACGATAAGCTTCCCGCTCGACAGGGTCAGCCACATCCTCGATCAACGGCACGATTTGAGCGGCAATTTCACGTTTCACCTTGGCGTCGTTCAGATCCTGATCACGCGCCGCCATTTCCATCACGTGCATCACCACCGGTTTGGCCTGAGTCAGAATCTCCCGCCAGGCCTCAGGGTCAGCCAGCGCGATCTCGTCAGGGTCCCGCCCATCTGGCAGGGTTGTCACCCGAATGTCCGCGCTCAGCCGGCTCTCCATGCGCAACAGACCGCGCGCGTCATAGGTCAGCTCAGTGTCCTGATCCATCGTCTTACGCGCGGTTTCCAGCCCTTTCAGCGTGGCTTTTTCACCCGCCGCGTCGGGGTCGAGCGCCAAAACCAGGTTGCGGCTGAACTTTTTCAGCAGCCTGAACTGATCTTCAGTCAGAGCCGTACCCATTGGGCTGATCGCATTTTTGAACCCTGCCTGATACAATCCAATCACGTCCATGTAGCCTTCCACGATCACCGCTTGTTCTTCCGCTCTGATCGCCTGACGCGCCAGGTCCAACCCATATAACAGCCTGCCCTTATCAAACAGTTCAGTTTTTGGCGAGTTTATATATTTAGGCACATCGTTCGGGTCCAACACCCGCCCTCCGAAACCAGCCATCTTGCCGTAGGTATCCCTGATCGGGAACATCAACCGATGCCTGAATCTGTCATAGATACCCCCATCGTCGCGCTCCGTCGCCAGCCCCGCCTCGACCAGCAGCGCGTCTGTATACCCCCTGCGCTTCATCGCGTTAGTCAGCTCGTTCCAGCCAGCCGGCGCGTATCCTAATCCCCAGATTTTAATCGTCTCATCGTTCAACCCCCGCTTGCGCAGGTAAGCCAGCGCTTCCTGCCCTTGTTTCGTGTCAATCATCTGTTGACGGTAATAATCTGCCGCGTCCTGCAGCAGCTGCGCGATGGTCTTTTTAACCTCCTCAGCTTTTTCGTTCGCCGGTTGATAGCTCGGCAGGGTCACCCCGGCTTTATCAGCCAGATATTTCAGCGTCTCGCCAAAATCCCAGTTCTCCCGCTTCATCACATAGCCAAACACATCCCCACCCGTGTTGCACTGCCCAAAGCAGCGCCAGGTCTGCGTCTCAGGGAAGACCACAAACGCCGGCGTACGCGTGTTGCTGTGGAAAGGGCAAAAACCGGAATAATTTTTTCCGGCTTTGCGCAGTTTTACCGTCTGAGAGACGATGTCTACCAGATCAATCTGAGATTTAATATCATCAACAACAGTCATTTAATCCAAACCCGATCGTGTCAAACGATCTTCTCCCATTCTCGGTCAGTTTCTATCCTTTCCGAAATCAGCGAAGGCAAAATTCCCAGCGGGCTGTTTAGGTCGATGCCAACAAAACTGGTTTTCAGATCAGCGATGCTGTTCTCCTTGGAATAAAGATAGAAAACGATGACTCAATTGAGTCATCGTTTATTCTACCTTACTATGTCAAACCGCTCGATCGCGGCAGCCAAAGTATAGCTTTTTATTCCTTCTTTGGCTCAGGTGTTTCAGCCTTTGAATAGTCCATCGCTGCCAGCTGCTCATACAGCTTCCAGCGGCGGTCAGCGTCAATCTGAGCGTGTTTCATCAGCTCTTCCGCGCGCTCTTCGTCTGACTGCAGCAACATGCGGTAGCGGGTCTCATTATAGGCATACTCCGAAACTGGAATGCTCGGTGCCTTCGAGTCGAGCTGCAGCGGATTCTTGCCCTCTTCCACCAGGCGCGGGTCATAGCGGTATAGCTGCCATGCGCCGGAGTTGACCGCAAGCTTCTGCTGAGCCAAACCCTTCTTCATATCCACACCGTGAGCGATGCAGTGGCTGTAAGCGATAACCAGTGAGGGGCCTTCGTAAGAATCCGCCTCAACGAATGCTTTCAGCGTTTGCGCGTCATTAGCGCCCATCGCCACACGTGCCACATAGATGTTGCCATAAGTCATCGAGATATAGCCCAGATCTTTCTTGGGTTTGTCCTTGCCATTCGCCGCGAACTTCGCCACCGCCGCGCGGGGAGTCGCCTTGGAGGACTGACCGCCAGTGTTCGAGTACACTTCCGTGTCCAATACCAGCACGTTGATATCTCGGCCTGAAGCCAGAACATGGTCAAGACCGCCGTAGCCGATATCATAAGCCCAGCCATCTCCACCCATAATCCAGACGCTCTTGCGCACCAGATAATCAGCCAGCGAAAGCAGTTGCCTCAGGTCACCTTCCTTCTTGCCCTTCAAAGCGTCCTTCAACTTCGCGACACGTTTGCGCTGCTCCTGAATATCGCCTTCGGTCTTCTGGGTAGCATTCAAGATCTCATCCGCCAGTTTTTCACCCACAACAGCCTTATGCTTGGTGAGCAGTTCAGAGGCAAATTCCTTGAATTTGTCGATTGTCAGGCGCATGCCCATGCCAAACTCAGCGTTATCTTCGAACAGTGAGTTCGACCATGCCGGGCCGCGGCCATCCACGTTCTTCGCCCATGGAGTTGTCGGCAGGTTACCGCCATAAATAGAAGTACAGCCGGTAGCGTTCGCCACCACCATGCGGTCGCCGAACAGCTGCGAAACCAGCTTGATATAAGGGGTCTCGCCACAGCCTGCACACGCGCCAGAGAACTCGAAGGTCGGCTCAAACAATTGAGAGAACTTGACCAAGTTCAATGGCACGGTCGCGCGGTCGATCAACGGCAGGGTCAGGAAGAAATCCCAATTTTTCTTTTCCTGCGCGCGGAGTGGCGGTTGAGGAGCCATGTTAATAGCGTGGCGTGATGGATCAGCCTTATCTTTGCCTGGGCAGTTCTCGACACACATGCCGCAGCCGGTGCAGTCCTCAGGAGCAACCTGAACCGTGAACGAATAGCCCTCTTTCCACTGCGCGGTCTTTGAAGCGGTATGTTTGAAGCTTTCGGGAGCGTCTTTGAGCAGCTCATCCTTATAGAGCTTGGTGCGAATGGCTGCGTGAGGGCAGACAAGTGAACATTTACCGCACTGGATGCAGATATTGGGGTCCCACACCGGAATTTCGAGCGCGATATTGCGCTTTTCCCACTGGGTTGTGGCGGTCGGGAAGGTGCCATCATCTGGCATCTGGCTGACTTTAACCTCATTGCCGCGACGGTCGATAATCATGCCCAATGTTTCACGTACGTACTCTGGCGCGTTCACCGGAACGGGGGATAGGCGCGGTTTTGTGCTCGTGACCTTCGCGGGCACCTTCACTTCGTGCATGTTCGCCACAGCCTGATCGACCGCGGCATAGTTCTTTTTTACCACAGCCTCGCCGCGCTTTCTGTAAGTATGCTCGATCGAATGCTTGATCTGCTGGATTGCTTCATCCTTGGGCAAGATGCCACTGATGGCAAAGAAACAGGTCTGCATGATCGTGTTAATGCGCTGGCCCATACCGGTCTTTTCAGCGACATCATACGCGTCGATAACATAGAACTTAATCTTCTTATCGATCAGATTTTTCTGCATGTCCTTCGTCAGTGTATCCCACACCTCATCAGGTCCATAGATGCTGTTCATCAGGAAAACCGAACCGGGTCGGGCAAATTTAAGCATGTCAAAGCGGTCCACAAAGCTTACCTGGTGGCAGCCAATGAAGTTGGCTTCGCCAGTTGAGATTTGATAAGGCGCCTTGATCGGTTTTGGTCCAAAGCGCAAGTGTGAAACGGTCACCGCGCCAGACTTTTTCGAGTCATATTCAAAGTAGCCCTGAGCAAAGTTTTCGGTTTCATCGCCGATGATCTTGATTGAGTTCTTATTCGCGCCAACTGTGCCATCCGCACCGAGGCCAAAGAACATCGCCTGCACCACATCATTGCCCAAAATTTCAAAGCTCGGATCGAAATCGATCGAAAGGTGAGTCACATCATCGATGATGCCCACGGTAAAGTCGGTTTTCGGAGCGTCTTTTTTCAACTCATCAAACACGCCCTTCACCATCGCGGGCGTGAATTCCTTCGAAGACAAACCATATCTGCCCCCAACCAGCGCTGGCATCTTCTTGCAGTTTGCCATACCGCTTGACACACCGGTCTGCATGGCAGATACCACATCGACATACAGAGGCTCACCAGTCGCGCCAATTTCCTTGGTGCGGTCAAGCACAGCGATTTTCTTCACCGTCGCCGGAATAGCTTTCACAAACGCTTCCACCGGGAAGGGGCGATACAAACGCACCGCCAAAACACCCACTTTATCTTTGCCGTGTTTGACAAGATATTCGGCGGTTTCGGCAGCGGTTTGAGCCGCTGAGCCCATGATCACCACCACACGGTCGGCATCTGCCGCGCCATAATATTCAACCAACTTATATTCTCGGCCGGTCAGGTCGGCGAAACGTTCCATTTCCTCTTCAACAATACGCGGGCATTCAGTGTAATAGCGGTTAACCGTCTCACGGCCCTGGAAGTACACATCGGGGTTCTGCGCCGTACCGCGCAACACTGGTCTGTCTGGGGTTAAAGCTCTTGAGCGATGAGCGAAAATCATTTCATCATTCACCAACGCGCGCAGGTCGTCATCGCTTAGACGTTCGATTTTGTTGATCTCATGCGAAGTGCGGAAGCCGTCAAAGAAGTGGATAAAGGGAACTCGCGCGCGCAGCGTGGCCGCGGTCGCGATTGCCGCCATATCCTGGGCTTCCTGAACTGAATTGCTGACCAGCATCGCGAACCCAGTCGACCGCGCCGCCATCACATCCTGGTGGTCTCCAAAAATGGAGAGCGCCTGAGAGGATAGTGAACGGGCAGAGATATGAAAAACGGTTGGGGTCAACTCACCAGCAATTTTGTACATATTCGGGATCATCAGCAAAATACCCTGAGACGCGGTAAATGTGGTGGTCAGGGCGCCTGCCTGCAGAGCGCCGTGCACTGCGCCAGCCGCGCCGCCTTCTGCCTGCATTTCCACCACCGATGGAATTGTTCCCCACAGGTTATTCAACCGTTCCGCCATCCACTGATCGGCTAATTCGCCCATCGTTGAGGAAGGAGTAATCGGGTAGATTGCGATCACTTCACTAAGCCTGTAAGCGACATGAGCTGTTGCTTCATTGCCATCGGTCATGACCATTTCACGTTTCATATTATTGGCTCCTTAAATAATTATCGGGTGCATCCCGTTATTTGTGCAGACACGATTAAAAAACGTGTAAATTTACACAAATTGAATTGTAATGCAGAATCCCGTTTTTGTATGTTAATAATTTGGCTAAGCTCTATAATTTTGCCGGCGAACTTCGCTCTTCGACACTTTTCAGGCGCTCCTCCCGCCAGATCAGCGCCTCTCAGTCTGAGCGATAAACCGCTGATTTCTCTCTAACGCCTCTCAAAACTCATCAGTTTCCAGCCAACAGATACTGGCGCGCCAGAAGCAGGGTCGAGAGCGTCTTCCCGTCGACGATCCCGCCCTCCGCTGCCATCTGATATGCCTGCTCAATCGGCATTTTCGATAAGCTCAAGAATTCATCCTCATCCTGCTCCAAAGGCGCCTCAATCAACCCCCGTGCCAGGAAACAATTCATAAACTCATTCGAATATCCGGCTGCCATCCAAAATCCGCCAAGGTGCTTCATCTCCCGACAATCCATGCCGATTTCCTCGCGCAGTTCCCGATGCGCCGACTCAAGCGGGGTCTCGCCCTCATCCATCACCCCCGCTGGAAGTTCCAGCATCTTCCCCATCGCCCCAATGCGATACTGCGTCACAAACCAGATATTTCCCGCCTCATCCACCGGCAGGATCGTTACCGCGTCCGCGTGGTCTACCAGGTCATACTCCCTTTCCCGTCCGTCCGGTAGTCTGAACCTGACCTTCTGCACGTCAAAGGCATGTCCGCTCATTGTCACCTGCCTCGCCACAACCGCAAACGGGTTGTTTGGAACGGCTGTTGTTTCTCGGTTAATCTCACTCATCGCTGCACCTCTCTGCCCATTTTACTCCAACCCTTTCCTGAATCTTCCGCTCACCCGCAAAAAAAAGAAGCGCTCGTGCGCTTCTTTAGATCAACAATTCAAATCACTATGGAATTTGCAGAGTTTTAATCCCTTCCAAATCATACGGGGCTTTTAACCCATTCACCGCGATAATCGCTTCAGGCGTCACATCGCCGTATGCGCAGGCAATGCTATACACCGTATCCCCCGCGCTCACCGTCCAGATGTCGGGGTGCGAACTGCCTTCCACCGCGCGTGAAGGCCCGGGCCACTTGCCCGTCTGAGGCATCTGCAGTTCATCCCCGATGCGCAGCATGCTCCATTCAGTCAGATTGTTGAGGCTCAGGATGTCTGCCGGGTCCACATCGTAACGCCGCGCCAGGCAATAGACCGTCTCACCGCTCTGTACAATATGCACAGCCGGCTTCGTCACCACAGGCGTCGGGGGCATCGGGCTCGGCGATGGCGTCTGGGTCGGCACCTGCGTCGGTGGTATGGGGGTAATTACGATCTGCTGTCCCGCGGCATTGGTCACAATTTGTGTCGGCTGATTAAATTTATTCATCACCGCGCCAGCTGTCGCGGTCGCGCTGTTTGGGTTCAATGTTACCAAAGGCCGAATCGTTTCAATCGCCTGAGGCGTGGCTATCGGCGGCCGTGAAGCCGGCCGCTCACAAGCCGTGATCGCGAAAAAACTGATCAGGATGAGCGCAACGACTTTCCAGAGTCTCTTAAGCATAATAATCTCCTTAACGCACAATCGTTACGCATTACATAGCAACATTTGTGCCAGAATTAAAAACAGCCCGGCAAATGCCAGGCTGCTCTTCTTCTTTGCCAAACGATTTGGCCGCGGATTAAATCTTCTTCAACACAGGGAGCCCAGAGTCCAGTTCAACCACTTTCTTGCCAGCGGGAACCTTGTCAACTTCCTGCCCCTTGCGGATATCGGTTGAGAAATAATAGAGCTCGGTGGCTTTACCCGAAGCACGCGCGACAACCTTCATGTGCAGGAAATACTCTTTTCCTTTTGAGTTTTTAAAGCTGTATGCCATTGTTTTTCTCCTTAATATCATTGAATGACTTGCTTATTCCTCGTTAGTGTAACCAGCTTTTTTTAATTTGTCAATCACACGCAATGAGTAACTTAATGTACCAAATGCGGCGCTGTGTGCTCTACAGCGACAGCCATTTCGCTGTCTGGCCTGGCAAATTGCCCAACAAACCTTGTTGGATTGTCGGGCCGGGCAGCGATTCCAGGAACAAACGCCCATATTGTTTGGTGGTCAGCCGTTTATCCAACACGACCACTACCCCACGGTCTGTCTGGGTGCGAATCAGACGCCCAAACCCCTGCCTGAAGCGCAAAATCGCTTCGGGCAGGTTATATTCATTAAAAGGATCATCGAAGCTCTCAGAGCGCGCGGCGATAATCGGGTCGCTCGGCACGTCAAAAGGCAGTTTCACAATCACCACCACCGAAAGCGCTTCCCCAGGTACGTCTACTCCCTCCCAGAACGCGCGGGTGCCCAACAGCACCGCTTGGGGTGTCTCCTTAAACACATCCAAAAGCGCCGAAGCGCTCGCGCCTTCCCCTTGTTCATATACCGTAATATCCATCTTCGCCAATGGAGCCTGAATTGCCCGCGAAGTCTTTTGCAGCTGGGCGTACGAAGTAAACAGCGCCAACATACGTCCTCCGGTTGCCCTGGCCACCCGAATAATCGTGTCTTCGGTGATTTTTTGATGCCCATAGCCGTCGGTTGGTTCTGGAATGTCGCTCGGCAAGTATAAAAGCGTGCTGTGTTCGTAATCAAAGGGCGAGCCCACCATCAACTCGTCGGCGTCTTCCGCGTTCAATCGACGCTTTAGATAGTCAAATTCCCCGTGCGCGGTGAGTGTCGCCGAAGTCAACACTACGCTGGACTTCTCATGCCATAGATATTTTTCCATTAGGTGGCCGATGTGCAGCGGGGCGACCTGAAGGGTCAGGCGGTGCTGCAGCGGGTCGAGCTCAACCCAATAAATCTGGTCAGTTTCAGGCGTCATTGTCAGCGCTTCCAGCTTAACCCCAATCTCAGTCAGCGTGCTGGTTACGGTTGCCAGCGTCCCCAGCAAATCTTCTGCGCCTTCCAGCCCCTCCTCAGCGAGCCCTCTCATGCGTTCGCGCACCATTTTCAACTGGTTCATCAAGTTGGTAAGCTGTTGCTGAGCGTTTTCCCAGGCAATCTCCACCTCCAACCAGCTTGGCAAAGTACGCGTGGAGGGTAAAATGCGCTCTTGCTGCGGATATGTGCCTGGAGACCGGCCGTCGCGCAGCTCCTCAAGCAGGAATCCAAGCGCTTTGAAATAATCGGTCATGTAGGCATCTAACCTCAAAGAAGCATCCGCCGCCTGGTTCACACTCGCCAAAAGCGCCGCCCCTTCAGAGGGCGGCAGAACAGGCAGCGCCGCGCTGGTCATTCGCCCTAAGATGCCCTGATTCGAGCTTCCGATCTCCCTGACCAGCCGGGTCACATCCGGCGCGCGCAGCCTGAAAGACATCGCATCCGTTATCGCTGCCTCAAGATGATGGGCCTCATCGATAATCACATAGTTATAACTGGGCAGTACCCGGTTTTCAGTCTGTGCGTCCGCGAGAAGCAGCGCGTGATTGACCACCAGCAGGTGTGCTGCTTCAGCGGCAGTGCGCGCCTTATAAAAGGGGCATCTTCCGCCAAAGCGTTTCACGCAGGTCTCCAGCTTGCAGCCTTCATCTTCCGCCGATAGCCGCGACCACACCAACCGTTCGATCGGCCCGTTCAAATTGATCTCAGCCCGATCACCCGACTGTGAAGACCTCAACCAGACCAGCACTTTCGCCAAAACGCGCAGCTCATCTGTGCTCTCCAGCGCGCGCCTGCGCATCAGGTTCAATCGGCGCGGGCACAGATAATTTCCCCGTCCTTTCAGCACCGCAAAATTGACTTCCAGGTCCAGCGCCTCAATCAGATCGGGAATATCCTTGCGAACCAGCTGATCCTGCAGCGCGATGGTATTGGTCGAAATCACCACACGCTCGCCGTTCTGCTTAGCCCAATAAGCCGCGGGGATCAGATATGCCAGCGACTTGCCGGTGCCCGTACCCGCCTCCACCATCAGGTGCTTACCCTCAGAAAACGTGTTGGCGACCGCCTTCAACACTTCGACCTGCTGAGCGCGATGCTCAAACTCTGGGAAGTGCCTGGCGAACTCCCCGCCCGGTTCCAATACCGCGGCGATCTCCTCCGCGTCCAGCGCCGATACTCTCTCTTTAGGCTGCAGCGCTTTAACCTTTTCGCTCTTAGGCAGGCTCGGCAGCTCATAGAGAAAAGCTTCCAGATCCCCACTCACCTTGCGCGGCTGGATGCCTTGCCTGATCATCCCCTGCAGCGCCCACTGAAACGGCAAAGCCCCATACCAGTCTAAACCCTCGCTGAGCTTCAAAATCTCCGCCACCAGGTCAATCGGCAATTCCCGGATCATCTGATTAAGGCGCCGATAAACCTCCATCGTTACCCTCGCGTCATCCGAAGCGCGGTGAGCGTTCGTCTGTACCACGCCCAGCTGCTGTGCCAGTGAGCCCAGATTATAGCGCGGCGCTGTCGGCATCAGTACTGAGGCGAGTTCATAGGTGTCAATTGCCTTGTTGCCACGCAAAGCTTTGGCTTGATAGAAAAAGCCCAGGTCAAAAACGATGTTCTGCCCAAGAATGATCGCGTCGCCGACAAAATCAATCACATCAGGCAAAACATCTGCCAGATAAGGCTGGTTGAGCACCATGCTGTTGCTGATATTGGTGAGATTAGTGATAGGTCCCGGGATCGGGCGGCGCGGGTTGACCAGCTGAGAATACTCCGCTTCCACACGCTTTTCTGAGAATTTGACCATGCCGATTTCGATAATCGCGTCAGATTCAGGGTCAAGGCCGGTTGTTTCAATATCAAGGGAAACGATTAAAGGCATGCCGAAGATTATACCTTAGCGTTTTCCGCTTTCGCGCGGCTGGCCTGCTTGTTGCCATTCAAAGTGTGCTGCCGGAACTTTTCGAGGCTTCCCGCGTTCTTTCTAATAACTTTCTATCGTTTACAATTCAAAAGCGTCATGTCAATATAGGTATAATACGCCAGTAAGGAGACGCTTTATGTCAACAATTTGGATCATTCTGCAATTCGCGTTTTTCTTCGGGTTGCTTGTTTTCTTTCATGAGTTAGGTCACTTTCTCGCCTCGATATGGCAGGGCATCGAAGTCGAAGAGTTTGGGTTCGGCCTGCCCCCCCGCCTTCTGAAGTTATTCACTTGGAAAGGCACCGATGTCACCATCAACGCGATCCCCTTCGGCGCGTTTGTCCGCCCGAAAGGCGAAACTGACCGCAGTGAGCCAGGCAGCATCCTCAATAAGCCCGCTTGGAAGCGCGTAATCGTTATGTTAGCCGGTCCGGCAATGAACTTTTTGATTGGCATTATCATACTGCTGATCATGTACATGGCCATCGGCTCACCGATCGCCAACCAGGTGCTGATTACCGAGGTGTCGCCCAACAGTCCGGCTCAATCCGCCGGCATTCAGCCCGGTGATGTCATCACCCGCGTCAACAGCAAACCTCTCGAAAGCCTCGAAGACTTCCAGAAGCATATCAAAACCCTTGCTGGCGCCGAGATCACCCTTACCATTGAGCGAAACGGCAGCGAACAGCTGCTTCACGTCACCCCCCGCAAGGATCCGCCCGCTGGTCAGGGCGCTTTGGGCGTCGCTATCACCAACCCGCTTGAACCCATGTCGTTATCCAATGCCTTGAGCGCCGCCTTTGAGACCTTCGGCTATCAGGTCGCTGAAACCATCAAACTGCCCATTCGGCTGATTCGCGGCGCGGTCGCCCCGGCAGACGCCCGTGTCGTTGGCATCAAAGGCATCTACGATATCTTCAACCAGGCAAACACCATGGATCGAACCATCGCGGTGACTTCCTCAACGCCGATGCCATTCTTCAGGATGTCGCTGATTTCAATTATTTCCATCGGCTTCGGCATCATGAACCTTCTGCCCATCCCTCCCACCGACGGCGGCCAAATTTTGCTGCTCTTCCCGGAATTGCTTTTCAGAAAACCCATTCCTCAAACCATCGTCAATAAAGTCAACTCCGTTGGCTACTTTCTGATGCTCGGACTGATGCTTTACATCACCCTGCAAGATTTTATCAACCCCATTATTAAACCCTGAGAGGCGACATGAGCGATCAACCCTCCATCCGCCAGGCCATTGAAGCCCTTCTTGACCCCACCAGACCCTTTCCACCCAAGTTGCTCTATGTGCTTTCTGATCTTGACCATGAAGAAACCCGCCAGCTGCGTGGAATCTGGAAAACGATCCCCACAGCCAGGCGCCGCAACTTGCTCGAAGATCTCGCCGAATTGGCTGAACACGACCTCGTTCTGATGTTTGAGCAGGTCGGCCTTATTGGGCTCGAGGATGAAGACGACGGTGTGGTAGTCAGAGCCATTGATCTGCTGTTTGAGGCTGACGACAAACACCTCCCCGACAAACTCCTTTCCCTGCTCAAAGCGCAGGACCGCGACGAGCTGGTCCGCGCCGCCGCCGCCAACGCGCTTGGTCCTTATGTCTATCAGGGCGAGTGCGAAGAACTGCCCGAGGACCTTCTCGACCGCATCGAGACCGCCCTTCTTATAGCTACGCGCAGAGATCCTTCTGACCTCGTGCGCCGCCGCGCGCTCGAAGCGGTCAGCTTCTCAAGCAACCCCGAGGTGTCGGCGCTCATTCATCAGGCTGCTGCCAGTGATGACATCCAGTGGCTCGAAACCGCTCTGTTTGCGATGGGTCGTTCCGCCAACGAAATCTGGAAATCCGATGTTCTCGCCAACCTTGACCATGAAGAGTTAAGCGTCAGGCTCCAGGCGGTACATGCCGTCGGCGGCCTCATGCTCGAAGAAGCCCGTCCCTGCCTGGTCAAGCTGATCAAACAAAAACATCTCGCCAGCGACCTGCGCAAGGAAGCCATCTGGTCGTTGGGCGAAATTGGCGGCGAACAAGTTGTTGAACTGCTTGAGGCGCTGCTTGACAACGCCGATGATGACGAAGAATATATGCTCCTCGAAGAAGCCATCGACAAAGCCAATCTCGTCAACGAAACCAGTAATTTTGAGCTTCTCAAAGTCGATGAGAGCGACCAGGACCATCAGGATCACTCTCACAATCTCGAAGAGGATGAGGATGATCTCCCTGAAGACGATTTCGACGATGAAGAGTGGAACCGCTATGTCGACGAGGATGACTTAGCAGATGAAGAGGACGAAGAATCTTACGATTTCGAAGACCCCTTTGAAGACGAGGATGACGAAGATTTGGGGTTCTGAACCCTTGGCGCTTAACCATGCCTGAAAGTGAACACTCAACACACGCGCGTTTACATGCCGTCATTTCCGGGCATGTTCAGGGGGTGGGGTTCCGTTTTTTCACCCGCGAACAAGCCCGCTGCCTGCTGCTGAGCGGCTGGGTGCGCAACTTGCCCGATGGTTCTGTCGAAGTCACCGCCGAAGGCCCGCGCGCTGATCTTGAACAGCTTCTCGACATTCTTCACCGGGGCCCGACCGGCGCGCGCGTGCGCGACCTGCGCTTCACCTGGCAACCTCCCACAAGTGAGTTTACAGATTTTCGGGTAGGAAGTATCTGATTTGCTAATCTTCCCGACGCGCTAAGATTTCCTGCTGCTTCCAGATTGGCAGGTTTGATTTTTCCATCAGCAGCGTTTTCAGCTCATACACCTGATCACGCAGCATCGCCGCCCGCTCAAACTCCAGCGCTTTCGCTGAGACCCTCATCTGATTCTCCATTTCGCCGACCAACCTTTCCAGCTCACGATATTCCATTTTGTCAGCCAGCTGACGGGCGCTGCGCGTTTGTTTTTTCTCTTCTTCCGGCTCGTGCATTAAGCGCTCGGTGATATCCCTCACCGCCTTAACCACCCCAACCGGCGAGATATGGTGTTCTTTGTTATACGCTTCCTGTTTGGCGCGGCGGCGGTTGGTTTCATCAATCGCCCGTTTCATCGAATCAGTCATCTTGTCCGCGTAGAGAATCACCTGGCCGTTTAAGTGGCGCGCCGCCCGCCCAAAATTCTGGATCAGCGCCTGTGTCGATCTCAGGAAACCTTCCTTATCCGCGTCCAAAATAGCCACCAGCGAGACCTCAGGCAAGTCCAGGCCCTCGCGCAGCAGGTTGATCCCTACCACAACGTCATACACGCCCAACCTCAGATCCCTCAGGATGCCCACACGTTCAAAGGTCTCCACTTCGCTGTGCAGGTAATGCACCTTGAAACCCACCTCTTCAAGGTACTTTGCCAGATCCTCCGCCATGCGCTTGGTCAACGTGGTCACCAGAGCGCGCTCGCCCTTCTCCACCCGCTTGCGCAGCTCAACAATCAAATTGTCCACCTGACCCAGCGTTGGCCTGATCTCAACCTTGGGATCAAGCAAGCCAGTAGGTCTGATAATCTGTTCCACTACCTGATCGGCTTTTTCCAGCTCATACGGCCCCGGCGTGGCGCTCGTGTAAAGCGTAATGCCCATGATCTGTTCGAATTCAGGGAATTTCAGCGGACGGTTATCCAGCGCCGATGGCAGCCTGAAACCGTACTCCACCAGTGTTTCCTTGCGCGAGCGGTCGCCGTTATACATACCCCTGAGCTGTGGCACCATCATATGAGACTCATCCAACACCATCAGGTAACGGCTGGGCATGAAGTCCAACAGCGTCCAGGGCGGTGTACCCGCCGCACGCTGGTCCAGATGGCGCGAATAGTTTTCAATGCCCGCTACCGACCCCACCTCTTTAAGCATTTCCATGTCAAAGAGCGTGCGCTGTTCAAGACGCTGCGCTTCGAGCAACAGCCCTTTTCCCTTGAAATACTTCAAGCGGTCTTCCAGCTCAACCGCGATATCAGCCAGCACTTTCTCCATTCGATCAGATTGGGCGATATAATGTTTCGCCGGGTAGACCTCCAGGCGCTCCATTTTTTCGACCAGCTCGCCGGTGGTGCGATTGAGGCGCGTGATGCTTTCAATTTCGTCGCCAAAGTAACTGATGCGGTAAGCGTCCCGGTCGCTATAAGCCGGAATAATCTCCAAAGTGTCCCCTCTCAACCTGAAAATACCCGGTTTAACCTCCATATCGTTGCGCTGATATTGGATATCCACCAGCTGTCTCAATAAGGCGTTGCGCCGATAGATCTTGCCCACCTCAATCGATAACACGCTCTGTTGATAGACCGAAGGGTCGCCCAAACCATAAATAGCGGAAACTGACGCCACGATGATCACATCCTGACGCGACATCAGCGCTGTCGTCGCTGCCAGCCTCAGGCGATCGATTTCGTCATTGATCTCAGTCTCTTTCTCAATGTAGAGGTCACGCCGCGGCACATAAGCCTCAGGCTGATAGTAGTCGTAGTATGAAACGAAGTACTCAACCGCGTTATTCGGGAAAAACTCGCGAAACTCAGCGTAAAGCTGAGCGGCCAGCGTCTTGTTATGTGTCATCACCAGCGTCGGCAGCTGCAGCTGCTGGATCACATTGGCCACCGTGAAGGTCTTGCCAGTGCCGGTCGCTCCCAACAAAACCTGGTCGTGAAAACCCTTTTTGATCCCTTCCACCAACTGCCTGATCGCCTCAGGTTGATCGCCTGTGGGCTGATAGGGCGCTTGCAGTTCAAATTTCATGGCCTTATTATAGCCTTCCCCAATTGATAGAGCAGTCTTGTATGTGTTGGTAATCTACAACTATTGTGGCTTATTTGTTCTAAATTAATTGCCTTTCATTACCTAAGCCACGTGTTGAAATTTATTTCATCATCGCGAGCCCGCGACAGAGCAGCGCCCATGTGGGAAGCGATCCCGTAGTTGTTCTATTCTTTATTCACGATCTCAAACATCTCGGCGTGGTCAGGGAACCACGCCCTGCACAATACTCCTTTGTTCGCGTAGGGCTGGATGTCCACATCCAGCCGCATTACTCCTCGCCACAAGCGCAGCAACTACAGAATGACACTTTTTCGAAATATATTGCCTTCCTTCTTTTTTATTTAGGTCACAACTGCAAAACCCTTCAACCTGCGGCTTCTGGATGACACTATCCTCAGAACTTCCACCAACCCCCCCATCCATGGTCCAAAATCCTCACATCTACGTCTTAACGTATTATGCGACTCGACTGCGCTCTGCCCGCCTCAAAACCCCATCAACCCAATGTATAATGCGCCATTACAAAGGCCATCATGCGCTCATTCCTCACCCACCTCCTGCGCAAGTTGATTACCTACGCCCTCAGCTTTCTGATTATCACCGCCATTCTCTACGGCATGGTCATGCTCACCCCGCCAGAAGACCGCGCCTCGCTCTATATGGCCAACCCTGGCCACATGACCGCAGAGCAAATAGCCGCCATGACCGAGCGCATTATCACCAAATATCACCTGCGTGACCCATTTCCCGTCCAATATTTCATATGGCTGCAAAACTTTCTCAAAGGCAATTGGGGGTATAGCCCCGCTCTGCGGGCTGATGTTTTGCCAACCATTCTGCGCCTCACCCCTGCCACAGCCGAGCTGGCGCTGTTTACCACGCTGATTTTTCTTCCCTTGGGGCTGTTGAGCGGCATCCGCTCCGGTTCCAAACGGAACAGCTTCCGCGACAACAGCTTTCGCCTCAAAGCTTTCGTCGCCACCTCAATTCCGCCCTTCCTGCTGGCCATCGTCCTTTTCGGCGTCGCCTGGAATATATTGGGCGACGGCATCAACGACACGCTGAACCCTGCGATCGTTGACAAGACCCGCCTTTAAAAAACAGAGAGTGCGCCTGGCACTCTCCCACACTTATTTTTCCTACCAATTACCCCTCAACTTTGAGCGCGTCCTCAGCGATCTTGACACCGCTCGAAGTGCCGATCCGTGTCGCCCCGGCCTCAATCATCCTGAGCGCATCCGCGTAAGAGCGCACACCGCCCGACGCCTTCACACCTATCTTTGGGCCAACCACACTGCGCATCAACGTCACATCTTCCACAGTTGCTCCGCCGGTCGAAAAACCAGTCGAGGTCTTTACGAAATCCGCCCCCGCGTCCTTAGCCAGCAAGCAGGCGGTTACTTTTTCTTCATCTGTCAGCAGGCAGGTTTCAATGATAACCTTAGTGATCCCGTCATACCGGTGTGAAACACGCGCCACCTTGCGAATGTCTTCGGCCACCGCTTTCAGGTTCCCCGACTTTAAAGCCCCGATGTTCAAAACCATATCTATCTCTCTCACGCCCTGTCTGAGCGCTTCGCGAGCTTCAGCCACTTTACCTTTTGTCGACATCGCTCCCAGCGGGAAGCCCACCGTAACCGCCACCTTGACATCGCTGCCCTGCAGCGCCTTCACGCAATAAGGCGCCCAGAATGTGTTGACGCATACCGCCGCGAACTGGTGTTCCTTCGCCTCCTGGCATAATTTCAAAACCTGCTCTTCGGTCGCGTCTGCCTTTAACAAGGTATGGTCAATCATCGCGACAATCGCCGGAGCGCTCTTTTGATCTGCCCTGGGCTGAGAGACCACAACGTCAAGCGCTTTTCCCTTACGCGAAAAACTGGCCTCAATCACCACATCCCCATATTCCGCCCTTTTAGTGGCTACAAATTTTCTTTTGTTTGTTTTTTTAGCCATACAATTTCCCTTCCAAACAGTTATTCGCCTATATTATATCGTAGGGAAGTTGCGTCTAAATGAACGCCTTGATATGAACAATTTGTCTTTTTTAGGTCCTATCCAGGGCAGGGTCCCCACGAGGCTTCTCCATGGGGGAAGCCGCGGGATTGGATCGGCGTGGGGATGTGTCGCGCCAACCCACGTGAGATCGCCTGGGTGAAGATATAATGAGCGGATGACAGTTCGAGCGGATGAAGTGGTGTTTTCGAAACGGAAGCGGCTGGCGATTTCGGTCTTGCCGGGCGGCAAAGTGGTGGTCAGGGCGCCGCTAAGAACGAGCAGGGCGATGATCGAACGTTTTGTGAACGCCAGCCAGGATTGGATCGAGAAGGCGAAAACCAGAATGGCGCGCCTGCCGCTGCCTGGCGAGGTGGCGATGAGGGAAGGCGAGATGATCTGGTATCTCGGGAAGACGTACCCGCTGCATCTGGCGCCGAAGGTGAAGGGCGGGCTGGTCTTTGAGCCTGACAAGTACTTCCTGCTGCAGTCGGATCAACAGTCGAGGGGCAAGCAGCTGCTTAAGGCACTTTATCGCAGCGAAACCAGACGGCTGGCCAGCGTGATGGTGGAATATTACGCGGCACGGAGCGGGCTCAAGCCCACCTCGGTGAGGATAAACAGCGCGAGAACAAGGTGGGGTTCCTGCTCAATGAAAGGTGGGGTTAATTTCAGTCTGCGTCTGGCAATGGTGCCGATTTCGTGTATGGAATATATTGTCGTGCATGAGTTGGCGCATTTGAGACAACATAATCATTCCTCCGCCTTTTGGGAGCTGGTGGGTTCAATATTGCCAGGCTATCAAAAAGAACGTCAATGGTTGAAACAATTCGGGTTGAGTCTGCCACTGATTGATTGAGGCGCGGCTTTTGACCGATTATTAACAAATTGCCGAAGTTGGCAAAAAGAGGGCAAGCGATTCCGCTTTTGCCCTCTTTTATTTTCGTGAAATTCCTGTTATGCTATAGCCGAAATAGAACATACGTTCTAATAAGGAGGCAGCGTAACATGCGACATAAAAACCCCACACCAACGGCTTCGACGCCACCCTCCGGGCAGGCCTGCTCAGACCGGGCAGGCTCAGGCCTTCGGGCGCTGGAAGAGGCAGAGTTGAGCCTGAGCGAATTGCTCAAACTGACACCCGTGCAGCGTGTGCAGCTCTCAGAATTGGCGCGTGAGTCGTTGGATGAGGAGATCGTTTTGCTGCGGAAAGTGCTGCGGCAGTTTGTTTCGGCGGTGAACTCAGACGAAGAAGAGGCGAAGCTTAACCGACTGGCGAAAGTGCTGGATCTATTGGGATTGACCGCTTCGCGTCTGGCGGGCGTTTTGAGGGTGAACCGCAATCTGTCGTCTGGCAGCGCGGATGACGAGCGCATCCATGCTATTTTAAGCAACCTTCAGACAGCCCTGATGGAGGATCTCGCTCAGAAGGAAGGTGAGAGGTGATCGCCACAACCAGTCTTTATAACAGCGGCGTTTTTGACTTGCCGGGTCTGGCAGCGCAGCGCGGCTTGAGCCTGACGGCGTTGCAGGCCACTTTCAATGAGCACGCTTCCGGTCAAGGCGGCGATTACCTGCGTTCGCTGCGCGAGGTAGCGCGGTTCACAGAGGCGTTCGGTTCGGTAAGGCTGCGCAGCTATCAACAGGCAGTGGCAAAAGCAGTGGTGAGCTCAGTTTTGGAGGGCAAAGGACATTCATTTGTGGTGATTTTCCCGCGGCAGTCGGGCAAGAACATGTTGCAGGCGCAATTGGAAGTGTATTTGATGGCGATGCTGGCGGAACGAGGGGCTGAGATGGTCAAATTTTCGCCAACTTATCAACCGCAAAGCCTCAACGCGATGCGGCGGTTGGAAAGCGCGCTCGAGACCAACCTGCTGACGCGCGGGCGCTGGCGCAAATCGGCGGGAAACCATTATCGCTTTGGCAGCGCGCACCTGACTTTTTTGTCGGCCGCGCCAGGCAGTAATGTGGTCGGCGCGACCGCTTCGACCCTGCTGCAGCTGGATGAGACACAGGACATTGAGATCGGAAAGTATGACAAACAGATCGCGCCGATGGCGGCTTCGACCAACGCCACGAGAGTGTTCTGGGGGACAGCCTGGACGGATCAAACGTTGTTGGCACGTGAAATGAGGACGGCGCAGGAAGCTGAAGCCAGGGATGGAGAACGACGGGTGTTTGTGTTGGGCACGGAAGCGGTGAGGGCGGAAGTGCCGGCGTATGGGCTGTTTGTGGATGACCAGGTGGCGCGGCTGGGGCGCAACCACCCGTTTGTGCGCAGCCAATTTTTCAGCGAAACGGTCAGCTTCGAGAGCGGTCTGTTCAACGCGGCGCGGCTGGGGTTGATGCTCGGCGCCCATCCAGCTTTGGAGGCGCCACAGCCCGGCAAACGGTACGCGATGCTGGTGGACCTGGCAGGGGAGGATGAGACGAGGCGTGAGAGCTCATATGGGGAAGAGGAAGCGCAGAGCGGCAGCCGGGATTCAACCGCCGTCACGATCGTCGAGGTAGACCTGGGGTTGGCGAATGAACTGATCAGCCATAAGCCGATCTATCGTGTGGTTCGCCGGGAGCTTTGGACTGGCGAACTCCAGAGCGCGCAGTATGGCCGTCTGTTGGCGCTCGTGGAACGTTGGCAGGCTGAGAGGATCGTGATCGACGCCAGCGGAATCGGCGCCGGGGTGGCTTCGTTTTTGCGCGACAAACTGGGCGAGCGGGTGATCGCGCTGACCTTCAGCGCAAAGGTAAAGTCGCGATTGGGGTGGGGCTTTTTGACGGCGATTGACACCGGCCGTTTTCAGGATTTCAGGCGCGAAGATGAAGCGGAGCCGATCAATCCGCTGGCGATGGCAATGCGTGGGGAACAGCGCAGGCTGCAGGACCTGTTCTATCGGCAACTGGCAGGGACGACCAGCGCGGTCAGTGTGGGGCCTGATCGGCTGTTGAAGTGGTCGGTGCCGGAGGGCACGCGCGACCCGGAAGGAGGCCAGCTGCACGATGACCTGGTGATGTCAGCGGCGATGGTAGCTGTTCTGGATGAACAGAATTGGGTGGTGAACGTTGAACCGGCTTTGATTCTCGCCGCGGATCCACTTGAAGAAATGAATGGAGGTTTTTAATGACGTATTTTGTGCGAAACGAGGAATTCGCCTTTGGTATCGACCTGTCGCGCTATAACGCGAGCGCGGACCTGAAGCAATTGCCTGATTTTGATTTGATCGCTGCGCATGAGCCAGAAGTCAGCTTTGTGGCCATTCGCACAGGGCAATCGTGGGGCTATAAGGATCCGACTTTCAGCCATTATTACCACGAAGCGAAGCGGATTGGGGCATGTGTTTTGCCTTATCACGTGATGTTTCCCGGCGAACCAGCTTTGAAGCAAATGGACAGTTTTTTACGCATTCTGAATGGAATCGATCTGGATGAGGTGAGGCTGGTGTTGGATGTGGAGCTGGAGCATGGGCAAACGCGGGCGATGATCACCAATACCCTGCTGACCTGTGTAGAACTGCTGGAACAGGAGTGTGGGCGGTTGCCGATCATTTATTCGCGGGCGAGCTTTATCGATCAGCATGTGCATGTGGATGACCTGCCGTGGGTGGATTGGTGGCTGGCGCAATACTATTATCGGCGTCCCTTCCCGGCTTATACGCCTGAATATCCCTGCCCGCCAAAACTGCCCAAGGGGGTGACAAGCTGGTTGATCCATCAGACCGCGGAGCGCGCGCCGGCGATTGGCGGGGTGGGAACTTATATGGATTATGACCGCTGGCACGGCAGCAAAGCGGAACTATGGGCATATTTCGGACGGATGAGTGAGGCGGGTCGATATGTCTGTCCGCTGTGCGGTCAAACCTGCGACCGTGAGCTGACACTGCCCGCTGTGAAAATGGCGGAGGTTTAGGTGGGCGACCTGTTTGACCGGCTCAAAGAGGTGTTGAAGAGGCCCAATCTGAAGCTGTTCGATGAGCGCCGTGAGATTTTGGAGGAGCAGGCGGAAAGTCGCATCAGCCTGGCGGTGGCGGAAAGTGAGAATAACCTGATGATCGGGGCGAGGTCGGCTTTTGACCTGCCGCGGGATCGGATTAGTTTTGACCGTGAAAGCGTCCTGGCGGATTGTCTGGACGCCTGGCGGCATAACCCGCTGGCGAGGCGGATCGTGGAACTGACCAGTCAGTATGTGGTCGGGGGCGGCATGTGGCCGGCTTGCGCGGATGAGCCGACTCAGGCGTTTTTGAACGCGTTTTGGGAAGATCGCCTCAACCATATGCCTGTACGGCTGATAGATATGTCGGATGAACTGGTGAGAAGCGGCAACCTGTTCCTGATGATTTCAACAGCGGCGAATGGGATGAGCTACGTGCGCCTCGTGCCGAGCGGGGATATTGAGGCGATTGAGTCGCGGACGAACGACATCGAGCAGGAAGTGGCTTATGTGATCAAGGCCGATCAGGATGGCGAAGAACGCCGCGTGGCAGCGTATGACAGCCTGATTGATGCGCAGGGGGCTCAGGGCGAGTTTGAAACGGTGATGTTGCACTACGCGATCAACCGTCCGGCTGGCGGACAGTGGGGAGAGAGCGACCTGGGGCCGGTGCTGCGCTGGTTGTCACGCTACAGCAGCTGGCTGGAAGACCGGGTAAGGCTCAATCGTTTCAGAAACGCTTTTATCTATGTGGTCAAGGCACGTTTCGCTAACGAAGCCAGCCGACAGGCGCGGCAGGCGCAGCTATTGAGCGCTCCGCCCAGCCCCGGTTCCATTTTGGTGACGGATGAAAGCGAGGAGTGGTCTGTACTCTCGCCCAGGTTGGAAGCGCTCGACGCTTCGACCGATGGGCTGGCGATTAAGAAGATGATCGCGGCCGGGGCAGGCGTGCCGCTGCACTTTCTGGCAGAGCCGGAATCTTCGACACGCACGACCGCGGAAGCGGCTGGCGGGCCGACCTTCAGGCGATTTGAACAGCGTCAGCGCTTCATGCAGTGGATGCTTGGCGATGTGTGCAGGGTGGCGGTGGCGCGACGCGCTTTGGTGGATGGCGAGGTAAACACGCGGGTGCAGATCAGCGTCAGGGCGGCGGATATTTCGAGCAAAGATAACGTCGATTTGGCGCGGGCCGGACGTGAGGTGGCGAAATTCGCGGGGGAATTGACGGCGAAGGGGCTAATCAGCGAGGAGGAATATCTGCGACTGGTGTATCGGTTCATGGATGAGCCGGCGCCGGAGGGCAGGAAGCAGGCTGCTGACGCAGGCGCGCGTTGGGAGTCAGGGAATCAGGAAGGCTCCAGCCACTGAAAAAAGATGAGTATCGGGCGATGCCTGAACAGACGTGGGGATGCGAGGGCAGGACGCGAGGAAATTTGGACAGCAGCAATTTAGAGTGGAGACGGAAAAGGAGTTGGATGACGGAACACAGACAACGGATGGCATTGGAAAGCCAGGCGGTCGGCTATGACAAATTTGAGATTTTGGCAATTACCGCGGGGGCGGCGAACGGATGGGAGTTTCAGCCGGAGGTGCTCAGGGACTCGCTGGCGCTCTGGGAAGGGGTGAACTGTTTTATTGATCACAATCTGGGGGCGCGCTCGGTGAGAGATATCGCTGGCGTGCTGCGTAAAGTCAGCTGGGATGAAGCGCAGCAGGGGATCAGGGCGGAAATTCATGCTTTTGGACCGTCGCAGGAATTGCTCAAAGAAATTGGCCGGCAGGTGTTGGAGGAGAATGGTTCGCCAGCGGTCAAAGTGGGCTTTTCGGCGGATGTTTTATTCCGCAGCAAGGGGAAGCAGGTGGAGGAGATCCTGAGAGTTTACTCGGTGGATCTGGTTTATAACCCGGCGCGGGGAGGGGTCTTTTTGAGGGCTTTGAATCAACTCGGGTTGAGTTTTGGAACACAAGGAGGATTGAGAATGCAAACATGTCAGGAACAGGAAATGGTCGAAACCGCGGTGGAGGCTCAAACAAGTGAGACGGCAGGCGCGGAACAAGTCGAACTGCAGACGCAACTGGCTGAGATGCGGCAGATGCGCGCGGAGATGAGCGGCTGGATGATGGATGTCTTGTTGGGCAACAGTCAGTTGCCCGCGCCGGTCAAAGAACGTCTGCGCAAGCAGTTCAACGGCCGCACCTTCGCGCCGGCGGAATTGAGCCTGGCGATCAGGGAGGCGAAAAGCATGCTGGCGGAGCTTGACCCGGGCAGGGTAGTGAAAGGCCCCGCGCGGATTGAAGGCATGGTGGATTCGACCGAGCGGGTTCAAGCGGCGGTGGATGACCTGTTTGGCGCGCCAAGAGAGAAACACTTGCTGAATGTGAAAGTGCCACGTCTGAGCGGGATCCGGGAGTTATATCTGTCGCTGACTGGCGACATTGACCTGCACGGTGGGTATCATCCCGAGCGGGCTCAACTGGCGACAACAGCCGATTTCAGCGGCTTGGTCAAAAACAGTCTGAACAAGCTGGTCGCCAATACCTGGGAGGAGTTGGGCAGGGCTGGTTATGACTGGTGGAAGGATATCAGCGTGCAGGAGCACTTTAACAGCCTGCATGATATCAGTGGTACGTTGATCGGTACGGTGGGCGACCTGCCGACGGTCGCGGAAGGGGCGGCATATCCGGAATTGAAAGTGGGCGACTCGCCTGAGACTGCCAGATTTACCAAGTATGGCGGGTATATTCCGCTGACGCTGGAACTGATCGATCGCGATGAAACGCGCAAGCTGCGCGCTTACGCGCGGGAGCTGGCTTCGGCGGGGATGAGAAAGATTTCGCGACTGGTGGCCAATATCTTCACCGTCAACGGCGGGACTGGCCCGACAATGATGGATGGTGGCAATTTGTTTAACCTCGAAGCGGTGACTGACTCTGGCGGACACGGGAATTTGAGTGTGCTGGCTCTGGACCAGACGAATTGGGATCTGGTCAGCGCGCGAGTCTACAAACAGCCAATGCTGGTGAAGTTGGAAGCGGGTTTGTATGGCAGCGGGCCGATGCTGGCAGTGAACCCGAAATTTTTGCTGGTTTCGCGAGCCAACCAGAAGGCGGCGATGGAAATCTGTGGCGGATCGTTTGTGAGAGAGGCGGGATATGTGTATGACAACGTGCTCAAGGGCAGTGCAGTACCGGTGGTGGTGCCGGATTGGACGGACGATAACGACTGGGCGGCAGTGTGCGACCCGCGCGTGGCGCCAGCCATTTTCGTCGGCGAGCGTTTTGGCATCGCGCCGGAGATTTTTATCGCCGGGGATGAGCTTTCACCGGCGGTGTTTACCAATGATGAGCATCGTTTAAAGGTAAGGCACTTTTTGGCGGTATGGGTGAACGATTTCAGACCGCTGCATAAGAGCAATGTGGCTTAAGCCAGGAAAGGAATGAAGATGAACAAATGGAAGTCTCTGTTGAGCTCGCGCAAATTCTGGGCAGCTGTGATTGGTCTGGTGGTAATGGTCTTGAAGATGTGGCGGCCAGATTTGCCGATTGACGCGGATGAGGTGGCGGGTTTGGTGACGGTTTTGGCGGTTTACATCCTGGGAACAGCAATTGAGGATGGGTTGAGCGCGGCCACGCGCCTGTGAGCGGATTTTTGGTCTGGGTTGGCGCCAACCCAGGCTTAACAGGAGGAAGCGATGCGGATAGATTGGACGGAAAAGGTGCTTTTAAAGCTGGTTGGCAAAGGGGCGTTGGCTTACGCGCTGCACCCTGACGGTTTATTGAGCGTGGTGGACCGCAAGGGCCAAAAACACTGGTTCAGCGCGGCGGGTTATCAACACCTGATGCCAAGCCAACTGAAGCCGCCGGCAAGCAGTCAGACACTGAGAGGTCAGGATGATCAATCTTGAAACCCTGAGCGCCAGACTGGCTAATCAGACGCTGGACCAACGCGGTCTGATCATCCCGACCGAGGCGCGCAGCGAAGCGATTGGGCAGGCTTTGGAAAAGTTGAACAGCTTTTTAGGGATGAACTACACGGTGGCGGGGGTGAATGGGGCGACAGAAAGCGCCCTGCCACTCAACGCGGTGTACGCGCTGCTGGTTGGGGCGCGTGCTTATGGCTTGAGCTATCTAAGTGTCAACCGGGCTGGGAACTTGCTTAAGCCAACCGATACGCTGGATGAAGCGGAGATGCTGCTGAGGCATTTGTGGCGTCAGTTTGACGCTGAATTGGACCGCTTGAGGCTGTTGGCGCTGCAATCAGCCGGCTCAGTTGGCTTTGGGCATTGGGAATGGGTGGAGTCGCGAGGTTTTGAGAGATGACGCGGATTGATATTGGCGAACTGGTGGAGCCCAGCACGAATTGGCTTGGGTTGAATGAAAGCAGCATGCTGGCGGGGGTGGTGAGCAGCGATTATGAACCCGCGCTTCTGCCTGGCGAGCAGGTAAGGGAGCGGATGGATATTCACCTGAGAGGCGGGCCTGAGGTAATTCGAGCGGCAATCCGCAAGTTGGAAGCGTTGGCGGAACAGGCGAACCGCTATGAAGCTTTGAGAATTGGAAACCCGGTGTTTTTACGGCTGTTGACGAGCGAGGCGGATGGATTTTGGTACGCGCGGGTGTTTCGAGCGAGCCTGAGCGGACAGGCGGGATGGTTCACCAGCCACGAATTGGGCGCGATTAGCCTGGGGCTGGCATTTGAGCGTGAGAATCATTTTGAATCTGATCCGATAACGCTGCCACTGTCGAACAGCGGAGGCGGCATGGCTGGAGGCGCATTGGCAGTTGTCAACCACAGCGATGAGACCCCGGGGCATGACAATTACGTTGATATCAATGCTACTCAGTTTGTTTCTGATCTTCCGGCGCGGATGAGCGTGAGATTGACAAATAATGGGGCGAGGCTGGGCGATGTGTGGGCGGGGGTGATGGCCTGGCCAGAAGGCAGCCCCGCCGGGATACTGTGCTTTCAGGCTGAAAGCGCCGCCCCGGGTACGGTGACATCCAACAGCTCGGCATCGGGTGGAAAAGTCTTGATGCTCAGCTGGAGCGGCAGCGGCTGGACAGCGTTGACCTCCTGGGCAATCGGCTCGGATCAGTTGAGACAGTTTGACAGACAACCGTTCATGCCAATCTTGCGCTGGCCGGGCGGGATGGGCGAAGGGGCAACACAGTTTAGGTTGGCGGTAAGTCTGGACGGCGCGGTGATTTACGAAAGCGCTCCGGTCAGCGTCCCGCCGGGGCGGGCTGGACGGCTTTGCCGCCCATGCGCTTGCCACTGGGACGCACGCCGATGCTTTTACCGCTGGCGCCTTACGCGCTGACGCTGTGGGCGCAGCGGGCAGGTAGCGGGGCGCACAGCCTGATTCTGGATGATCTGATCTTTCAGCCGCAAACAAGCGCGGTGGTCTGGCGTTCGATCAGCGGGTTGACGAACGGGGCCGCGTTGACGGATGATTCATCGACCGGATACAGCGCGACGAGCGCGAATTATCTTGAGAGTCATTCCCACCAGCGGTTGGGCGGCGCATTGGAAGTCGCGCCGGGAAAGATTAGCCGCCTGAACTTTTTTATGACCACGCCTGACGGCATGGCGCCGATCGACCTGTGTCTGTCGGTGGCGGTGAAGGTGAGAAAGCGCAGGCGCATCCTATGAGCCTGCACGCGGTAATTCTTTCGGCGCAGGATAAACCGCTGTATTGCGGGAGGGAGGTCAGGCTGGACCGCTGTTCGTGGTCAGCCTGGGGTGGCGCGGAAGCGGCAAGACTGATCTTAGAGTACGATGGGCTGACGCTGGAAGACCGTCAAAATCTGTTGGGCCTGCCGGTGGAGGTCTGTGACCGGGGCGGCCAAGCTGTGTGGTGGGGCTATGTTTCGGCTGTGGGCGGCCAGATGGCTGGGGTCCGGCAAACGCTTGACTTGGAGAGCGTGGCGAATCGAGTCTGCGCGGTGTTTAAAGACCCGAACCAGACCAATGGGTTAATCTGGACGCAGACAGCCTGGGTAGAGGATGCGCAGAGTCAGGCGAGCTATGGTGTGAAAGAGAAGGTGGCCAGGTTGGGGGTGACGAGTCTGGCTCAGGCCCAGCAGGTCAGCGCGCGCTTTTTGCGGGATAACGCCTGGCCGCTGGTGAGAGCGGAGGAAAAGTTGATAACGTTCTCGAAACAGGGCGAGAGGGGTGAGTTTCAGGGAATTGAAATCCGCTGTCGAGGATGGTTTCATACGCTTGGCTGGCGTACCTGGTTTAATCAGACAGGAGCGGCAATGACGAGCGATGCGGCGCTTGGTGAGATCTTCGCAGCATGCGGGCAGAAGCTGGGTGGATTGTACCAGGAAGCGGCGAGCGGCGTGACCATCACGCCTTTTACCCCATATCCGGTCGATGGCTTGACTGCGTTCAAAGGGTATCTGAAGCTTGGACAGGTAAATTTGAGGCCGATGCTGGCGTGGGTGACCAGCGGCCGACTGTTGAAAGTCTATGAGCAACCAGACAAGGAAAGATTAATTTGGCGGTTGACTGAAGCGGGCAGACTGGAAGACTCATTCGGCAATGAGCCACCAGAAGGCCGCACTCCGGCGGGAGAGTGGCTGGCGATTGGAAAAGCCGAACCAGTTTGGATCAATTATGCTGAATGGAGTGAAACCGACCAGAAAATGAACCTGCGGTTTTGATGCTGAGCGTGGTCATCGGGTAGAATCAGAATATCTCATCGTCAGGAGGCAACATGGCACGAGCAACGTTCACTTTTCCGGCAGGTTTCTTATGGGGAAGCGCGACCGCGTCACATCAGGTGGAAGGCAATAACACCAATAATGACTGGTATGCCTGGGAACAGATTCCCGGCAAGATCATCAACGGGGATAAATCGGGTAAGGCTTGTGACTGGTGGAACGGGCGGCGCTGGCGGGACGATTTTGACCGGGCGCACGAAACTTACCAGAACGCGCACCGCTTCTCAATCGAGTGGTCGCGGGTGCAGCCGGAGGCTGACCGCTGGGACGAAAGCGCGATCGACCGCTATCGCGAGATGCTGTTGGGTTTGAAAGAGCGCGATATGGTGTCGATGGTGACGCTGTTCCATTTTTCGAGCCCGCTGTGGTTTGTGGAAATGGGCGGTTGGGAGAATGAGGCGGCTGTGGGCTTGTTCGAGGCTTATGTGCGGCGAACGGTAAGCGCGCTGAAGGCGCACTGCAATTTGTGGGTGACAATCAATGAACCTAATGTCTACGCGGTCGGCGGATGGATGGCAGGGGGCTTCCCCCCTGGCAAGAACGATGTGAAACTGGGCATGAGGGTGTTGGCGAACCTGGCTAAAGGACACGCGGCGGCCTATCGGGCAATCCACGAATTGCAGCCAGACGCGAAGGTGGGCGTGGCGCATAACCATCGCGGGTTTGTGGCGGCTGACTATAACCCGCTGACCCGACTGGTGGTCAATAAACTCGACCAGGGATATAACCTGGTTTTCGCGGAAACCCTGAGGAGCGGCAAATTTGATGGCATATATTTGAAAGAGGATATTCCACAGGCAAAGGACACACAGGATTTCGTGGGTCTGAACTATTACACCCGCGACCTGGTGAAGTTTGACTTGATGAAGGCAAACGACCAATTCAGTCGTCGATTTTTCGCCAAAGACGCGGAGGTTTCACACACTGGTTTTATCGCCAATGACCCGGAAGGGTTCAAGCAGAGCATCAAGTGGGCGGCGGAATATGGGCTGCCTGTTTATATCACTGAGAATGGCGTGGAAGACCCGGATGACGGCTTCAGGCGGTTGTACCTGCTGGAGCATCTGCTGGCGATGTGGCATATGATTAACCACAACAAACAAGTCAAAGGGTATTTTCACTGGAGTCAGGTGGATAATTTTGAATGGGAACGCGGCTGGACGCAGCGCTTTGGCTTATGGGGGCTTGACCCGGCGACACAGCAGCGCATCAGACGCCCAAGCGTCGATCTTTACAGCGATATCTGCCGCACCAACAGCATCACTTCTGAGGCGGTCGAAAAGTGGGCGCCAGAGGTCTATTCGCGAATTTACCCGGGGCGTTCAAGCGGTTAAAGTGACACAACGCTGAGCGCGCTGGTCAATGATCGGCGCGTTTCTTGCAACGTTTTAAGCAGGAAATTTGAAGGAGTTTGTGATGGTCGCGTTTATAACTAACTTTCTTAATCAGTTTGTTCAACCACTCAGCGTGGTGGTGATTTTGATCTTTTTTGGGCTGTTTCGTGTGCGCAAAAATCCCAAAGGGGCTTTATGGCTGATCGTGATCGCCTTTTTGTTGGTTGCTTTGCTCGGCAATACGTATTTCGCGAACTTTTTGACACGTTCGCTGGAGTGGCGTAACATGCCGCCTAAGGCTGACACGAAGGCGGACGCCATTGTGGTGATGGCTGGCGGCGCACTCGCGGCGAACACGCCAAGACAGATGGTCGAGGTTGGCGAAGAGGGAGATCGGGTTTTGGCAGCCGCCAAATTATATAAGGAAGGCCGCGCGCCGATCATCATCGTGACTGGTGGGGTCAGCCCAGCCAACCAGACGCGCAACCTGCTGCTGAGCCTGGGCGTGCAGGACAAGGACATCGTCGTGCAGGATCAGGCGGAGAGCGTCAGTCAGGATGCCTTCTTGACCGCTAAAGTTTTGAAGGAGAAAGCAATTAAGACAGCTTTTCTGGTGACTTCGGCAGCACAGATGGACAGAGCGGTGTTGAGCTTTAAGGAAGAACAGTACGCGGTGATCCCGGCGCCGGTGGATTACAAGGTGACCCAGGCCTATTACGACCAGCTGATGAAGTTTGACCTGAAGCAAATTCTGCTCAACCTGATGCCAACCAGTCAGGCGTTTGAACAGAGTTCCGCGATCATGCGCGAGTATTTCGCGCTGACGTTTTATCGGATCAAATCCATTTTCTAATGGGTCGCTGACGAGAAACAGCAGCCCTGCCAAGGCAGGGCTGCTGTTATTTAAGCGCAAAGCGGGGAACCCAGCAAGGTTTTGGGACGTCTATAATCAAGACAAGTAGGAATGGAGACGTGATGAAAACAAAAACAATACTCTTTGAATTAGTGATGAGCGCTATCCTGCTGGTTAGCGCATGTCAGCCTGTTAAGGCGCCGAGCGGCCCTTATCCGATTGAGCAACCCACTGAACCAGCAATAGCCAAGCCGACAGCTCAACCATACCCGATCGTTGAGCCAATCTTGAACCAACCCGATGAAGCCAAGCAAAAGCTGGCGATGGCACAGAACGCTTTTATGATGAAGCTGTATTCGCAGCTGGTGAGTGGGGATGAGAATCTGGTTGTCTCGCCTTACAGCCTCTATCAGGCCCTGTTGATGGCTTATCTTGGGGCAGATGATGAAACCGCTCACCAAATGGAGAAGGCGCTGGCTTTGCCGCTGGAAGACGAGTTGAATCACCTGGCCATGCGCGCGCTTAACCAGCAGCTGACTCAGCCCAGTGAAGAGGAAGGCGCGTTTATCTTTAAATCAGCCAACGCGCTGTGGGCTCAGTATGACTATGATTTCTATGAAGAATACCTGGCTGACATGGAGACGCTCTATCAAACAGGTTTATTCGCGGTCGATTTCGCGAAGAGCGAAGAAGCTCGTAAGCAAATTAACGACTGGATCGCGGACAAGACTGAGAAAAAAATTATGGATCTGATCCCGAGCGGTGCGCTAAGCGAGGCTACCCGCTTGGTTTTGACCAACGCGGTCTATTTCAAAGCAGCTTGGGCGAAACAATTCATTGAAGCTCAAACGACTTCAGAAAAATTCTATACGCTGGATGGCGCAACAAAACCGGTTGAGATGATGCATCTCGAGTCCAACTTCTCTTACTATCAATCCGAGCAGGCCACGGCGATTGAACTGCCTTACGCGGGCGGGAAATTTTCAATGGTGGCGCTGATGCCAAAAGAAGGGACTTTCAGCGCTTATCAAACAGATTTGTCCATTGAAACACTAAATGAGGTTATCGCCAAGTTCAATCGCGGCAAGGTCAATCTAAGCTTCCCCAAGTTCAAGATTGAGAGCACGCTTGGGCTGACACAGACGCTGCAGAATCTTGGCATCAAGGACGCGTTTGACCCGAATCTGGCTGATTTCAGCGAGATGGCTAAGGAGAAAGGTCTGGTGATTACTGATGTGCTGCAGAAGGCAATGATCGATGTCAATGAAAAGGGCACGGAGGCTGCCGCCGCAACCGCTGTGATCGTCGGTGTGACCTCCGCGCCATTACAGGAAGACCCGACTGTGATCACCTTCGATCACCCGTTTATATTCTTTATCCGAGATCTCGAAACCAACGCGGTACTGTTTATGGGTCATTTCATCAATCCATAAGCGAATCGTGAACAATTTAAAATGACTTAAGCCTGCTTCTGGTTTTAATCAGGAGCAGGCTTTTAGTTCTATCAGCTGAGACATTTACATATCGCGGCTGAAGAGCGGAAAGTTGAGTAATTTGATCAGCCAGCTGATTGCCCTGCGGCTGAGGCTGGCCTGCATGGGCACAAAGCGCAGGGGGTAGTCGAAGGCGCCCTGTTCGAGCATGGCGCGAACTTCTTCGGGCGGCATCTTTTTTTCCTGCTCTTTGATCATGATGTTGAGGATGGCCCGGCCGATAATTGAATGTTTGAGGTCGCCGATGGGGCTATCGATCGTGAATGGCCAGACGCGGCCGGAAGGTATGGCGCCATGCCAGATGGTGAAGAAGTCTGACTGGCTGATGTCGAGCGAACCGGTTTGGGGCAGGGAGGCATAGACTGGCGCGAAGGCCAGGGCAACGCGGCTGGGTGCGACGCCGATCATCTGCGGGTTGACTTCGGCTGATAACCGGAGGTCGCGACTGGAGCCGCCAACCGAAATGCGGTAGGAAAGCGGTTCGACATTCCAGTTCTTGAGACCGACATCGTAATAGGAAAAAGCACGCTGGTTGAGGGTGAATTGAACCTGTTTTGTCTCGCCCGGGAGCAAATGGATTTTTTCGAAGCCTTTGAGTTCTTTTTCGGCGCGATAAACCTGCGAATTGATCGGGCTGACATAGAGCTGGACCACCTCAGAACCGGCAACCTGACCGGTATTGGTCACTTGAAGGTCGACTTTGACCTGATCAGTGAGAACGGTGAGAACGAGGTTTTCGTATTGAAAATCAGTATAAGAAAGCCCATGCCCAAAGGGGTAGGCCACCTCACGCCGGGCGGTGTCATACCAGCGGTAGCCTGCAAAAATGCTTTCGCGATATTGGGTGGCAGCGCGGTCGCCAAAATGATTGACCGCGGGTGTGTCCGCGAGGGTGAGCGGCCAGGTTTCGGGCAGCTTGCCGGAGGGCGAGACCTGACCGGTAAGCAGGTCGACGCTGGCGTGTCCGACTGCCTGTCCGCCCAGGTAAACGAGCAGAATGGACTTGACCTGATCACGCCAGGGCAGTTCCACCGGCGCGCCGCACATTAGCACAACCACTGTGTTGGCATTCGCCGCGGCGACACGGCTGATCAGCTCGTTGTGAGCGGCGGGCATGGACAGGTTCTTGCGGTCGAAGCCTTCGCTTTCATCTTCTGGCGGCAGGCCAGCGAAGACAACAGCCAGGTCGCTGGACTGGGCAAGAGCTTCAGATTCTTTAATCAGGTTCTCGGCGGGTTTGGGGGAGGTGAGATCGTAACCCTGTGCATAGCTCACTTTATAGCCAGCTTCCCGGAACGCTTCAAGGGGGTTGTCGAGCATGGTGGGGTTGATCTGACTGCTGCCCGCGCCCTGATAACGCGGTTGGACGGCGAATTGGCCAATGAGCGCGACGGATTGAGATGGTTTAATGGGCAGCAGACGCCCCTCATTCTTGAGCAGGACAGCGGACCTGACGGCGGCCTCGCGAGCGAGCCCATTGTGGTCAGTCTGGTTGATGATGACAGAGGTTTTGCTGCTGAGATGCTTCAAAACGAGTTCGACAACGCGTTCAGCAGCCGTGGTGAGCTGCTGTTCAGATAACAGGCCTTTTTTAACCGCTTTGAGCACAGCCTGGTCGTTGTCATCTGAAATATAGGGCATCTCAAGGTCCAGACCAGCGCTGACGCCGGCGACACGGTCACTGACCGCGCCCCAATCTGAGACGACCAAGCCCTGAAAGCCCCATTCATCGCGCAGAATATCGTTCAGCAGGCGTTTGTTTTGGCTTCCATAGACACCATTGACGCGGTTGTAACAGCACATCACAGTCCAGGGTTGAGATTTTTTGACAATTTTCTCGAAGGCGGAAAGGTAAATTTCGCGCAAGGCGCGTTCATCAATCTCGGAGTCGTTAACTAAGCGGCCGCGTTCCTGATTGTTGGCGGCGTAGTGTTTCAGGCTGGCGCCAATGCCCTGGCTTTGGATGCCATCGACCATTGCAGAACCAAGCTCGCCGGCGAGGAAAGGATCTTCACTGAAATATTCAAAGTTGCGTCCGCAGAGCGGATGGCGCTTAATGTTGACGCCGGGCCCGAGCACGACCGCCAGATTCTCCGCCTGGGCTTCTTGGGCGATCGCCTCGCCGATTTGCCTGAGCAGGTCGCGATCGAAGCTGGCAGCGGTCGCGCAGGCCGCGGGGAAGCAGGTCGCCGGTTGGCTGCCTTCCAGCTGGGCGAATTCGTCCTGAACGCGCATGACCCTCAAGCCATGTGGCCCGTCGGACATCATCACGGCAGGCAAGTTAACACGCTCAATCGCTTTGGTATGCCAAAAGTCAGCCCCGCTGCACAGGGAGGCTCTTTCGGCAAGGGTCAGTTGGGAGACGATCTGATGGGCTGTTTGGTCAGTCAGGGGCATGGGCTACCTCGTTTGGCTAAGTGGATGGATGAATGATATCACGGGCGGAGCTGATTAATGTTGATGGTCAACAAGAACAACCTGTGAACTTGGAAGTCATCCTGGCTCAGTAGTCGATAGCCGGCGCAGAAGGCTGTGCTTTAAATACCAGAACCCCGCAAGAACTCGCGGGGTTCTGTGCTGTTCATGCTTTTGTTGTTCAGCCTGCTAAATAAGCCATGCTGAGCGTGCCGGGCCCGGTGTGGGAGCCGATGACCGGGCTGACCGCTGAGCGGAATATCTCTACCGGGTGGAAGCGTTCGATGGCGATTTTTTCCATTTCAACCATACGGTCAAAAGCCAGGGCGTGGAAGGGGCCAAGCCGCACGGGCGAACGCCCATCGATGGATTTTTCGATCAGGTCGATCATACGGAGGGTGGCTTTTTTCGAAGAAATTACGCTCTCAACCAACTCAATTTTGCCATCGCGAATCTCCATGATGGGTTTGAGGTTGAGCGCAGAGCCTAACAAACGTTTGGCGGAATTGATACGTCCGCCTCTATGCAGGTATTCAAGCGTATTGACCGTGAAGTAGACGCCAATGCGCGGGTAAAGGTCTTTGACGAGCTCCTGGAGTTCGGGAAGCCTGGCGCCTTGTTCGGCCGCGCGGGCAACCTGAATGACCATCAGTGAGAGCGCCATGGAGATCAGGCGGGTGTCGATGACGACCAAATTGGGGGGATTGCCGAGCATTTCGGCGGCCTGAACGGCGGAATTGTAAGTGGCTGAGATGTCGTAGGACATGGCGAGACAGAGCACGTCCTCACCGGCTTTGACCAGCGGCTCAAAGACGTCGTGAAACTGGCCAATGGTGACCTGACTGGTGGTAGGGATGGATTTGGAGGTGGAAAGACGTTCGTAGAACTCTTCAGCTTCGATGTCGACGCCATCATAATAAGATGCGCCACCCCAATGAAGGGTGAGGGGAACAACGCGTACATTGTACTGTTTGGCAATATCTTTTGGCAGATAGGCGGAAGAATCGGTAATGATATTAACTTTTCCCATGATTACCTTTCGCGAAGAATAGTTGTAAAAACAGTATAGCATAAAGGGTGAAGAAGTTGTCAATCAACGTGTAGATGAGAAAGGTGTGGTTGTCGATTAACGAAAAAAAAGACGCAACAAAAAAAATACGAATCAGCGATCAGGAGAAATCAGCGGTCCTTTAGGGAGCGCTTGGGAAGGTTACAGCGAGGGTGGAGACCGTTTCGACTTTGGAAGCGTTGGGGGACATAAGATAGAAAGCGAATATGCCCGGCTCGGCAATCTCGGAATCTGGAAAAGCGGCGAAGGCTTGTTCACATCCGATCACCCGCCCTTTGCGATCATAGAAAGTGGCGCTGACCGAAGCGTCTCCGCTGATCTTGCCGGCTTGATAGGTGGCGACGCCATTTACGGCATACCAGCCAAAATCTTTGTCGAAACGGCTGTTGGTGATGTAAGTATCCACCATCTGCGGTAAGTCTGGCTGGGTTTTGAAGCCGGCCAGTTTCAATTCATAGCTGTCGTAGCCATCGGGCAACTCTGAGACCAGGTGAAAACAGGTTTTGGCGCCGGCAGGCACATCCGGCAGGGCTGGGTGGCCAACCGTGAAACCGACTTCGTTTCCCTTCCTGTCAAGGAGGTGCGCTTCGATATTAATATCAGTGATTCCTGAGCCATCCTGGTTTTTCACTTCACCCACGATATGCAGGAATTGGGTGTCGGCTTCACGCTCCTGATAGCTTGTAAAGTTGGAAAGGATCGAAAGCGGATCAGGCGCGCGATAGACGATGGGAAGATAGATTTTCGTTGAACCAGCTGGAACGCTTTTAGCCTGGGCGGGCGATTTGACGGCTAAGTTGCCGCGAAAGGCGGTAACGAGAATCAAAATATTGGCAACCGCCAAGACGGCATAGATAGCCCAGCGTTTGAACTTGCGCGAATCCATACTTCCTTTCCCGATAAAGTCGTCAAAAAGGAGTGGTGCAATTTGCGTGCCGCGCCGAATAAAAACACAGAGGCGCTCAAGCCTCTGTGTCAAAGGAATTACCGCTTAAGGCTCGACCCAATCAAAGGTGCGGGTGACAGCCTTCTGCCAGCCCGCGTAGAGTTTTTCACGCGTCGCGGCAGGCATCCTGGGTGTCCAGGTGTGGGCGACCGCCCAGTTGGCTTTGAGAGCGTCTGAACTGCTCCAAAAACCAGTGGCGAGACCGGCGGCGTAAGCCGCGCCGAGAGCGGTGGTTTCAGCCACTTTTGGCCGAATGACTTCCACGCCAAGAATGTCTGACTGGAACTGCATGAGAGTCTGGTTGACAACCATGCCGCCATCCACCCGGAGTGATTTAAGATCGACACCGCTGTCGAGATTCATCGCTTTAAGCACATCGCGGGTCTGATAGGCGGTGGCTTCGAGCGCGGCGCGCGCCATGTGCCCGCTGTTGATATAGCGGGTAAGACCGACAATTACGCCGCGGGCGTCACTTTTCCAGTATGGGGCATAGAGTCCGGAAAAGGCGGGAACGAAATAGATGCCGCCGCTGTCTTCAACCGTGTTGGCGAGGATGTCAATGTCGGAGGATTTGGCGATCAGTTTTAAATTGTCGCGCAGCCACTGGACGAGCGCGCCGGCGATGGCGACAGAACCTTCGAGCGCGTAAACCGCCGGATGGCCCTTGACCTGGTAGCCGAGCGTGGTGAGCAGGCCATGTTTGCTCTGGATGGGGGCTGTGCCGGTGTTCATCAACATGAAACAGCCTGTGCCATAAGTGTTTTTGGTTTCACCGGGCTCAAAACAGGTCTGACCGAACAAGGCAGCCTGTTGGTCGCCGAGAACGCCGGCGATCGGCACGCCATTCAGCTCGGGAAGCGTGCACTCGGCGTAAATTTCACTGGAAGAACGGATCTCGGGCAGCATCGTCCGGGGAATGTTGAGTTGTCGGAGCATATCAGCGTCCCAATCCAGCGTGGAGAGGTTCATGAGCATGGTGCGCGAGGCGTTGGTGACGTCGGTGAGGTGTTGGCCGTTTTGTTTGCCGCCGGTGAGGTTCCAAATCAGCCAGCTGTCGATCGTGCCGAAGAGCAATTCGCTGTTTTCAGCGCGCTGTTGTGAGCCTTCGTGGTGGTCAAGCAGCCAGCGAACCTTGGGGCCTGAGAAGTATGTGGAGAGCGGCAAACCTACTTTGGCGCGAAAGCGATCAAGCCCGCCGTCTCTGGCAAGGGCGTTGATCAGTTCATCCGTTCGCGTATCTTGCCAGACAACTGCATGGCAGAGCGGTTTGCCGGTTGATTTATCCCAGATCAGGGTGCTTTCACGCTGATTGGTGATGCCGATCGCGGCGAGATCGCTGCCATTGGCGTTGGCTTTGGCAAGCGCGGAATAAATCAATTCAACGGTGTTTTCCCAGATCTCGATGGCATCGTGTTCAACCCAACCCGGCTTGGGATAGTACTGCTGGTGTTCTTTCTGGCTGGATGAGACGATTTGACCCTGGTGGTCAAAGAGAATGCAGCGTGTGCTGGTTGTGCCCTGGTCGATGGAAAGGATGAAGCGTTTCAAGGAGACCTCCACTCAGATTGCGATTTCTTTCTCTATTTTAACATCTCTTCCGCTGTATCTTGGCTATAATTGGCGGAGCAAGGCAGCTAACAGAGGATATTTATGACAATTGTGTATGATTTTATTGTGATCGGCGGCGGAGTGGTGGGGAGCATGATCGCCCGCTGGCTCTCGCGATATGAGGGCGAGGTGTTGCTGATTGAGAAGGACGCGGATATCGGCATGGGATCAACCTGCGCGAATTCGGCGATTGTTCACGCGGGATATGACCCGCTGCCGGGGTCGCTCAAAGCGCAGATGAACGTGAGAGGCAGCGCGATGTTCGACGAGCTGTCAGCTGAGTTGGGCTTTGGCTTCGACCGCCGCGGAGATTACGTGGTGGCGATCGGCGATGAGGAGCTGCCGATGCTGGACACGCTGCTCGCGCAGGGCAAGCGCAACGCGGTGCCTGACATGCGGCTGATTAGCGGCGAAGAAATGCGCCGGCGGGAGCCTGGTATCAACCCGAAGGTTTCCGGCGCGCTGTGGGCAGCCAGCGGCGGTGTGTGTGATCCCTTTCAGATGTGTGTGGCGGCGGCTGAAAACGCGGTGATCAATGGCGCGAAAGTCATGCTTAACACAGCTTTTGAAGACTTCCTGTGGGATGGCCGGCGCATCATTGGCGTGCGCACCAATCAAGGCGAGTTCAGGTCGCGCTGGGTGATTAACGCGGCAGGGATTTACGCGGACGTGGTGATGCATAAGGCCGGCGTGAGGCCAGATTTCTTTATCACCGCGCGAAAAGGCGAATATTTTGTGTTTGACCGCGCTGAGATCAAACTGTTTAATGTGCTTTTCCCGGTGCCCACCGCCAAGGGAAAAGGCGTTCTGGTGACCAGCACGACGCATGAAAACACGATTGTTGGGCCAAACGCAAACGTGGTGCCAGATAAAGAAGACACTTCATCGACGAAAGAAGGCAGTGAGGAAATCTGGAGCGGCGCGCAAAAGCTTGTGCCGTCGCTTTCGCTGCGCTCGGTGATTGCCAGTTTTGTCGGCCTGCGCCCGACTGGCAATGGCCCAAGCCGCGACCCAATGTTGGGCTATCACAACGATTTTGTGATCGAAATCCCCAAGGAAGCGCAGGGGTTCGTCAACCTGGGCGGAATAGAATCGCCAGGCTTGACTTCGGCGCCGGCGATCGCTGAGGAGGTTGTCAGACTGCTCGCGGACGCGGGAGAACCATTGAAGGTTAAGAAAAAATGGAACCCGATCAGACCGGCGAGACCGCGTTTCGCGCACCTTTCTCATGAGGAGCGCAAGGCGTTGACAGAAAAAGACCCGAGCTACGGGCGCATCGTCTGTCGCTGTGAGAATGTGATGGAGGGGGAGATATTGGCTGAGATCCACGCGCCGATCCCGGCGCGCACGTATGACGCGATCAAGCGGCGCACCTGGTTAGGCACGGGTCGGTGTCAGGGCGGGTTTGACATGACGCGGGTTGTGGATATTCTGGCACGAGAGACGGGGGTGAGTCCCCTGGAAGTGACCAAACGCGGGAAAGGCTCAGAATATCTCTATCGTACGACTAAAGCCAGAGGGGGTGAATATGTCGCTTAAGTCAGTTTATGATGTGGTGGTCATTGGCAGCGGCCCGGGCGGGCTGGCGGCAGCCCTCGAAGCGAAGAAGGCTGGCGCTGAAGACGTCCTGATTATTGAACGCGACGTGGAGCCGGGCGGTATTCTGCTGCAGTGCATCCACAATGGTTTCGGCGGGCAGCTTCTGAAGGAAGATCTGCCGGGGCCGGGGTATGCGCAACATTTTATCAATCTGGTCAAATTGGCGGGCGTGAAGATCCTGCTCAACACGATGGTGATGGACATTACACCTGAACGGCGGATTTATCTGACCAGCAAAGATCACGGCTATATCGAGATCGAGGCAAGGGCGATCGTCTTGGCAATGGGTTGCCGCGAACGCACGCGCGCCCAGATCCGCATTCCGGGCATGCGCCCGAATGGCGTGTTTACCGCTGGGACAGCACAGCGCTGGGTGAATGTGGAAGGATACATGCCCGGCAAGGAAGTGGTCATTCTGGGATCTGGCGATATCGGCATGATTATGGCGCGGCGGCTGACCTTCGAAGGCGCGCACGTTGAGCGCGTGTTGGAATTGATGCCCTACCTGTCAGGCCTTTCGCGGAATTATGTGCAGTGCCTGCAGGATTATGACATTCCCCTGCAACTCAATCACACCGTGAAGCGGGTGTTGGGCAAAAACCGGGTTGAGGCAATTGAGTCGGTGGCAGTTGACGACCACTTCAATTTCATTCCAGGCTCTGAAGAAATGATCCCATGTGATACCCTGTTGCTGTCGGTGGGATTAATCCCGGAAAATGAACTCTCGAAAAAAGCGGGTGTGAAGCTTGACCCTGTGACCGGTGGGCCCTATGTCGATGAGACCTTCCAGACCAACGTGCCTGGAATTTTCGCCGCAGGTAACGTCGTGCATGTTTATGACCTGGTGGATTGGGTCAGCGAGGCAGGGTTTGAGGCCGGCGTTGGCGCGGCTCATTTCGCGCGCACACAGAAACAGCGTGAGACAGATTACGTAATGGTCAAAGCGGGACGAAACGTGAGATATGTCGTGCCGCATAAAATCAGCCGAAACGCGCTTGAGGCTGGTGAGGTCAAGCTGCAAATGCGGGTGACCAAGCCGATCGAGGAGCCAGTTTGGGTGGAGGTGAGCGACGGTCAAAATCAGATCACACGCCGCTCAGAGCGCTATGTGAGACCGGGCGAGATGGTGAGCGTGATGTTGAAGGCCGCGCAGGCTGCCGCGCTGGGGGCAGCGGCGGAAATCGTTGTGGACGTCTACCCGAGGTCGGAGGCATAAATGGAAAACGAACGCCAGTTTATTTGCACCGCTTGCCCAAAAGGGTGCATGCTGACAGTGACTATGGAAGGCGATGAGGTGGTAAAGATCGAGGGTTACACCTGCCGCTTGGGTAAGGATTATGCCTTCGCGGAGACCACGGATCCGCGACGGATGGTGGCGAGCACGGTGAGGGTGAGGCATGGGCTGCACCCATTGCTGCCGGTTTATACAGCATCGGCGGTGCCAAAGCCGAAGATCCGGGCAGTATTGGAGGCGATCAGGGAGGTGGAGCTGGACGCGCCGGTGAGCATGAAAGACGTGGTAATCGAGAATGTGGCTGACACAGGAATCAATGTGGTGGCCAGTCGGGACATGCCGCGGGTTGGCAGTTAAACCAGGTCAAGCCGCTGATCGGCAGGCATTTATGGCGTGGGCAAAGCCAGCATGATCGGCGCGGCTTTAGCAACCGCTGGCAGGGGCCAGATAACCTGAAAGACCAGCAGATAAGCGAGCAAGGCAAATAGGACGGAATAAAGCGTGCCGATCAGGTAATATTCGGCGAAAGCCGGATCTTTGCTGATTTTTTCATAGCGGGCGACAGACTTGGCGGTCATCAGCAGCCCAAAAGCCGCGTATTGGCTGGCCGCTGAGAAAATGACCACGAAAATGCGTTCGAGAATGCCGATCCAGGCGCCCGCGCCTGGTTTGGGTTCCGCTCGCGTTGAGGTTTGTTCAACGGGGGATGACTCAAGGTCTTTAATCCCCAGACTGAAGCGCTGAAAGAGCATTTTGAAGCTGACGTTGGCGGGCTTGCCAATCAACGCGAAGATTAACAGCCAGCGCCAGAAATCCGCTTTGAGCGCGGTAAAGGCGGGTTTGTAGACCGCTTGGGGAATGAAGGCGAAAAGCAGGGCAATAATCAGGAGGTGGAGCAGTTGATCAATGAGAAAGACCTGATCTGGCGCGGGGTTTGAGCGGCGCTCAATCAGCCATTTGATAAGATCGATCAGCAGGTGGCTGCCAACGAGGGCGAGCCAGACCCACCAGGGCAGGGCGACGAAAAGGGCGGTTAGGCCAAAGGGAAGGGCATAGAGCAGCGCGTGCAGCAGCAGCGTGGGGAGGTGACGCTTCTTTTTGTCAGCCAACGACTGCCATTGTAGATAGTAATCGCCAATGAAATGGGCAGTGAGGGCGAGCACAAGGGCGGCGCTATTGGGCATGGTGAATCCTTTCGAGGGCGGCTTCGGCTTCGGTCCTGGCGCGCAGATAAAGCTTGAGTCCGCTGCTGGCAAGGCGCTGGGAGAGCGTTGAGTCGCTGATCTGTAATCTTCGCACCAGGCAGCCCTGGTCAAATTTGTCTGTCCAGAGACCTTCCTCGAGCAGCGCCCTGAAAACTTTTATTTGGGTCAAACGCCAATTGACCGCAATCATCGCAGTAGCTTTGAGCAGTTCGTTGACTAATGACAACTCAGGTGAGGAATTTGAGGCGATGACATGAATGTTGCTTCGGCCATAATCGTTGCTGCGGCGCACAAACTGGATGGCTTCACGGGCGTTCCAGTAAGCTGGGCCATCCGCGCCGATGCTCAATTCGCGGTTGATTTTGGTTGTGATCTCGCCCAGGCCGATGCCGAAGCGCAGCCTCACAGGGTACATGGCGACACTGATTTCATCGAGGGCCTTGAACAAACCTTTGGGGAACTTGAAAAGCCCCTGAAATTCGTCTCCGAGCGTGATCGTGAAGTCGGAAGCGATCACCTGAGCGTGAACTTGATTAACCCGCTTCAGAGAAGCTGAGAGATCTGACTGGATTCGCTCGCGGTTTTTCAGCTTTCTTGAGTGGACAATGTCGGCGATGATGGCGATCATGGCTGCCTCCCGCGTTGATTATAACAAATTTAGATTTAAACCGCAATTACATTAATTTTAGAATGAAACCTAAAATGAGTTAAATTTAGATCAAAATCTAAAAAAAAATAAAAAGAACTGGATAATTATCCAGCTCTTAATAAAGGTTAGAGATTGGTTTAGCTCTTATGAAGCTCGATTTGCTTTTCGACAAAATCCCAATTAATCAGATTGTCGATGACGGCTTCGAGGTAGGCCTGACGCTTGTTCTGGTAGTCGAGATAATAGGCATGTTCCCAGACATCGAGGGCAAGGACTGGAGCCTGTGTTTCGCCCCAGGGCTCATCGGCGTTGGGGGTCTTGAGGATGGAGAGCTTGTCGCCATCTATCACCACCCAAGCCCAACCGGAACCAAACTGGGTCATGCCGGCAGCGATCAGCTGTTTGCGGAACTCTTCCCATGAGCCGAAGTCTTTCTCAATTTTGGCTTTGAGCGCGTCGGAGGGTTTAACCGTGCCGCAGGGGGCAAGGCATTTCCAGTAGAAGCTGTGATTCCAGACCTGTGCGGCGTTGTTATAAAGACCTTTCTTGCTGGGATCCGCGGCGGCAACCACCATGATCATCTCAAGAGGCTGGCCTTCGAGTTCTGTTCCTTTGGTGAGTTCGAGGGTTTTAAGGACGTAAGCGTTGTGGTGTTTGCCGTAATGAAAATCGATTGTATTGGCAGAGATAACAGGTTCGAGGGCGTTTTTGGCCCAGGGTAATTCGGGCAGTTCAACCGCAGTCTTCATCCAGGGTTGTTTTTCGGGGAGTTTCAGTGTGGTCATTTTTCTCTTTCTCTGATTAAGTTTGTATCAATTTTTATCAGGTTTTATTTATTAACCAGCATTATATCTGCTCAATACGGCTAAATTCGCTTAGTACAAGGCGAGTAAAGGGTTTATTCACCGATGATTTTGACCAGCACGCGTTTGTGGCGGCCGCCGTCAAACTCACCATAAAAGATCTGTTCCCAGGTGCCGAAGTCGAGCCTGCCATTGGTGATGGCTACAACTGCTTCGCGGCCCATCACCTGGCGCTTCATGTGGGCGTCAGCGTTGTCTTCGCCGGTATCATTGTGACGGTATTGGCTGACAGGGGCATGAGGCGCGAGTTTTTCGAGCCAGCGGTCGTAGTCTCCATGCAGGCCTGATTCATCGTCGTTGATGAAAACCGAGGCGGTAATGTGCATGGGATTTACCAATACCAGTCCTTCCCTGACGCCGCTTTCGGTGACTGCTTGTTGAACCTCACGGGTGATGTTGACGAAGCCGCGCCGGCCGGGCACGTTCATCCAGAGCTCCTTGCGAAATGATTTCATGACTCAAACCCAATCTGGTCTTCGGCCTGTTTTCGCTGCTCAAGCTCACGTAACCGCTCGCGTTTTTCAGCGTGCATGCGCAGGATAGTGGCTTTAATTTCAGCTACTTTTTGGCTTTTGTAGGGGAACCAGAAGAGGGCGACCGCCCCGGCGACGAGGGCAAGGCCCGGGATGAGCCCAACCAGCGCGCGGATGCCCATCAGGGCGGAGGCAGGCTGATCCAGGAAGATGCGACCATCGTTGGCTTCCATGCTGACAAAGGCAGTGGTTGCGAGAATGAACGCAGTCAGGTAGACAGCCAGAGATTGAGCGGGTTTGGTAATCAGGGCATTGGCGCCGAGGAAGGACCCTTCACGACGCACGCCAGTGTCAATCTCGTCCTGATCAATCACCTGGCCGAGTACGATATAGTTGACCACCTGGACGCCTGAATAACCGAAGCCGGCAATTGCCAGACCGACCCATAACAGGTTGACCGGCAGGAAGTAGAGCATGATGAAACCAAGACCTGAGATGGTCAGATAAATCTGCCAGGTGATTGAGGCAGTCAGATATTTGAGGACGATCGAAACCAGCGGGACGGCCAGCGCCATCGGAATGAACATCGCGGCAAGCAGAGGCAGCACGCTGGACTGGGTCAGATAATCGGAAACGTAAAAAATGGCGCCCATGGCAATGGAGAACATAAAAGTCGCCATGAAGCTGGTAATGACATAGACGATAAATCCTTTGTTAGTGAGGGTGGATTTGATCGCTTTCCACCAGTGAAGAGGTTCATCCACCACGCTGAATTCGCGGTGTTCTTTTATTTGGTATGAAGAATAAAAAATCAGACCGGAGAAAATCACACCAACCGCGACCATGGCAAGGCGCAGGGGCGTGAGGGAAACATCTTGACTGGTGGCGCTGGGGCGAACAAGGTCGGGGATGACGAAACCGATCAGGGTGCCGAGCAGGCCAAAGATCGCCGCGACCATGGAGAGTTTGGCGCGCTCTTTGTCGGACTCGGACAGCTCAGGCATGAGGGTGCCGTGCACCAGTCCGAGGATGGTGAAGCAGGTATCGTAGAGCAGCATGGTGATCAGCATCCAGGAGAACTTGCCGATTTCAGAGATTTTCTCGGGGCACAGCCAGATGGCGATGAAAGTCGCCGCATAAAAAGGCGCGGTATAGCGCAGATATGGGATGCGCCGGCCAAGCTTCGACTTCGTGCGGTCAGTGATCTCTCCGAAAATGGGGTCATTGAGGGCATTCCAGATGGCATAGATCAACATGGCGATGCCAATCAACTGATGGCCAAGGCCGAGATTATCCTGATAGAACTTGGTGAGCATGGCTGAGTAGATGCCACCGATAACAGCCATGCCAAGCTGAGCGAGGCCGAAAGCAATACGCGTGCGCGGGGCCACAATGGTTGCGGAAGGAGTTGGGTTGGGCGTTGTGTCGGTCATATCACCTCGAGGTTTGGATATTGTGTTATTGTACACGAGCAAGCTGATTTAGAGGGGTTTTGTATTGTTCGGGCAGGGCGAGTTTTGGCACGTAAGTTGCAAGAAAAAGTCGGAAGTATACTTACTATGGATGTTACCAGACCATTCGCCACTCTGGCGCCACCGAAGAAAAAGATGATTGACTTTGAGCATCAACCACAGCCGAACCGCCGCAAGGGATGGCGATATTTAATCGTCATTGTCATTTTGGGTCTGGCGGTCAACCTGCTCCTGCCTAAAATCGCTGACCTGCGCAACGCGTGGGACGTGGTGAGAGGTTTTACGTGGTGGGCGGTAGCGCTGGCGTTTTTGGTTGAATTGGCCGCGTATATCGGTTATGGCTATTGCCTGAGATCAATCGTGGCGATTCATGGGTACGATCTCAGCCTGTTAAAGGGAGCCATGATCGCCATGGCTTCTTATTCGATCGGCCTTGTGGCAGGCGGATGGGTCTCAGCAACGGCGGCGGTTTTCAGCTTCATGCGCAAAGAAAGAGTCAACCGCTCTACCGCGACCATTGCGGGGGTCTTACCGGCTCTGCTGCTTAATGTCTCGATTGAATTCGTGGCGATTTTTGGCATTATTTATCTGCTGATCATCGGGCAGCTTAGTCAGTCACAACTCATTCAGTATTCGATTTTTCTGGTGGTTTTGGCTCTGGTCAGCGCGGGAATCTTTGGCGCCTTGCTCTTTCCGAAGCTGGCGTTTAAAGCGGCTAATTGGGCTTTATGGAATTACGCGCGTCTCAAGAAAAAGCCTTATGACCCCGCCAGGACGCAATCAATGGTGAACAGTTTCATCAACGCCTGGAAAGGGCTGGGGGATGGCCGCTGGGTGAAACCGATGGTGGGCGGTGCGATGTATATCGTTTTCGACATGCTGGCGCTCTATTTCATGTTCGTGGCAGCCGGCAGCGCGATTAATCCGGGCGTGTTGTTCGCCGGTTATGGCCTGCCTCTTTTGCTGTCGAAGATCGCCTTTATCTTCCCGGGAGGCATCGGGGTGATTGAGGCGTCGATGGCGGCTTTGTTCACCAGTCTGGGCGTTTCGCATGAGATCAGCATTGTGGCGATCATCGCCTATCGATTGGTTTCATTTTGGATCCCGCTGCTGATCGGGTTTTTGGCGGCTGGGTTATTAAGCCGTCTGCATCCGTCCGCGGAAGATATCGAGTCGTGATTAACGTCGGCTGATCGTGGCCAGAATTGGAGGTAGCTTGCCTTTTACTCCATTGCATATGGGTCCCGCACTGACCGCCAAGGCGGTATCGCCAGGGTTTGTCAGTTTGATTGTTTATGGAACAGCCCAAATCATGATGGATCTGCAGCCGCTGGCGGCGCTGACAGTCGCGCCGGCAATGCGCCTGCATGGGGAGAGCCATACGTTTGTGGGGGCTTTGGTCTTGGGCATGGCGGCAGCAGTGATTGGCAAGTATCTCGGTGAGTGGGTTTTAAACGTGTTCAGGCGCAAGGTCTATGAAAAAGTTGAGATAAGCTGGGGGAAGGCGCTCGGCTGGGGAGTGGGCGGGGCGCTTCTGCACATGTTGATGGATGGGTTGGTCTACGCGGATATGCAGCCGTTCTGGCCATTCTTGGGCTTCACAGAAGCGAACCCGATGCTGCGGTTTGGGGTGACGGGCACGGCGATGACGGTGTTTTGTGTTTATACCGGTTTGGCGGGCTTGCTGGTTTATGGGGTGGCGCGTTTGGTTCAGGCAGTGGCAAGAAAAGCGAAACACGGTTAACTCGGCAGGCGGATTTTCAGAGAATCCACCTATGTAAGGTGGGTGGAATACTAAAAAACTACCCTGCTGTCCTCAGTATTTTTACTGTTTTTCTTCTTGCATCCTGGGGTATCCTTATAAAATAGCGAATAGTCTCGGTGTGCTATTTCAGGTTCTTAGGAATTAGGCTGAGTGATGAAAAGTAAAATGTTTTCAATGATCTGCATCGCAGTGCTTGTTCTTTTGCTTGTAGGATCAATACAAAATTGCCAACGGACGTGGAGAAAGTAGTTCCAACAGCAACTGTCTCTGAGTCTGGTATAGAGTTTCCCACCCCTCAAGCAAATACACCTGGAATGCCTGTTGCCACGTCACAACTGAATCCTGAGTGCCAGTCAAACGTGAATGTTACCCTGGAAAACAATGCGGATAATCCGATCAGCGATCCGGAAAGGATTCTGGAAATTTTATCTCAACTTTCTGAACTCGAAGAATGCAACCTGCCTAAAGAAGAAGGCTGGTTGCATCGGTATGACATCACCAATGGAGAGTCTGGAAGCCATGAATATCTTGCTCATTTACCAGGTGAGAGTGCTTCTTGTGATTTGCAATTACTTCTAAAGAATGAAAATGGAAAAATTATCCCACTCAGGCTCTTTGATATGGTCGATTCAACCAGCGTTGGATTTTTTGCGGCAATGAATGCAGATGGTGAACTGCTAAGCTCGGCGAAAGAACCTGATCCCGTTTGTAACCTGAGTAATGGAGCAAAAACGATAGGTACTGGAACGACCCCCTATTTTACAGGATATTTCGTTGATGAATATCAACGTCGATTCCAATTACTTAAGATGAATCCTGCTGGATTGGGAAACGGTGGAATAGCCGGACGGTTTATAGAAGAAAATGGGAATCAGTACTTTATTCTTCAAATGTACGCCGATAATCTCAATGATACCAATACCAAACTGTCATTAAGCTCCGGGGAAGAAGTTTCTCTGAAAACCGAAAAAAATCTGTATTGGTTTGATCTGAAAACGGAGCGGAATCTGCGTTCACTAACAGAATACACAACCATTGATGGCCAAATGATCAGAAGGGAAAGCGAACATCAGCTGGAATTTTACGCCATATTGCCCACCAATCTGGCTGAGGCATTACAAATTATCGAGGCGAATAAACAATAATAAGTACTGTCTTGTTCTATGTATAAAACCCAACCCAATTATCACAAAAGATGAATGGGTCAGGTTTAGATTTTTTATTTTGAAAGGTCTCAAATTGAGCGCATCCTATTCACGCCAATCCGCAGTGCCAGGCGGCTGACAAATGCAGTCCTTATCGCAGCGTTGACAGTGTGACCAGACGCAACCAGGGTTGCAACAATTGACGTCCCACAGCTTACTGCCATAACCTGTTAACATCGATCCATCGCTGATACAGAACCAACCATAATAGGGGGTTTGACAGGCTGGTATGAGGGGCTGTTGTCCAATAAATCAGCGCCGCCTTAGCTTGAACTTAAGGGGGCCGTCCAAAAAGCCTGGAATTAGAAAAAATTCGCTAAAAGTGGGGGCAATGTTTTGTTTTAGCCTATAAAAAGCAGTGCATGCCCAAAATAATGGCAAAAAAGACCTGAAAATGGAGATGCAAAATCCTGAACTTTGACTTTTGGGTCAGCCTCCTCACATTGCCCTCGCCTAATCACCCTCAACCCGCTGGTAAAATCAGCGGTGAAACCAGCGCTCACTTGGCGATGATGGGCAGGAATATCTGAGACCAGTACTCAAACGCGCCGGAATCACACTTCAAATTCCGGTCTGCCCCGCGCTGGTCTTCTAATAGCATTGTGGAAGATGGGTCATCAGGATATTCTTCTCGGTATTTTAGGTAATAACACGGCCCGTTGCGTATGTCAATCGCCGGGGAGCCGCGCAGGAGCGCCCTGGTCGGCGTGCGCCCGCCGTTGTTCTGCAGCGGACCAACCAGCGCGTCCAGCGGAGAATCGACGCGGATATCCCGGCTGTCATCAAAGGGACAGGTATCGTCGGAAAATACGTTGCCACCGAGTGATACTTTGTTTATATAGGCTGTACCGTAAGAAGTGAAACTGCAATTATCACCGCGTGTTACCCCCGGATTATCCTTGTCCTGGGTGATCAGAATGCTGTTCTTGATCTTCAGATTCAACGGACGGTCATTGCATACCATCTTGATGTTGGCATATACATAGTAGGAGTGTTGTACGTTGTGGAGTGTCGAGTTTTGGATCCAGACATCGCCATCCATCCAGTGAATCTCACCTTCCATCGTCGAATTGACGAGGTTCAGCAGCAAACCCCAGCCATCAAGAACCCGTCCCT
>JAAYCN010000108.1 GCA_012729755.1 Chloroflexota bacterium | reverse complement strand
TACTCTTCCGGTATTCCTGCTGGAATGTAAAGTTTACTGTCTTTCAAAGGCACATGAGATCCAACAAAGGTGACACCATCATCATGTTGTTCTACCCCTTTAAACCATTTGGTTTCTCCTGTTGCCCGGTCCACTCCAAATAAACGCCCATTACCAAAATAACCTTCAATGACATAGATCGCCCCATTTTCTTCGTCAACCGTGACTTGGGCGTCAGAATTAAAACCTGTTTTGAATTGCGTAGCAGCTTCCCAAACCTGTTGTCTTGTTTCCGAATTTACTGCAAATAGCTTGGCCGATGCATCCGATGTGACATAAAGATAATAAATAATCCCATCGGTGGATACCACTGGCGGTGGCGCCCAGGCATTTGCCATGGGCCCAAAGTCCCAGAATTTCTCATCTGTGTATGGATTACCCACCTCCAGGTTGCCGCCAGCATACGTAAGGATCATCTGCCCGTGATATATTGAAGGCGTTCCACCTATGATGGTAAACAATTCGTCATCACAGCCCGATCCCGATATTTGCTGCAGGTTTGCAACATTTTCCCTTGTAATCAGCACTTCATCAGGTTTGTACGAGGAGAATTGGTTGTCTACGCCAAAATGCAGCCAATTGCTTTGCCAAACAGAAGGTTGCGTTATCTCCGTTGTTGGAATCGACTCGATCACCTCAGTCGGGAAGGTCCCCGTTGATGGAGAGGTCTGGGTGTTACCCACGCTTTTCCATTGAGGATTCCAAGCGCCTGTTTCAGGTTGGATAAACAGAGTAGTACCGCAAACACGGATGGTGTAGATCCCCGTCAACGTGGTTTCAGTCGCGGTACCCTCGATGTGCAACACTTCATACGGCTCTCCTTTCGGTATGACCCCCAGACTCATTACACCCGCCCCCAGTTGTTTTTCAAGTTCCTTATAGTCCATCAAATAGGAGATGACAAAAGTTTTGCTTTCTTTGTCAACTTCGAGTTGAGCCTGTTCAATGGTGATCTCACAGGATGATACTGGAGTCCCGATGAAAGCAGTCAGAATAAAGTTCGTCATCTTCCCGCTGTCCGAGAGATCAAAGGAAACGCTGGCTTCTCCGGATTCCTTATTTTCTCCTACCCAATGCCCGGGTCTTGGAAAGGTAGATTCTGTTGCAGGGGTTGCTTTTTCTTTCTCGGCATCATTTTTTGGGCTGCAAGAAGAAAGCATCAGCGCTACAAGAGATAGACAGATTACGTGGTTAATTATTGACATAAGACGATGCTGCCTGTTCATTTTGCCTCCTTACCAGTTTGTGCAATTCATTTGTCTCAGGTTATTGACCTAGACTTACCGAATAGATACTCAACCTGTTTGCGGGTGACGAAATAGGTAATGATGCCCATGATAAGTCCCGTCGTGACCGTGATTGTATATCCAGTGACTTCGATAAAATTCAAAAAGATACCCAAAATATTTGCGATTAATATCATCAATAGGCCAACGGGTTTCTTGTTATACAACAAAATATAGCCTGCCACAACCACTGCGGAAAGGAGCATCAACAGAGCATAGATTCCACCAACTCGCGGATTTGTCAGGTTGCTTGCAGGAGCGCATGCAGCGCCAAGGTTCGCTACAATCCAGAAAATGGCCCATACCTTTGCGAAGCCTGTAAGCACCTTTCTTTTTGGAGTGGGCGCATCCTGGGTGGGAGAAACAGGTAGTGGATCGATTGGATCTGATGCAGGTGATGTTTTGGTATTTGTTTCCATAGTTACATCTCCTAAAAAGCGAAATTTTTCTTCGGATTTATGTGCTGGCTTGCCTGCTGACCAGGACAATGCATCCAAAGCAAGCTTGGATTGCCCAGCTTACATATACCTAAAGTCTCCTCCACAGTAAGGACAAGCCCGTCCCCCAGCCAGATTGGGAAATGCACGAATTTCCAGACACTGTTTGCAATACCGCTTGCCGCAGGATATACACTGATATCCAGTTCGTAATTCGAGTTTACGTGCTTCTTCAGCCAGGCCAACCTGAACGAGTAAGGATTGATCGAGCATAACCTGGTCGTTCGTGAGCAGTTCCTGTCCACACCATGCGCAGGAGTAACCGACTTTACGTTGACCGCCAACTGGCGATGCTACTTTATCAGCAATCCAACCGGCTAGTAGCGAGAAGATCACACAGCCCACAAGTGTAAGCGCGTTCATAATGCTATAGGCTGGGCTATCCTTGTCAGGACCCAGCCAAGCAAAGATTGAGGCGAGCAAAGAAACAAGCACAGGTAAGATAATGAAAAAGCTAGCAATTCGCCCGGGTCTTCCCGTCCATAATTTAAGAATTGGATATTCACCTGTAATCAATCCAACCAGGCCTAACAATCCCATAATAATAAGTAAGCAAGTTGTTAAGAGCCCAATTTCCATTGCGAACCTTTCCCTTCTCTGTTTGGATGAGTCCGATCAAGAGGCTGCGATAAAATACATATTCAATTACAAACCTGTTCCACTATAAGTTTTTTGGTAACGCTGTTTCGAATCTAATTTAATAATTATACAAACAAGGCGTTAAGGAAACGTGAATTATCAAGACTTTGACAGCGAATTACGCTTTATTTACACCACATTTGCATAATGTATACATAGATTAGATGTATTCGAGATAAGCAGGAGCAATTAAATGGATACTTCTCTCGACACAATCATCAATGTTACAGGTAAAGAAACTTTGGTAACTTTATTGACTTGACACGGAAAAGTGAGGTTGAAATCGCGGGCTGGGTGGTCAGAATCGAATTTGTTGTTCAGGTTTATTCACCGAGCTGAAGCGGTAGCGCAGGTTGCCAAAGCGCAGGATGTCTCCCTGATTTATCGTCATGCCGACCGGCGAAACCCGGGTCTGATTGACCCATGTTCCAGCACGGGTGTTGAAGTCAGTCACGCGGGCGGCGCTGTCGGGGAGAATGCGCAGCTCTGCGTGGACGGACTCTAAAGCAGTATCGTGGAGAACTAAATTCACCTGAGCGGGGCCCTTGCCGATCAGGGTGATCGGGTTGGTAATTTCGATTGGTTTCTCAGCCGAAGGCGTGTCAAATGAGAGCAGAGGCGTCAGGACGGCCAGACAACCAGGCGGTAACGGCTGCTCGCCGGCGGTTGGCAGGGTTTCTGGGGGTGTGTGGTGTGGATGTTTCTGGCGTTTCATGGTCAGAATGGCAATACCGAGCAGGAAAACGAAGAGAGCGCCAGCAAGCCAATAGGGCAGCTGCCGTCGGCGGGCGGAACGAATCACCGCCTGATCATCCCAGGTTATAGGCAAGATGACTGGTTGGGAGCGCTTCTGCAAATCCAGCGAGTCGATTGTCACGACCTGAAGCGACAGGTTGGGCGCGTGTTTAAATTGATTCAATTCAATGACAAAACCGCCGTAAGGCGGTTGGATGTTCTTCTGAATGAATTGACCATTCACTTGTAATTCGACTGACTGGATTGGCCTGGGATGATGATCGGGAAAGCTGAGCGCTACTTCGATGGGTAGAGAATCAGGAGCGATGGATCCGTCGGCATTCTCGATAATCGTCAGCGATGCGGGCAGTCTGAGAAATTCGGCGTGGATGGGTTCAACCTGGAGGCTGAACTCGAAAGGAATCGAAGTGATTTGGGTGGCGTTGCCAAGCTCGACTGCGAGAACGAACTGGTGTTTGCCGCTCGAACGAACCTGCGATTGGTACGTCATGGTATAGGAATAGCCAATTCCCAGGAAATAGGCAGTGGGGTCTGGGAAGGGTGAATTGTTCGCTGAGACAGCCAGCGCTCCACCTGTGTTCTCGACAGCTGAAAGCGTGCGCTGACCTGCTGGTGTGTCGAGGAAGCCGGTGTTATTTACCATCCAAACATGGAGGGTGATGTCATTCGCTTTAGCCTTTTGGGCAATGGCTTCGAACTGGGAAATGGTCTGGGCGCGGATATAAGGAGTAATGAAAAGCAGCACTTTTTCTCTGGGCTTTTCAACGCCTGACAGGTATTGGACGGCGAGGTCAAGACTGTTGAGGCTGGTGTTGAGCTGATTCATGTTTTCCTGGTAGCCATTCAGAGCTTCCATCAACGCGGTGAAGTTTGGCAGTTGAGGAAAGGATTGGTCTGGATTGAAAAACACGCTGAATTGATTGCTGGGGTCCTTGAGAATTGGCGCGAGGCGGCTCAGGGTGGAGACCGCGCGGGCGTAATTTGAGACGCGTTGGCTATCAACAGCAGCGAGCTCTGAGTTCGGATTGACGGCTACCGCCAGGTGAACGCCTGAATAGGTGTGTGAGAATTGGGTGGGTGTTGTGTTCAAGTCGTCTTCGCGCACGGCAACCTGATCAGGCAGCAGGGGCGACGCGAGCAAGCCACTGGCGTTGGTGAGACGAAAACTAACCGTCTGGTTGGGAAAGTCAGCCATCTCGAGCGAGTCGATCACCAGCTTGGCTGTTGCGGGGCCAGTTTGGGCCAGCGCGACGTTCGCCAGAGAGGCGCAAACGAAGGCAACCACAACGATCAGCAACCCAAAGAGCCATTTGGAACGTTTGGTGGCATGGAGAGGGGTCGCGGTCGGGTTCAAAAAGCAATCAGGCTTGGGGCGGGACCTCATCAGTTTCCGTGGGTGCAGGAATATTGCCAGAATTTTCGCCTGTGGCAACTTCCGCGATGTTTTCATCATCAGCTTGTTGGGTGGGTTGAAGATCGCTTGACGGTTGAAGGTTCTCTATGTTACTCAGGAATTTTAGCCGGCGCCAGGCAAGGACAAAGATGCCATGGACAAGCGTGTTTGCCCACATGCCGATGAAAATGATCAAGATGAAAGCCAACAGGAGCAGTATTGCCCCAATCACCCACAACGCGGTAGTTGGCTCGACTAAACGGGATATGGCGATCACCAGGGGGAGCGACCCCAAGAAGAGAAATAGCAGCACGAAAATAGTGGTGAGAAAACTAATCAGGCTGATAAAAAACATCGTGGCAAGTGTTGGCCAAATGTTTTTCGTCGCCACCTCCCAGCTTCGGGCGAGCGCCTTGAAAGTGTCGAGGTCTTCATCAATCAGGGCGACTGATGACATGCCGACGAACGCGTTAATCAGCCAACCGACAGGAATTGCCAAAATTGTCAAAGGAACAATCAGGCATAGGGAGAGGCCCAGCGTGAGGATTATGCTGATAATGAAGGCGATAATCAGGATGAAACTGAGAATCAGGCCGCCTATTCCGATCAGAACGCGCAGGAACAGCAGCCGCCAAAAAAATGGCTTCATTGCCCGCCAGACTTCTTTAAAGGTCAGACGGTTATCAGTGTATCGATCTTCGGCGATCAACAGCCCTTTGATCAAGCCACCGCGGGCCGCTGTACTGACGAGGAGGCTGATCAGGCTGAGCAAAAAGACTAGGGCAATGATTGAGAGCATAATCCAGACCCATGCCAGCGGTGGAATTTCACTGAGTCGACGGAAAAGCTCATAGTTACCCTGACGGAGGAAAGGTGGAATGTGACTTGGGAGGTCGTCTCCGCGGGTGATCAAATGTGTGCCGCTTCCACTGGAGTCAAAGTGAAGTCCGGCGGTCAATGAGCTGGCGAACAGCGCAAACAACCAGAGAATTTTATGCTTCCAAACCAGTTTCCAGGCTCTTTTGATGATCCCTGTGTAGTCCATGGTGCCTCCAAGTGGTTAAACAGTTTATGATTTCATGATAACACTTCTTTTAATTCTGATGATTCAGATAACCATGAGTGTATAAGAAGTTGGGTGATTCATCAAAGAGTACAGTTGATGAGAATATGGCAGCAGGGAAGAAAGTGATACTCATTTGGGTTTATCCCCCGCTTATCTATGGAAATAAAGAGTTTGACGGTTTTCTGTATTTAATTAGCAGATTGTTTAAGCACATCCTGATATTCTTCAATGGCATTCAGCGCCTTTTTAACGTAACTGCAGGTGGGGATGATCTTTTTATGCTCTTCGCGGGCGGTCTCAACGAGCAGTTTGAGCATCTCACTGGCGATCGGGCCGCCGCGATGAACGGGCTCGACGAAGGTGTGAGTGGCATCCCAAATATCCCCGTTGGGGATGAAGGTAATCTGGCCGACTTCCATACCGTCTTTATAGGCAGCGACACGATTATTTTTAGGTTCATAGCGATAGCTAAGCATATTAACTCCTCTTTTCGTTTCCGACTGAATTTTACGATGGCGAGAGCTTAAAGTCGGAAAAATGTTGGTAGCGGTCCGAGAAAACAATAAACATTTTGCTTTATTTTTTCTGACAGCCTTAAATGCATTTGCTATAATGGATGCAAATACATATGCAGGAAGGTTTTCCTACGCTATTGGTGAAAGAATTCGCTTTATCCGCGTACGATGACACGCAGATCTGGACGAAGGTATCGTCTCAGGAGTTGAGCGGTGCTATGTTTAGAGCGTTCAGAGATGAATTGGAGTAATTGGAGGAGTATATCATGCTTATCCTCTGCTCGAACGGTTTAACCAGTAATCGACTGATAGAAGCTGTGAGTCCTTTCATTTGCAATGACGGCATGGCTGCTTTGGTTGTGACAGCTGATTACGAATACAAGGACAAAAACTACCACGTTCCCCGTTGCACAAACGAACTGCGGGCTTTGGGATTATCAGTTGAGCTGTTTGACCTTGACGTTTCTGCAGCGAAACAACTACTTTCCTATGACGTGGTTGAATTCATTGGTGGAAATCCTTTCTATTTGCTTGATTCGATACGACGGCATAACGCCGCTGACACCCTTCGGGAAGTAGCAAGAAAGAATGTCTTAATTGGCTGGAGTGCCGCTGCCTTTGTTTTTGGTCCGTCTCTTGAGCTTGTTAATCAGTACTCTCCGGAAATGAATTTTATGGGGCTGGCTGACTTAACAGCAGCGTCTTTAACCACTATTTGTGTTCTGCCGCACTATGACCGATTTCTCTACCGATTTGATCAATTTGAAGAAAAATGTCAAAAGTTTGAGGCCGAACACGGCTGCCAAGTGATCCGTATGAATGATGGTGACGGTGTATTGATACAAGACAATCAGACAACTATCGTTCATGCCTGATAACGGCAAAAAACCCTTCGCTGCGGGTTTGCGGCGTTTTCGCAATCATTCCCACTCAATGGTGGCGGGGGGTTTGTTGGTGATGTCGTAGACGGCGCGGTTGACACCGGAGACCTCGTTGATGATACGGTTGCTGGCGCGGGCGAGGACAGAATACGGCAAGCGCGACCACTC
>JAAYCN010000010.1 GCA_012729755.1 Chloroflexota bacterium | reverse complement strand
TTCTGACGAGTTTCATCGTTTTTGTATTCGGAACGGTAGAAAGCTCTGAACGCGCGGCCAAGCAGTTTGACATTGGTGGGCTTGAGCAGATGATTGAGAACGTGCGTGACTGTGCCTACCGTATCCTGGGTCGATTTTGGCACATTTAAAAGTGCGTCCACAACCTTAACGCCTTCGATTTGGAGCGCCTTGATGAAACGGGTGATGTGATTGTTGGTAAAGGCCAAAATAGCCACGGTTTTATCGGGGTTTTCATGCAACCACTCCGCCGCGTGGCGCGCGATGAACTCCACCTCTTGATCAGAAGTGAACTTTCGGTCGTTAATGACTACCACGTCAGGAGAGTCGGGTGGATTTTTTTGCGGATCGTCGGGTTTGGTTGGTTCAATCTGCGGGTTTGCCAGCGCGTCTCTTACGTACATATTGGGATGACGCGTCTGCGTCCAGGTGTTCAGTTGGTTGGCCAGGGCGATGATTGCTGGCGCGGATCGACCGGACTCTGGCAAATCATAGCTTGTCACAGTGCTATCGGCGATGAAAGTCCGCAGCAAACTGGGTTTTGAAGTTGTAAAGCTCTCATTGATCGCCTGGTTAGGGTCACCGACTCTGACCCAATTTCCTGTTTGGCTCGTCAGCAAACTTAATATTTCCTGTTGCAGCACACTGGAGTCCTGCGCTTCGTCCTCTAAGATAAAAGGCCACTTAAAGGAAAGCTGACTGACTAATGTCGGGTCAACCTCCAGGCTCTGATAAGCCAGGCGGATCAGGTCATTAAAGTCTACGCTTCCGAGGTAAGCCAGTCGGGATTGGTATTGTCGATAGACTTCGAGACAAAGCTCGATTATGGGGTCTGAAACGCCTTTCTCAGCCGCGGAATCAAAAAGAGTTTGCGGTTCAAGCCGCAGGTCTTTTGCCGTACTGATAAAAGATTTGGCGATGCTTTTCAGCAGGTTAAGAACATTCGTCTGGCGCTTCTTTTCTGAGGATGATTTGATTACCAGGTTGTCAAGAGCGTCAGGGTTTGCGTTGTACCAGTTAGAGACGATTTCGTCAAAAATATCCTGCGAGACGCTCTCGTCAATGATCGTGTAATTTTCTGAAAGTCCCGACAACTCTGGGCGCATGTGTAAGATGTCATTCGCCAAACCATGCAGCGTTCTCACTCGATACCCTAACCCGGGCATCAGACCATAATCTTTCAAAAAGTTGCCAATGCGCGCGGCGAAATTGTCGGCTGCAGAATTTGAAAAGGTAACCACCAGAATTTCCTGATCCTCTTTGAGGTCAGTGGTGAGAATTAGTCTGGCAGCCAGGTGTGATAGCGTCCAAGTTTTTCCACTGCCCGGCACTGCGGCGATGCCCATTCGCCCCCTAGTGTAGGAAAGAATGGCCTCCTGAGAAGCTCTTAAATGAGTCTCAGCCATGTGTTTCCTTGATCTTGGCAAGCCGATAAAGATATTGGAGCCGGCGCAGCAAGAGGCCTTGTTCCTCGATTCCGGATTCGCCGTACTGGCTAAACCCTAGAAAAATCCTGCGGCGGCAGCGCGCCATTAACCCCGAGGTAATCTGACTGATTTGGGTTTCACTAAATTGAGATTCTTCGTCCGCGTCCCATTTTTTATCCGGCTGCCAGCGGCGGCTCAGTATCTGAGGGTTGGTCAGGGGTTGTTCAAGGCGTTTGTACCATCCATCGCTGCCGAGATTCAGCCAAACCTGGTAATCAACAACACGATTGCGAGTCAGGAAGGTTATTGCTGGCGCGATTAATACGGAACTGTCGGATTGGCTCGTGGCCGGATCATCCAGATATTGGGCAGATATCAAGCCTGAACGCAAAGCGCTGATGAATTCGGCGTTGTATCTTGACGTTGTTGTCGTTTCACTCCTGGGGAGCGCCGCGCTAAACTTGTTATAAGATTCAATTAATTGAGCCAGGTAACTGGCGTTGGCATGGTTTGAAGCCGCGGTATATCCAGGCTGCGCGAGCAAGTCGTCGAAGAACCGCGTTAGCATAACGGAAAGCGAGACTTCTTTGTCTTGTTGTTTCAGCCACACTAATAATTTCTCGAATCTTTCCCGTAAGACATTCGAGACCCTCGATTGGCTTGCTTCATCAATCTCAAGTCTCAGATAATTTTGACTCTCAAGACTGACGCGGTCCCAGAGCAGCGCAGACCTCACCAGATCCATGCCATCAATTAACAACATGCCTGCAAGACACAGATCATATTTTACAGCCTGACCGTCAGCCGGCTGGACAACCAGAGCGATCATATCAACGATCGCCCTGGTGTAAGGCTGGTGAATCAGCGGGCTTGATGTGGCGATGGCAAAGGTGGGAATGGCATATTGGCTGAGTCGTTGTGTCAGCGCGAGTTTAATGGCTGATGAAAGGAATGGTGAAAGGATGGCTATTTGAGCGGGCTCTACCCCCTGATCAATCAGGCGCTTAACCCAATTTACCGCGCCATCTAACATTTCTGACATGAAACGAAATTGTGCGGAAGGCAATTCGAACGTGTCATTGAGCATGGCTGTGGTCAGTTCGTTTCGCACGATGGAAGCGCCATTCCTTATCAGGCCTTTTTGGATCAGCGTTCTTGCAGCGGAGTTTAATATGGTTTGATCTGATTCGATTGTCTGTTCACAGCTGTTTGACAATTTTCGCGCGGAAATAGGGTCTGCCCCTAAAAATTGTTGAAATCCGCCGTTGGTGTCATGCAGAACTATCGCGCCTTGCAGCTCTGGCAGCCAATCCTGAATGATGTCGTGAACATAAGGGGGGTCTTCTTCGGGATTATCGTAAACCAAATAGGGATATTGCGCGGAGAGATATTTTCGTAAAATTTGATTTGGCCAGAGCAATTTTTTAAATATCTCGACTTGCAAGGAGAAATCAAGCAGGTTGTGTTCATGGCAATATTCACGAAAAAGGTTTATTGCCAGTTGCGCTTCGTCATAAACTTTCAGCCGACTTTCTGAACCAATCCAGGCTGATTTGAGTCTTTTTGAAATCTGAGTGTGTGCGAATCCCACAACCGCTGATTTATTAAGGTTGTCGATTAGCTGACTGAAGAGTCTGTTTGGCGTCAGCCGAATGGAAGCAAAACAACCTCGATCAAGCATGGGATTAACGAGCTTGCCGAAATAATACTGGGAGGTTTCAGCGGTCAGAAAAGACGGCGTTTGATATGGATTCCTGAAGGGTACTTTATCGGCGACCAATGGCCAGAAAAGTTCAACGAGCCGCCTCACCAGGCTGTTCATCGTTGCCAATTCGATTCTCACTGCATGAGTTTGGTATTTGGCCTGGCTCAATGAGCAATAGGCTTCCGCCATCGTTCGCTGGGGTGTCAACACGAGGATAGAGCCTGGGAAATGGTTCAGCGTGGCGTTTAGTTTCGCTAACCTTTGTACGGAAGCGGTCGTTTTGCCAGCTCCGGATGGCGCGCTGACGAATACTTTTGACCGAAAGGGAGCATCCAGAATTGTCTGTTGAAACTGTGTAATCTTTTCGGGCATTCTTACGTGAATTATAGCTTCAATAACCTGTTATACATGGGAATCCTTAGATATAATTTTATTCATTCTTTAGGAGAGAAAATGACTTCATCAATTGAACCCTTCTTTAAAGCCAAAGGTGTGGCGATTTTAGGCGCTTCGACCAATCCGAAAAAGCTAAGCTATGGAGTAGTCGAAAACCTGATTACTTATGGTTTTACCGGCGGAATTTACCCGGTCAATCCGAACGCAAACGAGTTGTTGGGATTAAAGGTTTACCCGCAATTGGCGGAGGTGCCTGACCCTGTGGATCTGGCGGTGGTCGTGTTGCCTTCCAATCTAATTCTGGATATGTTGGAAGCTTGCGGCCAGAGAGGAATTAAAGCCGTTGTCATCATTACCGGTGGATTCAAAGAGGTTGGTGAGAGCGGCGCACGCCTTGAAGAGGAGGCGATGAAAATAGCGCGGCACTATGGAATGCGCATTATTGGGCCAAACTGTGTGGGCACGATGGATATGAACACCGGGGTTAACACGACTTTTATCAAAGGTATGCCTGTCCCTGGCCCGATCGGTTTTATCTCCCAATCTGGCGCGATTTGTGGCGGAGTGGTCGATCTGATTATTGACACGCATATCGGTTTTTCACATTTTGCCAGTCTTGGCAATGAGATGGATGTCAATGAAACCGATGTGATGGAATACATGGAACATGACCCGAATGTTAAGGTGATTGCCATGTATATTGAAGGTATTACTAATGGTCCAAGGTTTCTCGAGGCAGCCAGACGCATCAGCCGTAAAAAACCGATTGTTTTTCTAAAAGCCGGGAGGAATGACGCAGGGGCGAAAGCGGTAAGTTCTCATACCGGATCACTCGCGGGGTCATACGCGGCTTATCAGGCTGCGCTGGCGCAAGCTGGGGTAATCGAGGTGGATACGATTGCTGAGCTCTTCGCGATTGCCTGGGCTCTGGGAACTCAACAGTCGCCTGCCAGAAGGAATGTGGCGCTTGCCACTAATGCTGGTGGTGCGGCAGCTTTGGCCGCTGACAGCATCGACAAAAATGGCTTCAAACTGGCTTCGATACCTGTCGAGGTGCAGAAAAATCTCCGCACAAAGCTTAACCCTGCTGCACAGGTGTCGAATCCTGTTGACATGTTGGGGTCTGTGTCACCGGATGATTATCGCTGGAGTTTGAGCAATTTGGCTGAGGCAGAGACTGTGGATGTTTTAGTGCCGATTCTTGTTCCGCAAGCTCTTGTGGATACAAAAGGAGTCGCTCAGGCTTGGATTGACATCAGCAAATCGACAAATAAAACCTTATTGACTTGCCTGATGGGGCAGCACAGCACCTCAGAAGCTGTGAGGATGCTGAATGAAAATGGTGTGCCTGTCTACGTGTATCCTGACCAGGTTGGCCCAGTGCTCAAGGCGTTTCAAGTGTTCAAAGATGTTCAAGAACGCGATGAGTTCCGTGAGGTTACTTGCCCAGTGAAGCCGCGAACCCTTCTTGATGACCTGCAGCTGAGCAAAGGGCAGCGACTTGCTTTTGGTGAGTTTGAGACTAGAGAAGTTTTGGAAGCCTATGCTATCGCGAACGTGCCTGGTGGAATGGCAAAATCTAACGGTGAAGCACTGAAGATTGCTGATGAGGTCGGATACCCGGTTGTAATTAAGATTGTCGCTGAAAGCATCCTGCATAAATCTGATGCTGGCGGAATTCGACTGAACATTCAGAATGCCGAGAAATTGCGCATAGATTATGACGAATTGATTAGCCATATTGAGATGAACAATCCTGGCGTCAAAATTAACGGTGTCATGGTTGAGAAGATGGCGGAAAAAGGCCAGGAAGTGATTGTTGGCATGAGGCGCGACGCGACCTTTGGACCGATGATACTCTTTGGCATGGGCGGTACATTGGTCGAGTTGGTTAAAGACGTCAACCTGAAGGCTGTACCGTTGAGTGAAGCTGACATTGATGATCTGATCAATCAAACGATGGCCGGAAAGTTGTTGAAAGGTTTTAGAGGCTCCTTGCCCGCTGACATTGAAGCTGTAAAAGATGTTATTCGCAAACTCAGTTGCTTAAGCCTTCAAAACCCGAGCATTCAGGAAATCGAAATCAACCCGCTGATTGTTTATCAGGCGGGAAAAGGCGTAGTTTCGCTTGACAGCCGCATGATCTTAAGCTTGTGAAAACCTGAAACGGGTTGTAGTTTGAGGAGAATATGAAAAGCCAACGAAGGGATTCGAACCCCCGACCGGGCGCTTACGAAGCGTCTGCTCTACCGACTGAGCTACGTTGGCGTGGCGGCTATTATATCAAATAACTTTGTTGCGCAAGCGGTCAATCCATGTTCATGTCAATCCATGTTCACATCGTTTTTCTTATGAAGTGAGCTGGCACGGCGGATTATCTCTTTTCCGTAACGATCTTTTAATTTATCAAGTGCGATAGCAAGATCTTCTTTGCGGTCCAGCTTGGGTTCAAACATGGAGAGTTGTCTGGCGGGTTCATCCAGATTATTGACACCAACTCCAATCAACCGTACAGCTTTACCGGGCAGCAGATGCTTTCTGAGCAGTTTCGCGGCGCTATCAAAGATTTCGTCATCCAGATTTGTGAGGTTATTTAGTGAAATTTGCCGGGTAATTGTTGTGAAATCGGAATATCGCAGTTTGATTGAAACTACATTGCCTGCCAAATTTTTCTTGCGTAAGCGGTAACCAACTTTATCCGCCAGATAGCGCAGCTGATCCAGCAAGTAATTGATATCAGCGCTATCTTCATGAAAAGTAGTCTCGTTGGAAACACTTTTGAGCTCGCTGTCGCTATGAACCTTAGATTGGTCAATACCCAATGCACGGTTGCGCATACCCTCCCAATGGCTTCCAAAATGCTGCTTCAACTCCGTTTCTGACAGTGTTGCCAGTTGACCGATAGTGGTAATCCCGCGCGATCTTAGCTTTGCAGCGGTCTTAGGACCTACTCCCCAAAGCGCTTGAATATCTAACGGAGCCAAGAATTCAGCCTCTCTTCCGGGGGCGACGATGGTGATCTTGCGGGGCGCCTTTCCTGTGCGCGCACTGCTCTTGCCAAAATCATTGGCAACTTTGGCGACTAGTTTACTGGTTGCGCCTCCAATTGAGCATGGCAAACCCGTTTGTGAGAAGACCCGAGATTGCAGCTCAAGACAGATTTCTTTAACTGGTTCGGGCAAGTCTGAAACGTCCACAAAGGCCTCGTCAACGGAGACTTGCTCGACAAGCGGAGAGAAATCATCCAGGATTGCCATCACTCGGTCAGAGTATTCAGAGTAAATTCGATATGACCCGCGGACAAGTTTGAGCCCAGGGCAAAGGCTTAGCGCCTTGGCTGTTGGCATGGCGGAGCGGACGCCGTACACTCTGGCCGCATAAGATGGGCTGGTGATGACGCCTCTGCCTGTAGGGCTGCCGCCTACCGCGAAAGGGATTCCTGCCAGGCTTGGGTCGCGCAGCTCTTCAACAGACGCAAAGAACGCGTCAAGGTCAAGATGGAGGATCTTTCTTATTGGCATTATCAGTTTTAAACGCTAACTCCCTGTTCGCAGGGAGTTAGCGTTTAATTTAGACATCCAGATTGCGCACTTCTTTGGCATGGGTCTGAATGAAACGGCGTCGTGGCGGAACGAGAGAGCCCATCAGCATATCAAATGTCTGATCAGCTTCTGCCGCGTCTTCAATGGTGACTTGCAGCATTGTGCGATTTTCGGGATTCATGGTTGTTTCCCACAGTTGTTCAGGGTTCATCTCGCCCAAACCTTTGTAGCGGGAAAGACTGACCTTATTCACGCCACCAAATTTAGAGACGAGTTGATCCTTTTCGTCATCAGAATAGGCATAGATGATCTGGTTGCGGCTGCTGATCCTAAAGAGCGGCGGTTGGGCAATATAAAGATGACCGCCATCAATCAGATCTTTCATGTATCTGAAAAAGAAGGTTAGAAGGAGGGTGCGGATGTGAGCGCCATCAACGTCAGCATCGGTCATGATTACCACCCGACCATAACGCAAGCCCTTCAGGTCAAAAGACTCACCAATGCCTGTGCCGAGCGCTGAGATGAGGGCTTTGACTTCTTTATTGCTTAAAATCTTGTCCAGTCTGGCGCGCTCTGTGTTTAAAATCTTGCCTCGTAAGGGCAAAATCGCCTGAAAATGACGGTCTCGACCTTGTTTCGCGGAACCACCAGCCGACTCACCTTCAACGATGTAAAGTTCGGTTTTTTCGGGATCGCGCTCGGAGCAATCGGCGAGTTTGCCGGGCAGGGTCATTGATTCAAGCGCTGATTTACGGATGACCAGATCGCGAGCTTTTTTGGCCGCATCGCGTGCTCGCGCGGAAGTCAGACATTTTTGTATGATAGCTTTGCCAGCAGCGGGATTTTCATCAAGGAAGGTAGAAAAGTAGTCACCTACAACCTGCGCGACCATTGTCTGCACTTCCGCGTTCATCAGTTTCACTTTGGTTTGTGATTCAAATTGTGGGTCGGGGTGTTTGATGCTGACAATCGCGGTCATTCCTTCACGCGTGTCGTCTCCGCTGAAGTTTGCTTCTGATTCTTTGAGAAGTCCGCTTTTGCGAGCATAATCATTGATTGATCGTGTGACAGCCGCTCTCAAACCGGTCA
>JAAYCN010000107.1 GCA_012729755.1 Chloroflexota bacterium | reverse complement strand
TTCCAGGCGCGGTAGCTCAAAAAGAGGAAGACCGGCAAAGGCAATAACCACCGGCGCCGCAGGAGCTGGACAGCGAGCTGGTACCGAATGAATTGAAATAAGCGCTCCATATAGACCTTTCTCTAATACCTGTTGCGACCCTGGCGCGTGAGCAGGAAAAAAAGCAGCAAGGAACCCAATGAAAGGATACAGACCTGAACGATCTGGGCAGGGAGCATGGCGGATTCCGCGCTCTCATAAACACCATACCAGGGCATCAAGCTTTCGAGTGGATCAGCTAATTGCGTCAGAGTGCGCGTCCGCTGGACAAGAAAACTCCATAGCTGTGTGATCACGACTGGTCCCACGATGCCAACGTAGCGATTTCCCACCATAACGGAAAGCGCAAGTCCGACGAGGGCAAAGCTGCCGCCCAGGAAGAAGTTAAGAATCAGAATATAGCCAAAGTAAAAGAGAGGGTTCAAAGCGTACAGGAAACCAAAAGGCCCCGCAGGGGAGGCTTGAGAACCGTTGCTGACAAATACACGGGATGCCCAGTCAGCTCCCCCAAGCGCATTGATGCCAAGCATGAGCAACAAAACAAGGCACAAGCTCAATCCTCCGGATACAAATATGGCGATGGCCTTGCCGCGCAAATATTTTTTATATGGCGCGCGCTGCAGGATTAAGCGACCATATCCCTGGTCGCGGTCATTGACGAAAGAGTCAGTGAAAGGTATCGCGGCTAAAAAGGGCGCCAACATCTGATAATGACCAAAATAAAGTTGCAACATGAGCCAGTTGACCGGGTGAGGCGCTTTTTGACTCCAGTTGTAGCTGCCCAGGACGACGATGAAGCCGGCAATGAGCAAAAGAAACAGCCAGCGCGGGTTCCAAATAGCGCGGTTTAATTCCTCTCTGAGGACACTCCCCTTTACCTTAACCCTGGGTCGAATGCCTGAGGTTTGTTTGAGAATAAGCGTTTGATTTTCCAATTTATTTTCTCCCATCGGGGTTACTTCTGGATATTCTCCATCATCCCATCGATATACTCATCAAGGGTTTTGGAAATCTCGTCGAGCGAATAACCAAGACGTTTCATCTCAGAGACAAAATCCTGGAGCACTTCTTTCTTCATACGTTCATGTAATTCCCTGAGGATATTTTCATCTTCAGTCACAAATGTGCCCTCGCCCCTGCGGGTGATGACAATTCCTTCCATAGCCATAGCGAGGTAGGTTCTGGCAATGGTGTTGTGGTTTACATTGAACATCAAGCCGGCATCAACCCAGGAAGGAAGTTTATCGCCAGGTTTGTATTCACCACGCACAATCTTGTGACTCAGACGGCGCATAATTTGCAGATAGATCGGATTGGTGTTATCGAATTCGTTTTGCATGGTCATTTGTACGCTGTCTCACTGTTTATATCCTGCATGCTACTGAGCCTGCCATCTTTGAGAATGAAAGCCCGGTCGCAAAGCAGTTTGACTTCGTTGAGATAGTGACTGGTAATCAGCAACGTTTTCCCCATCTTACGCAATGTGATCATATACTCGTAGATCTCGCGCTGGGCATCAAAATCAAGCCCGGCGGTAGGTTCATCCAAAATGATCAGGTCGGGATCTTCCATGAGCGCTTGCGCCAACCCTAAACGCTGCCGCATTCCTACCGAATAGGTGCGGACAGGTTTACGGTCGTTTGCATCCAAACCGACAAAAGCCATGGTGTCAGCAATCTTTTCCTTGCTGACATTTCCACTGATCATTGCCAGCAGTTCAAGATTACGAAAACCGCTGTCGGTCAGCAAAAACCCGGGGTGGTCGATCAGAGCGCCCGTTCGATCTGGAAATTCAAGATCCTTGCCTATCCTGTTCCCAAATACTTCAACAATACCTGAGTCGGGCAAAATCAGCCCAGCGATTATCCTGAGAAAGACACTTTTGCCGCTACCGTTGTTTCCACAGATAGCGTAGATTTGACCTTTTGGCAAAACGAAATCAAGGTAGTTGAGTACCGATTTCGATCCGAAGCGCTTGACGATGCTTTTCGCGTTAACAACGATTTCTGGTTCCGCTTCATTTACGAGAAAGCTCTGTTGAATTACTTTATCCTGGAAC
>JAAYCN010000106.1 GCA_012729755.1 Chloroflexota bacterium | reverse complement strand
GGAAAGATTACGCCTGGTAAAGGTCCCGGTCTTTTCCATCTCTTCCAGGGTTCGTACCCGCCGGCCAAATGTACGGATATTAATGGCGGTTCCCTCTGTGGACAGACGCGGAACGATCGCTGTAAAGCGTTCCCCACCTGGTAAGTCGATCAGAACAGCCGGACGGTCGCCACGCAGGGTAGCCCCACCTTGATCGGCAACATGAACGGCAAGGTTTTCGAAATAGCTATCATCTGCCAGTTTTCCCAGATGGTGGAAAGTCCCATCATATTCGACCGCCACATGCCCGTTGCGAACGAAGATCTCCTCCACATACGGATCGCGGAGAAGTTGATCCAGCAAGCCAACACCTGATAGGGCGTCTGTAACAATTTGAGCATTTCGGTTAACCGCTGTACGATTTTCTCCCTGGTCGATGAGGATCGAGCGAACTTCATCAAAGAAGCGGCGGCGCTTTTCTGGATCGGTTTCGCGCCAGGAAGGTGGGTTTATACCTCGCTTGACCAGTTCTTCACGAACGCGTTCGATCAGTTTCAAATCATTCTGATCCAGTGGATGCACCAGCGGAGGTTGTAATGTTTTGCCTACGGAGTTGCTAGCGTTGTCCATAATAACCCTCCTTGTTTTTTGGCGTTTGCGACAGCATTCAGGATGTCATTGACTGCTTCTGGCTTTACTGCCAATGTCAGAATCTGAACCTGCTCAGTCTGTGGGCTGCTGTTGAAGGTTGAATTGCCATCACTTTTTTGACCTGTTTCAACGGCCACGCCTTGTGCATTACGTACATCTACAACCAGAACACTGCCGGCAATGAGGTCTATCGTAAACTCGGGCTGTTTATTCACTGGATTGTCCGAATTAATTGCATCGGTCTTTTCTGGTGATACCTGGTAAAGATTGACGCGCTCCCCAATCCGGATCTGGCCACCCACTGCGGATACAGGCTCAACTGGGATAGAAAGCACTTCATACTCAGCCTCTGCCAGACGAAACTGCGCAACAGGTACAGCGTTTACTTGTGCGATGGGCAGGCCAGCCGGAAGCGGAACAGCGCTGATCATTCCATCCAGGTCTTGGATCGACTGGTAATAAGGCAAAGATTCCATCGTGCGCGGCATTTCACGCATCTGGAATAAATCCGCTCTGAGAATGGTGTAGGAAGGGATTGCATTGACCGGCACAGGCACCTGGTAAGTGGAGACTTCTTTGAGATACAAATTGCGACCGTAGAATCCTGCTCCAAGGGCCAGTGCGATGGCGATCAAACCAATAATGAATTGGGTGACGCGGTTCATGACTTACTCCTTAATTGGTTTTAAATAAAAAGCCGAACAAGTTACCCTGATGGTTTTGTCCGGCCAACGATTGAATGGAATAAAAAGAATATTCGGCTGTTTTCTATTATCAGTTTATCAATCTGGAAAGTCTTATCCCAGGGGGATTTTGTTTGCTTTCATAATCTAGCCAATCGTAGGTTGCTTCTATTGTGAAATGATAAGCTTCTATCGGAAAATCGATTTTAGGCCACCTAACCTATAGGTTAATTAACCTAAAATCAAACACAACCGTTATTTCACAAAATAAAGCTTGCCTTCGACTTGAAAATCCCATGCTTAAATTACTTCTCACAATTTCAGGTTTTTATCATTTTCCCTTCGCTTTCCAGCCCTTATAAACCAGTTCCAGTATTGGATCTGCCAAACGCGGGTCAGAGGATTGCGCCCAGTTTTCGTTATAGGGAAGCACAACAGATACGCCCGACTCCGTGCGATCAGCCAAAGATTTGGTCATGTTCAGTACCAAGTGGGAAGGCTCTGATACTTCACTCATTAAACGCCGGGCTTGCAAAATAGAATCGTCGCGAGGGGAAGTTACGACCAAATTGACCAACCCAGGCATGGGTTTCGATAGCTCTGGAAAGAGCGGGTGACCAGGAAAACAATCCACCACAAACAATGTATGCTTACGGCGAATCTCTGCCAAAACCTTACGAACACCTTCCGAATCTTCACCCCACAGCACATCGATGGTACGCCCGTCCATTGGGTAAAGGCTAACGCCATACCAGAGCGCGGGTTCTTCTTTATGAGTTGCAATGCTGAAAAATTCAGGTAAATCAT
>JAAYCN010000105.1 GCA_012729755.1 Chloroflexota bacterium | reverse complement strand
GAGGAAGGATTACAGAGCCATACTTATAACTGGACAGCCGAGCAAAAGTACCAAGTATTGCAGTATATGCACGAGAACCACTCATCATGCCAAGAGGCAGGGATACAATTTGGAATCAGTGGATCATCCACAATTTGGCAATGGGAGCAAAGATACTTGGAAAACGGGATTGAAGGATTGGAAAGTAAGAAAAAGGGCAGAAGAGCCAGAACACCGAAGCCCAAACCGCCCAAGACCAGGTTGGAGGAGTTGGAAGAAGAGAACCTGAATCTGCGGATTGAGAATGAATACCTAAAAAAATTGAACGCCTTGGTTGCAGAGCGGGAAAAGCGCGAAAGAGAGAGCAAGTAGCTGTTATCTCTGAACTAAGGCAGTCATACCCATTGAGGAGGCTCCTGATAACAGCCAAACTTCCCAGGAGCAGTTATTACTATCATTTACAGCAACTCTGCGAGCCCCAGAAGCATCTCAAAGAGCGAGAGGCGATCCGAGACATCTGCGTTGAGCATAAAGGTCGCTATGGCTATAGGCGGGTCACACTTGAATTGAGAGGACGAGGATTCCGAACCAACCACAAGCTGGTGATGAAGCTGATGAAGCAAGACCAGCTTACCTGTATGTTGCGAAAAAAGAAATACCGTTCCTATCAGGGTGAAGTGGGCAAGATTGCCCCCAATCTATTGAGACGCGAATTCAGAGCTGAAGAGCCCAATCGAAAATGGGCAACCGATATCACCGAATTCAAGCTGTTTGGGCAAAAGCTCTATCTTTCCCCGATCATGGACCTCTTCAATGGTGAGATCATCAGCTATTCTCTCTCCAAAAGACCGGGCTTCCAGCAAATCACTGCCATGCTCAAAGATGCCTTCCAAAGAATACCTGATAACAGCCAATTGATCCTGCATTCAGACCAGGGCTGGCAGTACCAGATGAGAATCTACCAAAAGATGCTCAGAGATAAAGGCATCCAGCAAAGTATGTCCAGAAAGGGAAATTGCTATGACAACAGCGTCATGGAGAACTTCTTCGGCATCCTCAAAACAGAGTTCTTCCATAACCAGAAGTTTTCTTCTGTCGAGCACTTCTCGCAAGAATTGTCAGCGTATATCGATTATTACAACAATCGCAGGATTAAGGTTAAACTAAAAGGATTGAGTCCTATTCAATTTAGAACTCAATCCTTCGTGTCTACTTAATTATTGTCTAATAATTGGGGTGCAGTACAGTTGAAACCGCCCTTATTTTTATCCGAGGATTAGTATTTCGTCCGGCGATTCGATGAGCTGCTTTAGCTGCTGTAAGAAGCGGGCCGCAGGCGCACCGTCCACCAGACGGTGGTCGAATGCCAGCGAGAGGGACAGCATTTGGCGGATGACCACCTGCCCGGCGCGCACCACCGGCTTGGGGATGATCTTTCCAACCCCCAGGATGGCTGCTTCAGGCAGGTTGATGACCGGGGTGAAACCTTCTACATCATACATGCCGAGGTTCGTGATGGTGAATGTCCCCCCGGCGAGATGATCCGGGGAGATTTTGTTTGAACGGATCTCCTCAACCCGCTGGCGGAATTCCACGCCGATCGTCCGCAGGTTTTTCCGATCTGCATCCCGGATCACCGGAACATAAAGACCCTTGTCTGCATCCACAGCGATACCAATGTTGATGACTGCCAGTTGCTCGATCACATCGCCGTTCAAGCGCGCGTTCATATTGGGGAGTTCAACCAGCGCGGCTCCGCACAAACGCGCAAGTATATCGTTGTAACCAGGCCCGAATCCCCAGTCATTCTCAAAATCCGCCTTCCATCTTTCACGCAGGTCAACCAGCGAGGTCGCGTCAACGTCCATGAACAGGGTCACGCGTGAGGTGACTCTGGCGCTGAGTCCCATGCGCTCGGCGATCACCCCGCGCACGCCTTTCAGGGGTATGCGTTCGCGGACCTCTACTTCAGCCAGAGGGGGCTGGGGGATAACTGGCGCTTCAGGTGCTGCTGCTCCCGATTGCCGGGCAAGCGCCTTTTCGACGTCTGCGCGGGTGATCTCTCCTCGCGCGCCGCTGGGAGCGATCGAACGCAGACTCAGGCCTGCCTTTTCTGCCATGGCTTTCGCCACCGGGCTGGCTTTGGGCTCGCTGCCGAGGTAATCAAGAACATCCTGCTCGCGGATGCGCAGACCCCTGCCGCCGGTGGGCTTGACGAAATCAAGTGATACTTGTTTCTCGGCCGCTAGTTTCTTTGCTCGGGGAGAAACAAAAACTTTTTCTTTATCTGCCTGGGCTTCCGGGTGAATCACTATTTCGTTTAGGTTCGCTGCTTGAGAAATCGGCTCTTGCGCAGGTGCGGCTTCTTTTTCCAGTTGGGCAGCCTGGGCTTCAAACCTGTCATCCTTTTTGCCGATCACAGCCACAACCATCAACACGGGCACCACATCGCCAACTTTGAACGGGCCCATATGGATGTAACCCTTGTCAACCGCCTCCACATTAAAAACCGCTTTGTCAGTTTCAACCTCAAGCACTTCCTGGCCTTGTTCGACCTTGTCACCGTCCTTCACCAGCCAATTGACCAGGGTAACTTCTTCTACAGTCTGGCCCAGTTTGGGGATAAAAAGTTCTTCAGCCATCAGCTCATCACCTTTCGACAGGCATCCACAATTCTGCCGGTATTTGGGATTGCCAGGTTTTCCAACACCTCAGCCCGCGGGACCGGGACGTTGGCAGCCGCCACGCGCACCATCGGCGCGTCCAGCCAATCGAAGGCACGGTCGTTGACCTGCGCCATCACTTCGTTAATGAAACTGGTGTTCTCGTAAGCTTCCGTGACGCCCACAAAGCGCCCCGTCTTTTTCACCGAGTTGATGATAGTGTCGATATCCAATGGATTGAGGCAGCGCAGATCGATCACTTCGGCATCAATGCCTTCTTCGGCCAGCCTCTGGGCGGCTTCAAGAGCGTTCAGCACCTGGCGTGAATAGGTAACGATGGTTACATCCTTACCGGAGCGCTTGATATCGGCAATGCCGAGCGGAATGACATAATCACCTTCCGGCACGCGCCCTTTGGTCTTATACAGCATCTTGTGTTCAATGAACATCACCGGATTGTTGTCGCGGATGGAAGCTTTCAACAGGCCTTTGACATCATAAGGAGTGGCAGGCATCACCACGTAAACACCCGGCATGTG
>JAAYCN010000104.1 GCA_012729755.1 Chloroflexota bacterium | reverse complement strand
GATGCATCTTGTCACTGCTTCTCCTGATTTAGATGCTAAAATCAGGTTCGTACCCCCTATCCTTCTGGATAATATCGCTGTCCAGCTCGGTGATTGGAGTGGTTACCATCTGCTGGCTTCTCACCCTCGCTGCCATAACTACTTTGATCAATCTTCATGAGGAGATACCAGCAGACTTTATTGGCATACTCCAGATATCCGTCTTCAGATGAATCATAGAAATTTTCCGTCGCCTGTCTGACAAGAACCAAAAGTGTTAACGGCTTCAAGGTAATCAAAATCTTTTCCAAGACTGGTTTGATGCTTTCGGTCTCGTTAATTAGACGTAATTAAATGGATTTTGTTACCGCGAAAAATTTTTAGCAAAAAAGTCGCCAATTTAGTTACTGATATATGAAATCCCAACGAGATGAAGGCGGTTAGATTAATAAAATCCTTCAGCTTCACAAGCTGCCCATCTGGTTAAACTCAAAGTATTTCAAGCTTCGCCAGCGATGCCACCAGGGCTTTCAAACCGACACCTTCAAAAAACACCTCAACGGTTTCATCACCATGCTCAAAGCGGCTGGTCTTGACTACCCCGCGCCCATAGACGGCGTGCCTCACCTGCATTCCGGTTTGATAGCGCTTGGATGGCGCCTGGGCAGGTTGCCGGCTGGGCTGCATAAAAGCTGGCACTTCCCAACGCGTGTATCTTGGTTCGTGGCTGTAATTCAATCGGCTTGGCAGCCCGCGCGGGCTCCCCGTTAACAGCGCGGCTGGCAGGTCATCTAAAAAGCGTGATGGCAGCGTGTCCTCATACGAGCCATAAGGGCTGCGCCGGCGGGCAGCGCGTGTCAGGGTCAGCTTCTTCTTCGCTCGTGTCATGCCCACATATAAAAGCCGTCGTTCCTCAGCCAAATCCTCTTCATTATCACGAGAGCGGCTGTGCGGCAGCAGCATTTCATCCAGGCCGGTGATAAACACATGTTCAAACTCGAGCCCTTTGGCAGCGTGCAGGGTCATCATGGTTGGCGCGTCCAGCGTCTCAGGCAAGGTGTCCTGGTCAGCGACCAGCGCCATCGCTTCCAGAAAATCTGCCAGACCGGTGGTCTCATACTCAGTCAAAACCGAACGCAGTTCCAACACGTTCTCCCATCGATCCTGGCCTTCCTCACTCTTATCCTGAATAAAGTTCTGGTAACCCACATCTTCAATCACCCTGTCAAAGAGCATCGGCACGGCATTTTTCTGCGCGAATTCTCGCCACTCGTTAATCAACCGTCCAAAATTGCCCAGCCGCACGCCTTCATTGCCGAACAGCGCGCTGGCCTTTGGGTCTCCCACGGCAAGGTCGATGAGAATTTCACCCATTGTCTTCTCGAGCGTTCCTGCCGCTTCAGCCAGGTGCTCCACCGATTTACCGCCGATGCCCCTTGTCGGCATATTGATCACCCTTCTCAGACTGATCTCGTCCTTCGGGTTGTAAATCACCCTGAGGTAAGCGATCAAATCTTTGACCTCGCGCCGTCCATAAAAGCGCTGCGCCCCTACCAGACGATAAGCCAGTCCCTCGCGTCTGAAAGCCTCTTCGAGCAACCGTGACTGAGCGTTGGTGCGATACATAATCGCGAAGTCACTTGGGTTGATCTTCTGGCGGTTGATTCCTTCCCGAATGGCGGTCACCACCAGGTCAGCCTCCTCACGATCGTCGCTCGAAACCACCAGTGAGATCTTTTCGCCCTTGCTGGCTTTGGTAAACAGATGCTTTTGCGTGCGGTTGGCATTGCGGTTGATTACTGCCATTGCCCCATCCAGAATGCTCTGAGTGGAACGATAATTTTGTTCGAGCAGGATCGTATTCACCGGCTTGAAATCAGTGGTGAAACGCTGAATATTGCGATAATCCGCCCCGCGCCAGCGGTAAATCGACTGGTCCTCGTCGCCAACCACATAAAGATTTCGATGCTGCCAGGACAGCTGCTTTAAAATCGCGTATTGCGAAAGATTCGTATCCTGAAATTCATCAACCAAAAGCTGTTCAAATTTATGACCATAGGTTTCGCGTACGTTCGGATAGATTTCGAGCAGCTGGTTGGTGTAGACCAGCATATCGTCAAAATCCATGGCATTGTTCTTGATCAACAACTGCTGATAACGTACGTAAAAGCGTTTGGTCTGCTCATCCCTAAAATTTTTCACCGGATAGTCAGCTGGAGTGATCAGGTCGTTCTTTGCCCGCGAAACCGCGTCCAGGATCGCCCCCGGCCTGAAAAGTTTCTCATCCAGATTTGACTCGCGCAGCACCTCTTTCATTAAACTTTCCTGATCGTCCGCGTCGAAGATCACAAAATCCCGACTGACTGGCAACAAGTCCGCTTCCCGCCGCAGAATGCGTCCGCAAAGGCTGTGGAAAGTACCCAGCCAGATGCCATTCGCCTTCTCGCCCAAAATTTTTTGCACGCGTGCGCCCATCTCTTTGGCAGCCTTATTGGTAAAAGTCACCGCCATAATATTCCAGGCCGGCACGTTCATCACACCTATCAGATAGGCGATGCGATAAGTCAAAACGCGCGTTTTACCAGAGCCCGGCCCAGCCAGGATCAACGTTGGCCCCGGAGGTGCCGCTACCGCCGCTTGTTGTTGAGAATTGAGCAGGTCGAAGATATCTTGCATAACGGGTGATATTGTAATACATCAAAAATGAATACTGAGAAAGAGGCTTATATAACTTAATAGTATTGGTGTAAAAGAAAATAATAGAAATGCTTGAATTTCGTGTTCTATTTGCTATGATTTTATTACAGGATTTGTACAACCTCATTCTACAATCAAAACGATAGAAGACCATGAAATTTAAGTTTCTACCAGTCATTGTCCTCATCATTATTTTGCTTTCATTTTCATTTGAAATACCAGTTCAAGGGTCTAGACCAGCACACTTTTTCTCCCAAGAAGCATATCCTATAGGTGTATCCGATTCCAGCCTCACTTTAGATGTTTCAGAGCTTTATCCTATTGCAGAAGATTCACATCTATTACCCACACCAAATGCTCCTTTTACATATAATCCCGCTTTAGTTACAGAAAATACAATTGGAGTACTTTTGTCAGGCGAACTCATTAACAGGAATGAAGAAATCGAGTCGTTCAAATTGGAAAGCATGACTACGGATGGACTGATAGAAGTCCCTCCATATATACCAGCTGGAAAAAGTGTTATCACTTTTCCCGAAAGCATTAACGTTAATTCCTCAGGAGGTCTAATCAGTCTCGAATGGACAAAGTGGTTCTCCTGTGTGGGAACTGGAGCATCCAACATGTCTGCCATGTGTTATCGCAAGCCATAGTACTTTTTGTGACCGAGATAATTGTGGGGCAAGAGTTGAAACAAATTTTTTAGATTTGCTTTTGTATGATCGAAACCAATTTAACATCAACTTATTGTATCTACCGCTCATGACAAAGGATTAATGCATGCTTCCTTATAAGCAAAATGGTGCATTTGAGCACAAATTATTCCTTTTATTGCTTTTAAGCATGATTTTGCTAACATCAGCCTGCAAAGTTGAGAGCGATAAACAATCTGCATCGACAGAAAAATATATTGAGATCTTCGCCGTGATATACAAAATGGATGTTTTTCATGAACGCACCTTTTTGCGCGTACGGCAACTTGATCAACAAATGATCACACTTGACAGCCAGGGTGTTGTCGCAGTCACAGAAAACAGTAATGTCATGAATCGGATTGATGGAAATGAGAATAAAACATCTTTAGAATTTCTCGCTGTCGGTCAAAAGATAAAGGTTTTTACAGAAACCCTGCAGGAATCTATACCATGGGTAGCTAATGCAGTGAAATTGGAAGTGCTCTCATCCGGTACGCTGGAAAATGAAGAGCCGATACTAAAGGGGATAAACCCCGATTTGACCGGTAAATTTCAAGGCACGAAGAAGGTCGCCATGGATGGCAAAGAGTTTACGGTAATCGATAGGTAGTTTGGAATTGCAACAATTTCCGCAAGTGTCCGAAGTCAATCTAATTCAAAACAATCAAATGATGATTTGGCGATTAGACGGAACCACATATCACAAGGTCACTCTTGATTCTCTTCCTGTTGGGAAACAGGTTTCAGTAACTCTCATGGACCGGTTGGGATATCCTGGTGACACACCCATCAATGGCGAGATTTTGGAGATTATCTTTCTTGCAGACTAACACTGGGAGGCTAATGAATTAATAGCGCTCTGATGGTGCCGAGCGCCAATCCCGCGAAAATTAAAATATAAGGCTGACATTTAAGTTTGATCATTGCGAAAAGCCCCGCCGCCAACAACAGCCACGTCCACACATCGACCAGACCGTTCTGCCCCAACACCCAGACCACTGCCAGAATCAAAGCTACTACGCCAACATTGATCCCTTTCAGAAAAGCCTTAGCCACCTTTGACGCTCTCAGTTTGGCCAGCAATGGGGCAGTGAGCATGACGATGAGGAAAGAGGGCAAAAATACGCCAATTGTTGCCAATATCGACCCGGGAATGCCCCCAGCTAGATAACCGATGAAAGCGGAGGCCGAAGTAACCGGCCCCGGCGTAATCTGCCCCGCAGCAATTGCGTCAGCCAGCTGCTGCATGTTCACCCAGCCAAAGCGGGAGATGACATCCTTCTCAACCAAGGCGAATAAAACCATGGCAGAGCCAAACATCACCGAGCCGGTCTTGAAGAAGTAGAGAAAAATATGCACAAGTTTGCTGTTCCACCAGGCTGCTGTTTGTCTAAGCAGACCCGAGAGTGAGATGATTGGCAGCGCAAAGGCGGCTAATGGGGGCGCGTTAGCGCGCTGGTTTGTTTTCAGAGTGTGGATGAGCAGCACCCCAAGCAGCCCAGACAGCAGCAATATCAGCGTTTCATTAACCCCCAATGCTTTCGCGCCAAGCGCCAAACCGAAAATAACGAATTGTTCCCACCCTTTGAAACTCATCTTGCCGATCTGCCAGGTGGTGTCGATGACAATCGCCAGCACCAGAGGGTTGAGCACATAAAACATTTGCCCAATCTGCGGCAGGGCCCCATACCGCACATACAGCATTGCTAACGCGGTAGTAGCAATATAAGCCGGTGTAATGAAAGCTAACCCGCCCAAAATTAACCCCGGGTACCCTGCCCGCAGATAACCCATGTGATAGCAAAGCTCGCTGGCGTTCGGCCCAGGCACGATATTGGCGGCCGAGAGCGCCTCCAGAAACATCTCTTCGCTGATCCATTTGCGCCGTCTGACAAACTCATTCTCCATCATTGCGATATGCGCGGTAGGCGCCCCGAATGAGATCATCCCAATCTTCAGGCAGACAAGCACAAATTCCCAAAGCGCGGCTTTGGTCCTTGCCGGCACGACCGCAGGGGTTTCTGGGGTATCTGCTTGAGCTGGTTCGTCCATTTGCTAATTCGTTCCAAATCTTGGCATGCTGAGCGCCAGGTTTTCCAGAATCAGTCGTGCGTTAACATAACTGTCAATCTGTCCGAGAGCTGCTTCCAGCGCTTCGAGCAGTTCCTGAATGGTCTTCGCCTCAAGCTGGCTGGCGGTTTTTTTAATTTGTGTTTGATGTTCCAGGTTCACCAGCGGCACGTCTGCTCCCGCGTTAGCCATCAGGCAGTCTCGCCACCAGGTCAGCCAGGCTGGCACGATCACCGCCGCCACCTCGCGCGGGGTTTGCTTGCCCTTCAACAGCGCGTCCACCCCGATCAGCCTCTCGCGATATTTCGCTGGCAGCATTTCCTCCAACGCCTCAAGCGCGTCTTCGTAGACGCTCAAAGCCTGAGGATCGCGCTCAAGATTCAAACTTGCGCCAATGCGCCCTGAAGTCAGATGAGCATAACGTCGTGCGAGTTCAGGGGTGAGGCCAAACTGCTTTTCTAATCCCTCTGCAGCGACTTCGACCGGCTCCGGCCTCAACCTCAAGACTTCACAGCGTGAAGCGATGGTCGGCAGCAGGTTTTCAGCCGCGTCAGCGGTCAAAATGAGGATTGCCCTGGATGGAGGCTCTTCCAGCGATTTCAACAGCGCGTTAGATGCGCTGGCTGTCGCCCGATGAAAGTTTAACACCACCACAACCCGGTAAGGTGATTGGTAGGGAGCCAGCGCCAGAGTCTGCTGCATGCTGCGGATCTGTTCGATGCGCAGGTCCTTCCCTGGTTCTGGCGCGATTATTGTCAGATCCGGGTAATTCTGGGCGTCAATTTGCCTGCAAGTTACACACTCGCCGCAAAATTCATCCGCCTGTTTGGGGCGGGTGCAATTGAGCGTTTTCACAAATGCCAACGCCAACGTCCGCTTGCCCACCCCCTCCGGACCGGTGATCAAATACGCGTGTCGGATGATTTCAGGGTCAGTATGTTTCTTCAGACAGGTGATTGCCAGGTTATGGCCGAACAGATTCCAGTTCATCGCTCAAATTGTAGCACAGCAGGTTTGCCGTGTCGCCTCATTCCTTGATCATTTACAATCTCAGCGTGCCAGCCAGCTTACGCCATTCGCTCCGTTCTTCAATATTTCACTTCATTAATTACCCAGAAACCTCATCGGAAGCATGATCTGGTATATAATAGTAAATAACAGGACGATTGACTAAGGATTAAATGGAGTCAGTTATTTCTACTTCTGCCAGGCAATATTGGCGGGCGCGTTTTCGTGTGCGCTCGTCCGTTGTTTATTTCAACTCAACAACAGGTTATTAAAGGAGAAATCTATGTCAGGATCCACTAACGCTTTTGAGATCGCTCAGGCACAGTTTGATAAAGTTGCCGACCAACTCAAGCTTGACCCACAGGTGCGCGAGATTTTGCGCTGGCCTGCCCGCGAGTTCCACATCCGCATTCCAGTGCGCATGGACGACGGGAAAATTAAAGTGTTTGAAGGTTTTCGTGTGCAGCACAACGACGCACGCGGCCCCAACAAAGGCGGTCTGCGCTTCCACGCCGCGGAAACAGCCGACACGGTGCGCGCTTTGGCGATGTGGATGACCTGGAAATGTGCTGTGGCTGATATTCCGCTGGGTGGCGGCAAGGGTGGTGTGGTTGTTGATCCTTCGACGCTCTCAGTAGGTGAGAAGGAACGGTTGGCCCGTGGTTACATCCGCGTGTTGGCCAAAAATGTCGGCCCGCGTCAGGACGTGCCGGCTCCGGATGTTGGCACAACCCCACAGATGATGGGCTGGATGATGGATGAATACTCACGCATCATGGGTCAATATACCCCGGGTGTGATCACTGGCAAGCCTGTTGGCGGTGGTGGCTCGCTCGGCCGTACTGAGGCAACCGGTTTTGGGGTGATTTTCAACGTCCGCGAAGCGATGAAACATCTCGGTCTTGACCCTAAGGTCTGCAAGGCGGCCATTCAAGGCTTTGGTAATGTCGGTCAATATGCCGCGATCGGCTTTAATGAAATCCTGGGCGGCAAGGTTGTTTGCGTATCCTGCTGGGATCGCATTGACAAGGTGTCATACACCTTCGCTAAAGACGATGGAATCGACCCGCACTATCTGAAGTCGATCACTGACCAGTATGGAACGATTGACAAAGAAGCCGCTAAGGCGAATGGCTATAAGATTGAACCCGGCGAGGCTTGGATCAGCAAAGATGTGGATGTGCTCATTCCCGCGGCGCTTGAAGGTCAGGTTACGGGCGAGACGGCGGTTAAGATCAGCAATACGGTCAAGATCCTCGCCGAAGCTGCCAACGGACCAACCACTCCTGAAGCGGATGTCATCCTCCAGCAAAAAGGTATCTTCGTGGTGCCTGACTTCTTGTGCAATGCCGGTGGTGTGACGGTTTCGTACTTCGAAGGTGTACAAAACGATCAGAACTTCTACTGGCCTAAAGAACAGGTGCTGACTTATCTGGACCAGAAGATGACAGCGGCTTTTAGCGCCGTACTGCAAATGTCGTTGGACGAGAAGGTTTACATGCGCGATGCGGCGTATATGGTGGCGATCGCCAAAGTCGTCAAGGCCATGGAACTACGCGGCTGGATATAATCTTCGAAACTATTAACAAAATGCAGGCCGCTTATAGGCCTGCATTTTGTTTCTTCATACAGACGGCTGCCTGACAAAATCTCAAAGGTTAGGATTGGGATGTTCACGAAAGGCATGTGTTACGGCGGTAAGAAAAGCAGAAGCAAAGTGGGAGGGCACGCTCAAAGGAGGGCGAAGGCGAAATGAAATTCACTGGTTATGAGGGTCCTTTTACCTCCAGTCACGATTTGAAGAAGCCAAAGGAACTAACCACGAGCAGCTACTTGCTGCGGCTCACGCGGGATGCTACTGGATGGCATTAAGTGTCGTACTCGAAAAAGCTGGATATAAACCTGAGAAGGTTGAAACAGAAGCGAAAGTCACCCTGGGTTGATTGATGGCGCTCCGCACATTACCAAGACCCATGTGGGAACTGCCGCCAAAGTTCCTGCGATCAGCCAAGCCGAATTCGAAAAATCGCCAAAGTCACTAAGCTTAGGTGCCCGGTTTCAACCGCTTTGACGACTGTTCCGAGTATCACCCTCGAAGCCAAATCAGATGACTCTTTAAGTCAAGAACAACTGCCCGGATTTTCCGGGCAGTTTTCATCATCAGGGATAATCTGGCAGGGGGAAGTTGTTCATGGTCAGTTTGAGCTCTAAAGACTACCAGAACCAAACCACTTCATCCTTGCAACAGACCAGGCCGAGCTTTTCCTGCAGCAGCCGTGAGGCTTCGTTGCCGATCACGACATGGCCATACGGCAGGTCGCCTTCGGCTAAAACCAGCTTAATCAACGCTCTTTCCATTCTTTCACCCCAGCCCTGTCGTCGATAGTTGGGCAGCACTTCCATCATTCCCAGACTGCCATCGCTATGTCGGCCGATGAAACCGATGATTTTGCCCTCGTTCCGCGCAACCCACAGCCAGCCCATTTCAATCGATTTTCGCAGTTCTTCCTCGCTGGCTAACTTGTAAATCTGAGCAATCGCCGTCAGGTCAGCAAGCGCGGCCGGTTCGAGCTGAAAATCTGAAGCGATATCGGGGTGGGGGTAATAGTATTGCAGGGATACCAGCTGATTCTCAAAGTGGAAATGTTGCCTGACACGCTCCGCGGCTGTGTGACCAATCACCACCATCAGCGCGGGCTTCTCAATCAGTGGCAGGAATTGTTCGGGTTGATCCGCGGAAAGCAGGGCGAAAGAATGATCGCTATCTGCTACCAGCACGCCGCTACTATCTGCCTTGATGACCTCAAAACCGCGCTCGATCGCTTTAAGCAGCGGGTGATTCAGATAAGGATCACGGTTTAGATAAGCGAGTCGGGCGGTCATGATTTGAATTTTAATCCTATTACTGGTTATTGAGTAAAGCGAGAATAAAATGGATAAAATTTATGCTGATGACCGAAAGAATTCAGCAGAAATTAACTACAATTGCTAAAATAGCGCAAGTTTATTGCCGCGCCTGTCATGCGAAGCGAACCGGGCTCTGTGAAGAATGCGCTGAGCTGCTAGACTACGTGAGCCTCAGGTTGTCACACTGCCCATTCCTTCCTGACAGGCCGGTCTGCGCGAAGTGTCTGGCGCACTGCTATAAAGCTGATAAACGTGAGAAGATTCACCGGGTGATGCGCTTCGCAGGGCCGCGCATGATCTTTGTCGACCCTGCGGCGGCGATAAGACACCTGATCAGCCTGCGTTCGAAACCCAGTCCGGCCGTCCGGCAGGCGATGAAACGCCGCGAACTTCAACAGAAAACAGAGGATAAAAATGCGCCGTAAAGACCGTGAAATCAACGATTTAAACGAGATCATCAATATCGTCAAGGCTTGCCAGGTGATGAGATTGGGCATGGTTGGCCTGCGGGGTGAGCCATATGTCGTGCCTGTTAACTTCGGCTGGGAGCTACAAGACGAACAGCTGATTCTCTACTTTCACGGGGCGACCCAGGGGCTCAAGCTGGACATCCTCCGCGAGCATCCCCAGGTTTGTTTTGAGTTTGACACCGATCACGAATTTATTCCATCAGACGTTCCCTGTGGCTGCAGCTTTAAATACGCCAGCGTGATTGGTTGGGGACGGGTGGAACTGTTGGAGACAGATGAGGCAAAAGCTGTCGGGCTGAGAGCGATCATGCGCCATTTTGATTGCGGGACGGGCGACTTTGACCCGGAACAAACCCGGCGGGTCAGCGTGGGCAAGCTGATTGTCGAACGGCTTACCGGCAAGCGCCACGCTTAATTAAATTTCAGTTCTTCCAATACCTCAGCGAGGCACAGGTCAAACAGTTTCTGCATCAAATGATCCGAGACCTGATAATCCCCGCCATATGAGCCATCCATCGCGCGTTCGCGCGTTTTTTCCGCGCTGAGGATCTCGCTGCCTGCTTCCACAAGCGGTTTGCGATAGTTCGGCGAGCTGCTAATCCGCGTGAAGGTGAAGTTTTCCATCCAATTGGCGTGCTGCGTTGCCAGCCCGTTTTCCGCGGCAAATTTGACGACAACCTGACTCAGCCACCAGGAATACCATTTGACACGCAGGCCAGCTAAGGCATTGACCACGGCGTGAAGGTGCAATTTCGCTGGCGCGTTTCCTCCATGACCATTCAAGATCAAGACGCGCCTGAAACCGTATCCGTATAAAGAGCGGATGATATCTTCCACAACGCGCACATAGGTATCAACCTGGATGCTGATCGTGCCGGGGTAGGTTAAAAAATAGGGTGATACGCCAAAATGCAATGGCGGAGCAATGATTACGCCCGATAATTTTGAAGCGGCACCTGCCAGTGCCAAAGGAATTTTTGAGTCGGTCAGTAATGAAAGGTCGGCGTGCTGCTCGCTCGCGCCTAATATTAACATCACACGATCGTCCTGCTGTAAATATTTTTCCACACCCTGCCAGTTTGTCTCATCGAAATGCATCTTGGCCTCCGTCGCCTGTCTGGCTTAATGCTAACATGATCGATGAAATTCGAGGTTTGAGTTTTTCGATCCTTGTGCAAAGTGAGGAGACATGGCCGGCTAAGGGAACGGTAAAATAGGGGTATGAAAGCACTGATTATTGTAGATGTACAAAACGACTTTTTGCCCGGCGGCACTTTAGCCGTCCCCGCCGGGGATGAGGTGATCGCGGAAATCAACCGCAGGTCATCGGGCTTTGATTTGGTGGTCGCCACTCAGGATTGGCATCCGGCGAATCACGGCTCCTTCGCTTCCGCTCATTCCGACGGCAAATTGTTTGAACTGGGGGAATTGGATGGCCTGCCGCAGATGCTTTGGCCCGACCACTGCGTTCAGGGCAGCTATGGAGCGGCACTGGCAGAGGCTTTGGATCAAAAGCCAATCGCGGCGATTTTCCATAAAGGTATGGATGCGCGGGTCGACAGCTATAGCGGCTTTTTCGATAACGGCAGGAAGCATAAAACTGGTCTCGAAGATTACCTGAAAGGCATGGGGGTTGCCAGAATGGCAGTTTGCGGCCTGGCCGCTGATTATTGCGTGTTTTATACGGCACGTGACGCGCTTGAGCTGGGTTTTAAGGTCGAAATTATTCTTGACGCCACCCGGGCGATTGATAATGACCAGTGGAAGACCATTCAGCGCGAGTTTAAGCAATCAGGCGGAAAACTGATTTAAAATGCCCTGACAGCGGTCACTTAATAAATGAAACACACTCCCAGTCTCTGACTGGGGGTGTTTGACAGTTGTGGCGGTTAAATAATACAAGCGGGCGACCGGATTCGAACCGGCGAATGTTAGCTTGGAAGGCTAATGCCTTACCACTTGGCGACGCCCGCGAGTAGGATTATTGTATGCAAAAAGGCGGGGGTGTCAATCGTAATTGTGGTTGACTGGCTTTTTTGGTTAAACAGGGACTTTTTTTGATTCGTGAAACGCCTTAACGAAAAGCCCTGATGATTATTCATCAGGACCTTGAATGGATGGTAGGACGTCCGCGAAAAATATTCTCGCGGCAATAATGACTGTCAATCAAGCATGCTAGCAGCGGCGCGGTCGAGCAGGATGACCGTATCGGGGTGGAGCTGCAGGATGGAGGATGGGCAACGCGGCGTGACAGGCCCGTGCAGGGTGTCGTGGATCGCTTGTGCTTTGCCTTCGCCAGTGGCGAGCATGAGAATCTGACGTGCCTTGAAAATCTGACCAGAGCCCATCGTGAGCGCTTGGGTGGGAACCTGATCGGGCGACTCAAAAAACCGGGAGTTGGCCTGGATGGTGTTCTCGGTCAGGTTGACCAGATGACTGTGCATCAGAAACTCATCTGAGGGTTCGTTAAAGGCGATATGACCGTTTTTGCCGATGCCGACGATTTGCAGGTCAATGCCGCCATGCGATTCGATTAGCTGATCATAGCGTTCGCACTCAGCTTTGGGGTCAGGCGCAATGCCGCTCAAAAGGTTCGTGCTGCCAGCGGGGATGTTGATATGATCGAACAGATTAACCCGCATAAAGTAGGAATAGCTCTGATCGTTGTCAGCCGGCAGGCCGTAGTATTCATCCAGGTTGAAGGTGGTAACTTTCGAAAAATCGAGCTGCCCAGCCTGGTGGAGCTTGATTAATTGCTGATAGGTTTCAACGGGTGTGGAGCCGGTGGCGAAACCGAGCACCGCGTTTGGTTTTTGAGCGACGCAAGCCTGAACCAAAGCGGCGGATTGTTTGGCTAATGCTTCGGAATGGTCAAAGATTAAAATTTTCATAGCAACCCTCTCAAAAAAAGATGTGCGAATTATATACCCAGAATTAAAATCAGTATAAAAAAAAGAGGCTCATGTAAGAGCAAAGTAGTAATGTCCTAAAGTAGCAAAATAGAAATGTCCTAATTAGGATTAGGAGCTATGCCATGGACAATAACAATGAACGCTAAAGAAATAGCCCGGAAAGCTGAATTAGACCGGG
>JAAYCN010000103.1 GCA_012729755.1 Chloroflexota bacterium | reverse complement strand
GATGCATCTTGTCACTGCTTCTCCTGATTTAGATGCTAAAATCAGGTTCGTACCCCCTATCCTTCTGGATAATATCGCTGTCCAGCTCGGTGATTGGAGTGGTTACCATCTGCTGGCTTCTCACCGTTGAGGAAATGGCTGAAGTAGAGGTAGCTGCGCCTCCGAAAAAGGTATATAAGGAATCGATCGTATCTGTCTTCATGCGAGGCGCGAAACGAGGATTCTACATCGGGATTGAGCAGATTGCCCCCGCGATGATATTGGGCTATGCTATTGTCCAATTTCTAACCCTGACTGGATTGGTTGACTTATTGGGGTCTTTGTTTAAACCGATCATGGGTGTCTTTGGATTACCTGGTGAATCGGTGATTGTTCTGGTCTCGGCATTTTTTGCCAAGGCGGCAGGAGCCGCAACGGCTGCCAACTTGTTCCAGCAAGGGCTTGTCAACGCAGCCCAGGCGACCGTATTGCTCGTCCCAAGCATGTTGATGGGCACGTTGGTCGGTCATTTTGCGCGGATTGTTTTGGTGGCTGAAACAAATCCGAAATACCACCAGTATCTGCTGGTAATCCCCGTGATCGACTCAATTCTGGGCATGTTGGCGATGCGGTTGATGCTTACCCTGATGGGTCTCTGGTAAAGTTTATTTGTGAATGGAAGGAACTGCACACGCAGTTCCTTCCAACCTGCCTAAGAAACTGAGTTTACAGAAGGAAATCGCTTGAACAATCAAGATCTCTCATCAATTCATTTTTCTAACAAATATGAACTGACGATTAAACGCGCGAACGAAATAACTTTTGCTGTATTTTTTGCTAGGCCGTTTGTAAATGTACTTTTTTGGTTAAGCACAGTTTTGATAGTGGCTTCGTTCATAGCCATGATGGTTGCGCCGAAGGTTGGGGAAATTGGCCAGGCAATCATGTGGTTGGCAATCGCTTTGGTCGGAGGTCTTTTTGTGTTCAAACCGCGGGCGAACATGCTCATTGAATCATTAGGGGGGGGAGCGTTGAAAACCCCACAACTCACATATCAGTTCTCTAATGATAGGATTCAACTTTTCAGCGGAATCAAAGAATTTGATTTTGACCATGGGCAGGTCAGAAAGATAGTGAGTTCCCCAAATTTCTACGTTTTGGTGATCAATAAAAACCAGGTAATCCCTTTAGAGAAGCATAGTTTCGAAAGTGGCACCTGGCGAACGGATAATTTCATTGATTACGCTTCTGAAAAGTATCCAAATCTCACAGTCAGGTCAGCTTTTTTCATCAACAGTATATTTTCATAAACGAGAAAAATGCTGACTTTTCTCACCTCTTGGTTTGAATTGGACTAATGGGGAAACAAAGGCATGTTTGCGATTTCTTGCGGAATACAGGGGTCTGTGGCAGTTGTGAAGTGGTTGGCGTCGAAAACATGGCCGTCTCAGCCACCGAGAGCAATACCCATTACTTTATTTAATAAGTTTTATTAATGAATATTCACGCCGGCTTGAAAAAGCCGGCGTGAATCCGTTAATAATGTGAAGTGTAATTAAAGCCAGCTCAATTGTCACGCGTGGCTAATCTGCGCAGGCGGAACTTAATCTTGAATTTGGCTAATCACCCTTCGAAATTACACACCAAGTTCAAATAAAGATTTATCCCAATCGTCACTTTGGTGACCCCGCGCTGTGCGGAAAAGGCCTGGAAACAGGTCTTTTTTATGCTGTTTCTTAGCTTGTGTTAAGTATAAACCGTACAAAGTTTTGGTGGGGTTGAATTTGGGAATTCCCGGCCTTACACCTGAGGAGGTCACGGCTTGATTGGCTCTGTTTTTGCCTTGCTTTATTTTGATATTTTTGAACATCGAAATAGCGAAACAGGATAGCGCAGCTATCCTGTTTCGCTGGTGATTTTTAGCCTCAACAACCTAAACGACAATATTTACCAACCGGCCGGGAACGATGATGATTTTTTTAGGTTCGCGGCCGTCGAGTTCTTTAAGCACTGCCTCGCTGGCGAGGGCCTTGGCGCGCATTTCATCATTGGCGATTCCCGGAGCGACCATAATGCGGTCGCGCAGCCTGCCGTTGACCTGAACGATCAGCGTGATCTCTTCGTCTTTGGCGGCATCTTCATTCACTTGCGGCCAGGGTTGGGTATGGATTGAATAAGGTTTGCCTAACCGTTCCCAAAGTTCTTCTGAGATGTGTGGGCAGACCGGTGCGAGCATGAGCAGGTAGAGCTCGGCGACCTCGTTCCATTCCGGAGTGCCATAAGCGCCGGCGTTTTTTGCGCGCCCCATTTCGTTAAGCAGCTCCATCAGGCTTGAGATGATCGTGTTGAATTCAAAGTGTTCATAATCATAAGTGATCACGCGCAGGGTCTGGTGAGCTTTGCGTCGCAAAGCTCTGAGCAGGCCAGCTTCAGCGCCGCCTTTGGCGGGCTCGAGCAGTATCGACCAGACACGCCTGAGCCAGCGTGTATTGCCCTCAATCCCTGAAGAAGACCACGGTCCGCCTGATTCCCAACTACTGAAAAAGAACAAATAAGCGCGCACGGTATCCGCGCCATAGCGCGCGACCAGGTCGTCGGGGTTGACCACATTGCCGCGGCTTTTAGACATTTTCTCGCCATCTTCGCCGAGAACCATGCCCTGATTGCGCAGTTGAAGCATCGGCTCATCGCCGCGCGTGATACCGCAATCGCGCGCGGCCTTATGGAAGAAGCGCGTATAGATCAGGTGCATTGTGGCATGTTCGCTGCCGCCTGTGTAGGTGTCGACTGGCATCCAATAGTCATATTGGGCGGGGTCGAAGGGGTAGCCGTCATAATGTGGGCTGAGATAGCGCATATGGTACCAGCTCGAGCACATGAACGTGTCCATCGTGTCGGTCTCGCGCGTGGCGGGCCCTCCGCAGGTTGGGCAGGTCGTGTGCTTCCAGGTGGGGTGAGAAATGAGCGGGTTGACCCCTTTATCTGACCAGATATACTCATCAGGGAGTTCAACCGGCAGTTGTTCCTCAGGCACGAGAACGGTGCCGCAGTGATTGCAATAAACGATCGGGATAGGCGCGCCCCAGAAGCGCTGACGGCTGATCAGCCAGTCGTGGAAACGATAATTGACCGATTCATGGCCAAAACCATGTTCTTCGGCGTAGGCAATGGCGCGAGCGAAGGTTTCTTCGGCTGGCGTGCCCGAAAGCGGGCCAGAATTGACCATCTCGCCATGCGCTTCGACTGCTTCCGTCATTTCGGCGGGGTCAATTGGGTCAGAGCCGACAGGTTGGATGACGACCTTGATCGGCAGATTAAATTTTCTCGCGAACTCGAAATCCCGTTGATCGTGGGCAGGCACGGCCATGATCGCGCCGGTACCGTAGCTCATCAGCACATAGTCAGCGATCCAGATCGGAATGCGCTCTCCTGATGCGGGGTTGATGGCATAACCTCCGGTAAAGACGCCGGTTTTTTCACGATCCACAGCTTCGCGCTGGATATCAGACTGCCGCTGGGCTTGTTCGCGGTAGGCGTTCACCGCCTGACGCTGTTCGGGGGTGGTCAACTTGTCGACTAACGGATGCTCAGGGGAGAGCACCATAAAGGTGACACCCCACAGCGTGTCAGGACGAGTGGTAAAAACCTCAAGGGGATCGCCATCTTCGGTCAAAAAGGTAACAGCGGCGCCGCTGCTCTTGCCGATCCACTTTGTTTGCAGGTTCTTGACCGTTTCAGGCCAGTCGATGCCTTCAAAATTGAGCAATTGCTCAGAATATTTTGAGGAGCGGAAGAACCACTGGTTGAGGTCTTTGCGGATGACTGGCGTGCCGCAGCGGTCGCACAGTCTGTCGTCGCCCTTGACCTGTTCACGCGCCAGCGTGGTATTGCAACTTGGGCAAAAATCGACCGGCGCGAATTTTTGATAGGCCAGATCGTTCTTGTAGAACTGCTCGAACCACCATTGTGTCCAGCGATAATACTCGGGGTCAGCTGTGATGATCTCGCTGCGCCAGTCGAAGGAACAGCCCATCGTTTTGAGCTGCTCGCGCATGCGCTCAACGTTTCGATAAGTCCACTCGCGGGGATTGGTTCTGTGCCTGATTGCGGCGTTCTCAGCCGGCAGACCAAAAGCGTCAAAGCCGATTGGAAAGAAAACGTTGTAGCCAGTCATGCGCTTGAAACGCGCCCGCGCGTCCGAAGGGGAGATGGCATACCAGTGACCAATATGCAGATCACCAGAGGTATATGGAAGCATGGTAAGCGCGTAGAACTTTTCTTTGTGGGGGTCGCGCTGTGGTTCATAAAGATGGTCAGCGGCCCATCGCGCTTGCCACTTGAGCTCAATTTCTTCCGGTCTATAGTGTTCGATTGCAGTCGGGTCGATCATACATGCTCCTGTTAAATAAAAAATCCCTGTCATGCAGGGACGAGGGTTTCTCGCGGTACCACCCTGCTTCCCGGCACATGGTCGGGCAGCTCGGAAGCGTTAACGGGCTTAGGCGTCTGCGGCTGAAGGTCATCACCGCAGCCACGCTCCATAAGGAGGAGCAGGTGAGTAGGGTCTGAGGCGCTCCGGTGGCGCGGATCGCGTTGCACCAAGCCGCGATTCTCTGCCGGATGACCGATGGTCTGCCATCGTGTTTAGGGATAGGATTATAGCATAAACGCTAATTTCTCAACTGAGTTTTTTCAGGATGTTTTTTCAGGACATTTCTATATTGCCTTGACATGAATTTTTATTAATGTGGTAAAATCACGAAGTTGAAAATCCGATCATCAATTTGTAATTCCTTCGCAAGTTTGAAGTTTATTCAAGTCTGAAATCGAATATTTTTCTGAGCAAGATTCCAAAAGTATCAATTAATTGTCGATACCAGACTTTTTAAATACAAATATTGAGTTAAGGGAGAATTATGGCTATTCGCTTTGCTTTTCTAGTGCTGGAGGAACATCCTTACGGACGCGACATGTTGAAGGCATTATTCGATGAAGGATTCGTACCGGAAGTTGTTATTCAAGAGGTTTCCGCAATTGGGGATGAAGAAAGACAAAAATTCTTTGACCGCATGGCGGGCTGCGAGATCGCTCCGCGCATCAATGAGCTGGTAACAGGCAAGAAGATCCCTATTTATAATGTTCCCAACCATAATGGGAATGGCTGTTATGAATTACTTCAACAATTTCAACCAGAGTTGATCGTACTTGGCGGTACCAGGATTATCAAGGAACGTGTCTTGACCATCCCGCCTAAAGGAACGTTGAATGCACACCCTGGCATGTTGCCATGGTTGCGGGGATCGGCTTCGGTAGGATGGGCTTTGTATAAAAACCTGCCGGTTGGGGCAACCGTGCACTATATTGACCCAGGTATCGATACGGGAGACATCATTTACCGCGAACAAATCAAGGTGGTCCGTGGGGACACTTATGAAAGTTTGAATGGCAAAGTGTCTAAGCTCTCGGCGGAATTAATGGTACGAGCAGTAAGGGACATTAGTAACGATCTTGTGAACCGCATCCCTCAGGACCCAAATGAAGGTGAGACTTTCAGGGTTATTCCGGAAGATTTGTTAGCGATTGGAAAACAAGCACTGGCCGACGGATCGTATGGACATTTTAATGAATAAGTATAGGAGAGAATGAGATGGATACTTCTTTGGATTTTGCTCGAAACTTAGACTCACAGGACCCGCTGGCGAGTTTTAGGGATGAGTTTTATTCTGCTGAGCCAGATATGATCTATATGGATGGGAATTCGCTTGGTCGACTCCCACTGGAGACGATTGATCGATATGATCACCTGCTTAAAAAGGAGTGGGGTGACAGGTTGATCAGATCATGGAATGAAAAATGGATAACCTGGCCGGCTGCGATTGGTGACAAAATCGCCAAGTTGGTAGGCGCGTCTGAGGGTGAGTGTCTGGTCGCAGACTCGACCACGATTAATTTATTTAAACTGATCATGGCTGCCTTAGATCTGAAACCTGACCGGAGGAAAATTGTTTCAGATGTATTCAATTTTCCCACGGACCTGTATGTGCTACAAAGCTGCAATCACCTGAAAGGTGACAGATATCAGATTGCGCTGCTCAACAGCAGGGATGGCGTCTCAATAGATTGGGATGAGATTGAAAGCGTAATAGATGAGAACACTGCGGTGGTGTCCCTCAGCCACGTTGTTTTCAAAAGCGGCTTTATGTATGACGCGAAGAGACTGACAGAATATGCTCACAGCAAAGGGGCACTTGTTTTATGGGATCTGTGCCATTCCACTGGGTCAGTTCCGGTAGCGTTAAACGAGTGGGGGGCTGATTTTGCGGTTGGATGTACCTATAAATATTTGAATGGCGGACCTGGTTCACCAGCTTTTCTCTTTGTAAGGAAAGGTTTGCAAGAGAAAGCGATGCCCCCAATTTGGGGCTGGTATGGAGACAGTAAACCATTCGCTTTTGATTTGGAATATTCTCCAGCTGGGGATGTGAGGCGATTTTTGAGCGGTACCAGTTCAATCATGTCCTACCCCGCAATAGAGTGCGGCGTGGACAAGCTTCTTGAAGCAGGCATTGAACAGCTGCGTAAGAAATCCATCGCGTTAAGCAGCTATTTAATTGATTTAGTGGATGAAGTGCTGGCGCCATATGGTTTCAAACTTGGAACTCCAAGAGATGTCAATTTGCGCGGCTCACACGTCAGCATTCAACACGAGGAAGGGTATCGGATCAATTGCGCGCTGATTAATGAAATGAATGTGGTTCCAGATTTCAGAGAACCCAATAACATCAGGCTCGGTCTTGCACCGCTTTATACGTCATTTGAGGATGTTTGGACAACGGTCGAGCGCATCAGGGTGATTATGGCTGAAGAGAAATACACCCACTTCAGCAGCACCCGCATTGGTGTGACTTAATTGCCATGTAAATGAAGGAGAATGCTTGATCATTGCTCTTAAATAATTTTATTGAAAGTATTGTTCACTTTAAAAGGAGAATTATGAGTAAGAAGTTTTTTGTAGTGTTAATGGCCTTTGCTTTGCTTTTGGGCGCCTGCGCTCCGGCCGCATCAAAGTCTGATGTGCCAGCCGTGTGCGGCACGGATAAAGCTGGCTGCGCTGTCATCGCGAAAGGCAGCACGGTCAAGGTGGGTTTTGCAGGCCCTCTGGCGGGAGATTATGCCGCTTATGGCCAGGACCAGGTAAACGCGATGCTGCTGGCTATTAAAGATGCCGGCGATATCAATGGGTGGGCGATTGAAATGGTCGCGGAAGATGACGGCGCGTCCGCTGAGGGCGGAGCTGCTGTCGCCAATAAGATGGCGTCAGATCCTGCCTTCATCGCCATTGCAGGCCCGGCCTTCTCGGGTGACTCAGCTGCCGCCATCCCGATCTTCGAAAAGGCAAGCATCCCGATGATGTCTCCTTCAGCGACCAACCCAGAGTTGACTGCCAAGGGGTCAGCTGTCTTCAATCGCAATGCGTTCACTGATGAAGACCAGGCCAAAGCCGCGTCTGCTTATTTCTACAACGAGGTAGGTGTGAGGAAAGTCGCCATCTTGCATGACGGCAGTGATTATGGGCAAGGGATCGCGAGTGGTTTGGAGGTGGATTTCAAAGCTTTGGGCGGCGAGGTGGTAGCTTTTGAAGCTATTACTTCGGGAGAGGCTGACTATTCCGCTGTATTAGCCGCTGTTGCCTCGAAAGCCCCAGAAGCCATTTATTATGGTGGCTATAATTCGGAGGCCTCCGTCTTAGTCAACCAGATGAAACAAGCAGGTTTGGAAAATGTCATTTTCTTCGGTGGTGATGGTATTTTTGGCACCGATTTCCTGACTAAAGCCGGAAAAAATGGCGAAGGCGCGTTATGTACTACGATGGTCCCGCCTGCTTCTGATGCCCGCAAGAAGTTTGATGAAGCCTTCAGGACAGCATATGGGGTTGAACCCGGCACGATCACAGCCTACACCTGGGGTTCTTATGACGCAATGGCTGTGTTATTGAAGGTTATTAAAGATGTGTCAATTGTCTCTGGCGAAAAACTGTACATTCCCCGAGCAGCTTTGGTTGAAGCCGTCCGCACAGTCAAAGATTTTACTGGTGTGGCGGGCACGATCACCTGTCAGCAGACAGGTGAATGTAACGCCTCTGGTCCCATCATCTATCATGTCAAAGATGGTGACTGGGTAGTTGTTGAGTAATGAGTCGAACCTGGGAAGAAGGAAACATCCTTCTTCCCAGGTTGTTTGTAAACAAATGGATCTGGCAATTGAGTTCGAGCGGTTTGCTGTCAGTTTAGCAAGACTGGAAAAGGAAGATGAGCATGAAGAAACCAAATCAATCCACCATGCGAACTATGCTCAAGGTCGGAAAATATGTGCGTTGGGTCTTGGGAATCGCATTGGGGGTTTTCCTGCTTTGGCGTGTCGTTCGCGTAGTTACGGTTGAAGCTGCCTACACCCCTGATACTTGGCTGCGCTTTGGCCTCTCGGGATTAATTCTGGGAGGAATGTATGCCTTGATCGCCATCGGTTATACGTTGGTGTATGGCATTATGTTCATGATTAACTTCGCGCATGGTGAAGTCATGATGATAGGAGCCTTTTGCTGTTTCTTCGTGTTTGAGCTGTTCAGGTTCCTGCCAGCCCCAACCATGACCAATCCCGACCTGGTCTTTTTGAACGCGCACCCTTTCCTTTCCGTGCTGATTGCCTTTTTAGTCGGGATGTTCGTCTCAGGTTGTTCAGGCTATTTGTTGGAGAAGATTGCTTACAGACCCCTGCGCAATGCCCCACGAATTATCCTGTTAATCACGGCAATCGGGGCTTCAACATTTTTACAAAATGCTGCCATGCTTTTGTTTGGGCCACAACGTAAAAATATTGTCAACCCAGCCGTTCTGGACCGAGGAGCAGGGTGGACAATTCAGTTCTTTGGTAAGCCAGTACTCATTTCGTACACCGGCGCATTTTCATTGGCATTATCCACGATCTTGATGATCGCTTTATATATCCTTGTGCAGAAAACGAAACTTGGCCGCTCAATGCGCGCCGTGGCGCAGGATAAGGACAGCGCCGCGTTGATGGGTGTGGATGTCAATCGGGTAATTAGCCAGACATTTATTATCAGCGGCATTTTGGCGGGGGCTTCTGGAGTGATGTGGGGAATTCATATGGGACTGGTGAATCATATTACCGGTTCCTTGCCAGGGATCAAGGCTTTTACGGCGGCCGTTTTGGGAGGTGTGGGGAACATCCCAGGGGCCATGCTGGGCGGTATGACGCTGGGAGTGATCGAGTCAATTGGTCCAGCTTTGTTAGGAATAGACTTCCAATTAAAAGATGTTATCGCCTTTCTAACGCTGATTGTCGTGTTGATCATCAGACCATCCGGCATTTTGGGTGAAAGGCTCTCTGAGGAGAAACTATGAAAACCATCCGTTTTTCCAAGGGATTTGTCACAGGGATCGTGTTTGGAATTGTTTTGACTTTTCTGTTTTTAATTGGTTTTATCGAGACCGGTTCGGGATTGCTTTCCAAACTGTTCGGTCAGCCTGTACCGACCAATGCGATGCCCAAGATTTTCTTTGTCGTCTTATTTTTTGTTTTGATTGGAATGTGGGCAGGGTCCAGCCTGGTTAGGAAATATCGTGAGGAGCCATTCAAAGATCTGTTGCCAGTCATCCTGGTTGGCGGGCTCACCTTTGGTGCCATCATGGGCATCGTCGCTTTTATCTTTGGCAGTATTGCCAAGGCTGGTATCGATGTGCGTACCTACCTGGTTGCAGTCTCTCCCGCATTGATCGGACTTTTGATGCTTAAGATCGCAGATCCGACCATTGCGGCACTTTCGCTTTTAACCCTGTTCACCTTGGCAACTTTGCTTGGGGCATTTCTGGAATATTTGTGGCAGAGGCGGTTCAGTGACAAAGCGAAAGAACTTAAAGGGTGCGTGTCAAAGCGCCTCATACGGTTTGTGCCGCAACACCTGTTCGAGAAACCGGCAGTGAAATATGCGACATTTGTGATTGCCCTTGCTTTGTTCATTCTCTTACCGAGGGTGTGGGGTTCTTATTGGAATTACGTGCTGGGAACGGTGGGAATTTATATCCTGCTGGGGTTGGGATTGAATATTATTACAGGTTGGACAGGCCAGTTGGTGATCGGTTATGTGGCCTTTTTTGCCGTCGGAACTTATACGTTTGCTTTGCTTACCGCACCTGAGCCGCATGGGCTGATGTTGAATTTTTGGCTGGCCTTAGCAATCGCTGTAGGAACTTCAGCATTGGTCGGTTTTTTGATCGGATTGCCGATCTTAAATCTTCGCGGGGATTACCTGGCTATCGTAACACTCGGTTTCGCGGAGATCATTCGTATCTTACTGAAGAGTGACCTGTTGACCTGGTTCACAGGCGGTCCGCGCGGGATCAGGGATGTGGGAGGACCCACCTTGTTCGGCATGGTTTTGAATGACGATGTTAATTTCACTTACTTAATTTTTATTATGGTGTTGTTGATGATCTTCTTTGTGGCCCGGCTGCAGAGGTCACGCACTGGCCGGGGCTGGGAGGCCATTCGTGAAGATCAAACGGTTGCCAAAGCGACAGGTGTCAACACCTTTTCTTCAAAATTGCTTGCGTTGACTTTGAGCGCGGCAGCGGCAGGCCTGGCAGGCGCATTATTCGCCTCGCGCAACCAATTCACCGGGCCCGAAGATCATGTCCTGTTGG
>JAAYCN010000102.1 GCA_012729755.1 Chloroflexota bacterium | reverse complement strand
TGCTGACAACCTGATCTTCCCATTTATGCCAGCCATTGAATTTTTCGTCGATGATCTTCTTGCCTTCGCCTGGCTTTTCGAGACCCATCAACTCCAGATCAGCGTCAACCATGATGCGCACCAGCTCGCTAAACTTAATCTTGGGCTCCCAACCAAGTTCGCGTTTGGCTTTGGATGGATCAGCCAAAAGGTAATCCACCTCGGTCGGCCTGAAATAGCGGGGGTCAATTTCCACATATTTATGCCAGTCCATATCAGCGTAACCAAAAGCCTCGTCAAGAAATTCGCGAATGGAATGCGATTCACCAGTGCCGATGACAAAATCATCCGGATGATCTTGCTGCAACAGCAGGTGCATCGCCTCAACATATTCAGGAGCGTATCCCCAGTCGCGCTTTGAATCGAGATTGCCCAGATAAAGCTTATCCCGCAGTCCAGCCCGAATCATAGCCAAGCCTTGAGTGATCTTGCGCGTTACAAAGGTTTCACCGCGTCTGGCTGACTCGTGGTTAAACAAGATACCGTTGGAAGCATACAGGCTATACGCCTCACGATAATTCACCACCATCCAATAGGCGTAAAGTTTAGCCGCCGCATATGGGCTGCGAGGGTAAAAAGCTGTGTTTTCGCTTTGCGGGGGCTTCGCGGCGCCAAACAGCTCACTGGTCGATGCTTGATAAAAGCGAATATCTTTCTTTACCCGATGAATCGCTTCAAGCATACGCGCGGTTCCAAGCCCTGTCGTGTCACCGGTATATTCGGGCATTTCAAAACTGACCTTCACGTGACTTTGCGCCGCCAGATGATAAACCTCATCAGGTTTGGTGTCATAAATGATGTCAGCCAAAGTGCCTGTTGCACCCATATCACCGTAATGGAGGTAGAGCTGTTCGCCCACTTTGGAATGTGGATCCCGGTAAATATGGTCAATTCGTTTGGTGTTAAAAGTGCTTGCCCGTCGAATAATCCCGTGGACAACATAACCCTGATGCAGCAGATATTCCGCTAAAAAAGATCCGTCCTGACCAGTAATGCCAGTGATAAGCGCTGTTTTCATTATTCCCTCAGTCTCTCGAAATTCAAGTTAGTATAGCGAAGCCTATTGAAGGTGTCAATCAGCCTCACCACAACCTGAATTCACTGTGCCGATCAACAAACTCTTGTTTATCTAAAACATGCGTGGTAGGCACAAACTGCATAAAGTCGTTGGCAATCACCAGACTGTAAGTTTTCGCGCCACCCGGGAAGAAGCTGACCCCTTCAAGCACAGCTTTAGTTGTCGTCACCATCGGCGTGACAGCCGTCGCGCAAAAGACGATACGCTCCGCCGGCACCAGGTCATTTTGCGTATAAACTTTGCCAAGGTCAATACCCATTCCTTTCAGGCGTGCTGCGTCGTCATCATTTCTTGGTTTGAAAATGGCCTGCATTTTTCCACCTAACAGCTTGATTGCCGCCGCCGAAATAACTCCCTCGGGCGCCGCGCCAATCCCCATGACTGCATGCACACCAACCCCCTTAAGACAGGTAAAGATCGATGGCATCAGATCACCATCAGGAATCAATCTGACCCTCACGCCAGTGCCGCGAAGCCGCCTCACCAGATCATTGTTTCTCTCCCGATCCAAGACAGTAATGGTCAATTCTGAAAGATTATGGCGTTTAAGCGCGATTGCCAACTGCGCCACATTTTCTTCTGGCGTTTTCCGAATGTCAACATAAGGCGCGGTTTCTTTGCCAACGCACAGTTTATCCATGTAACAATCAGAAGCCCCTAACAAACCTCCAGAAGGCGTAGCCGCCAGCACTGTTACCGCGCCTGAATTAAGGTTAGCGGTGGCATTAGTGTTTTCAAGCGGATCCACCGCCAGATCGATCTCAATACTGCCAGTACCGATCTCTTCTCCGATATAAAGCATCGGCGCTTCGTCTCGTTCGCCTTCTCCGATTTTGATGACTGTTTTAAAACCCTGAATACGGCCCAATGTCGCCCGCATCGCATCCACAGCGGCCTTATCAGCCAGATTTTTGTCACCCCTGCCGGCCGCTCGCGCTGCGGCCATGGCCGCGTTCTCAGTTACTTCCAATAACTTCCAGGCCAATGACTTAAACGCTTCTGGTATGGTCTCATAACGTTTTTCCATTCAGTGGGTCTCCTTTTTTATTCAGTTAGTAATTTAATTATGATTATACCGATTTTCGATGGATAACCCACCCCAAACCCTCACGAAACCGCATCTTTCTGCCTCGATAAGTTATAATCAAAACTGGAAGATGTTGAGGTTTAAACAGGCATCTTCATGACAATAAAGGAGTCGAAATGAAAAGATTTAATTTCCTGTTCGCCTTATTCACAGTTAGCGTGCTGGTCTTGAACGCCTGCCAGATGGCGCCATCAGTGCCGACAGGCTCAGAAGCGCCGCAGCCCCAAACGCTCGTCGTCTGGGATCAGTTCCATCGTGATGTCGAAGGCAAAGTGATGGACACATTGAACGCTGAGTTTGAAGCCGCTCATCCTGGCGTCAAAATTGAACGTGTCGTCAAAGTGCTCGATGATCTTAAAATCACTCTTCCGCTCGCGCTTACCCAGGCTGATGGGCCAGATGTGGCACAGGTCAATCAGGGCCGCAACGATATGGGCAGCATGGTGGAAGGCGGCCTCTTACTCCCGCTGAATAAATATGTCACCCAGTTTAACTGGGGAAAGGTTGTCTCTGTATCTGTCGCCAAGCGCAACAGCTTCACGACCGACGGCAAAACTTTCGGTCAGGGAGAGGTTTTTGGCGTCAGCCCCACCGCTGAGGTGGTCGGTGTTTATTACAACAAGAGCATGTTCAAAGAACACGGCTGGGATGTTCCCACCACCTTTGAAGATTTTGAAGCTCTGCTCGCGGAAATTAAGGCAGCCGGTATCACCCCTATTTCTTTCGGCTCTCTGGATGGCTGGCCTGCTATTCATGAATACAGCGCCATTCAACACCTGCTTGTAAGCATGGAATATATCGATAATTTTGTGTATGGCATCAACAACGCTTCATTTGACATTCCCGAAAACAAACAGGCGGCTGAAATCCTTTTGGATTGGGTCAAGGCTGGCTATTTTAGCGACGGTTTTGCCGGCATCGGTTATGATGACGGCAACCTGCTCTTCAAATCCGGCAAAGGCGCCATGACCATCACCGGTTCCTGGCTGGCTGGCGAACTGCTCGCGGGAACTGATCAGGAATTCGGTTTCTTCCTGCTGCCGCCTTACAGCGGTAAAAGCGCCCTGGCGATCGGTGGCGTCGGTATTCCATTCTCAATTCGTGCCACCACAACCAAGGCCGATCTGGCCGCTGAATATCTCGACTGGATGATCAGCCCCCGCGCAGCAGAGCTCTGGGCTGAATCCGGCATGGTGCCGGCGATTGAACTGCCTGCTGATTCCAGGGTCGATATGTCTGGCTTGTTCGGAGACACCATGCGCGCTTGGAATGAAATCAACAAAAACAACGTGGTAGGTCATTATATCGACTGGGCAACCCCAACTTTTTATGATGCCAGCGTTGCTGAGCTGCAAAAACTGTTAGGCGAGCTCACCACGCCAGCCGAATTTACCGCCGCTTTAGACAAGGTTTATCAGGACTATCTCGCGACGATTAAGTAATCCGATTACAATCAATACCGGTGCCTAAATGGCGCCGGTATTCTATTTATTATGGCCAGACAAAACGCTGCGTACCCCGGTGAATCAAAATGGAAGGGCTGGCTCTATCTTGGACCAGCCTTTTTACTCTACACGATTTTTGTGCTCATCCCTCTGATCGGCACGCTCTACAACAGCCTCTTCAGGTGGGATGGGTTCAGCGCGAACCGCGAATTTATATTTCTCGACAATTTCAAACAATTGTTCACGGATAGTGAGTTTCTTAACGCGCTTAAAAACAACCTGATTTTCGTAATTTTTTTCTGTGTGTTGCCTATCATTATCGGCCTCGCGTTATCCACGCTGCTCGGCCGCATACCGATCAAAGGACTGACCTTTTTTCGCACGGTGCTCTTTTTGCCGCAGATTATCAGCATGGTCGTGATTGGTGTGATTTGGCGCTGGATGTTCAACCCGGTGTTCGGACCGATTAATCTGTCGCTTAAAAGCATCGGGCTCGGAGGATTAACGCGTACCTGGTTGGGGGATTTCAACTGGGCGCTACCCTCCGTCGGCGCAGTTGGCAGCTGGGTTCAATACGGATTCTGCATGCTGCTGTTTCTGGCTGGCATGCAGCGCATCCCTCAGGAATACTACGAAGCGTCAAGCCTTGACGGCGCTGATCAATGGCAGCAGTTGAAATCCATTACCATCCCATCTTTAAGGCCTGAAATCGGCGTGGCTCTGGTTACAACCATCGTAGCTGCCCTGCGGGTCTTTGACCTCGTATTCGTCACCACTCGAGGAGGCCCCGGCCAAGCCACCATGGTTGCTGGCTTTTTGATCTACCGCACAGCTTTCATTCAGAAGAATTTCGGCTACGCGTCCGCGATGGCTATCGTTCTGACGGTGATCATCCTTTTCATCTCACTGCTTGTTCGCCGCTTCCAACAGAGAGATGAGGATAAAAGCTGATGCGAAAAACCTGGCGTAACGCCCTGCCGAGATATCTCATTCTGACGATTTTTATGCTTTTTGTCCTCCTGCCGATCTCAGGGATGTTTCTAAGCGCGTTCAAGACAGACACCCAAATTATCCAGGGTCCTTTTAGTCTAACCTCCTCCTTGAACCCCGAAAACTTCGAACGCGCCTGGATTACCGGAAGATTTAATGTTTTTTTTAAGAACAGCGTTTTTGTCGCGACAGTTGTGGTGATCCTCAGCGTGTTTCTATCAACGCTGACTGGCTATGCCTTTGGCATGCTTCCCTTGCCGGGCAAAAAATGGCTTTTGACTTTGATTATCCTGGGGTTCATGGTGCCATTTGAAGCGGTTCTCATTCCTCTCTACAACCTGATGGACATGATTGGCTTGCGCGATACATATTGGGCGATCATTTTGCCCCAGGTAGCGCTCAGCCTTTCATTTGGCACCTTGTGGATGAGTTCATTTTTTGAGGAAGCGCCCAAAGAACTCGCGGACGCTGCCGCGATTGACGGTTGTTCCCGCTGGCAAACGCTCTGGCTGGTGCTCTGGCCGCTCGCGAAACCTGCTGTCACTACCTTAGTGGTACTCTTCTTCGTCTGGACATGGAACGAATTCCTTTTAGCCCTGGTGATGGTTCAAGACGAAGCCCTGCGCACCCTGCCAGTCGGTCTGGCTTTTTTCCAGGGTCGTCACTCAGGCAATATCCCCCTGATGGCGGCCGGGGCAATTATTGTCGCTGTGCCCACCATCCTGGTCTATATCTTATTCCAGCGCTTTTTCATCCGCGGCATGCTCGGAGGCGCGGTCAAAGGTTAGTTGTACTGCAACACCCGTACACCCTTTTGCGTCTGAGGGGTTGCCTCTGTCTATAATGACCCCAAAAGGCAAAAAGAAGCATATAACAACTTAAAATCATGATCAACAGCTAATTGCAATGATTATGATTAATGATATTTGGCCTGCAAAAAGATAAAAGCGCCCAAAACTTCCAGCACCAAACTGACCAAGCCCAATAACCAGGCTCCCGACAAACTGGCGATTGTCAACAAAGCCATCACGGCCAATAAATAAATCAAGCCGGTACGAGGACGGCCAAGTTTCTGAGAAACGGAATCAGTTCTGGTAAAACAATAAGCCAACATCAAGGTCAAAACGGATAAGACAGCGAACAAGCCCAACCCGGCCGCCTCGCTGTCAAACCCGGGCACATTCAAGCGCACCGTATCACAATAAATACTTTTAGTTGGTGAAAAGTTTACATCGCGGCTGAGAAACACCCGGGCCACGCCAAAGTTTCTTCGCGTGAATTCTTCGCCTTTCACTTCCCAAATCACTTTTGTTGATTGACCAGGCTGCAGTTCTCGCGAAATTTCCTCATATCGAATGCCATCTTCCGCAAGGGTACTGCTGAAAACAGCCTGGATAAAAGGCTTAAGAGGCTCCTTGCCAGTATTAACGACTTCAACACTGACAGATTTTGTCTCACCATCCGCGATAAATCTTGGACAGCGCAGGTTTCTAAGTTTCACCGCTTTAAATTGTTCCTGAGCGAGCAAGCCAACATAGGGATATCCCCAGAAACTCATCGCGTCGAGGCTGATTAATACATGCGCAGCGTTTAAAAGAAAAAGCAAGCTCATTACCAGGATGAGCAGGTGGGCAAAAATTTTCGCGCCTGAGCTTTTTTCGTTCATTTTCATCATCAGACATTCCTCATTCTTTAAGACGCTGCGCTTTCCCTCTCGGTTCAATTATTTTACCAAGCTTCGATATTTAGCTTTTACCGCTTTTTGATGATATGCGTTTCAAAAGTGTCTAGCCAGGGGAAAAAAGAGGAAGTTTCAAAACAATCAATTTGCTCATAAACAAAGCGAAAGGAATTTCCTATCACGATAAAAGCCACCATGGGTTTACACCTAATCACAGAAAGCGGTGAACATTCACTTCATGTTTGTTCTGGGACTTCCCTATTTAAATGGTAAAATCTGGGAAGTTATCTTTACAAAATCCAATTTTTGTTATTCAATGAGGTTAAACGAAATGATAAATCGTAAAAGAGTAATTATTTGTTTAATTGTTTTCTTGATGGTCTTCCAGGCTCAGACAGCCTCCGCGCTCACCAGGCAGGATGCTCCTGATTACTTTTCCCGGGATTTAGAAACAAATTCCAGGCCCATGGCACACGGACGGAATCCTTTAGCCTTAGAAGGTTTAAGTGATGAGGAGTGGCAGGGAATCAAAAACCAGGTCGAATCCAACCTTCATATCACTTACCTGAAAGCTTCCAATACAGACAGGGGGGATTGGTTTGGTGGCTCAGTCGCGATCTCGGGCAACACCATCGTGGTTGGCGCTTATCAGGAAGACAGCAATGGCGTCAACGGCAACCAGCAGAACAACAACGCGGAAGATGCCGGCGCGGCTTACGTCTT
>JAAYCN010000101.1 GCA_012729755.1 Chloroflexota bacterium | reverse complement strand
GACCCGCTGTGGCGACCGTACAGCAAAGGAATTATTTCTTGAAATAAATACAGTTCAAATAAGCCAGACTTCTTCTATCCTCTCCCCCAGCGACACCAAACAAAAAAGGCGGGGTGATCCCGCCTTAATAACCTGGCTCGCGCCTCACAGGAGACGCGAGAGCCGTCTCCTGAATATGTGATTGCGGACAGGCGTCAGATGACTACTGGTTGTAATCCCGGCCAAGGATGTAGTTCTCCAGGCCGCTGATCAACGATTTCTGGTTGGCGATCATTATATTTACCACATCGCCAATCGAGATGACCCCAACAACCTTGCCGTCCTCAACCACAGGCAGGTGCCGGATTTTCTTGTCCGCCATCTGCGCCATGCACTCTTCAATTGATTCGGCCGGGCTGACGTAGTACACCGTTTTGGTCATCACCTCATCAATCTGGGTTTTAACATCGCATCCTTTGAGCACACCGCGGCGCGCATAGTCGCGTTCCGAGAAGATGCCATGCACCTTGTCGCCGCTCATCACTAGCACCGCACCAATGCCCCGCCGCTCCATCAGTTTCAATGCGTCAAGGATGGTTGCCTCGGGTGGAACTGAATAGACGTCATACCCTTTGGTCTGTAAGATCTGCCTCACGATTGCCATACCTGCCTCCTGCCCTGCTATTGAATAAGTTGAACAAAATGGATAAAGTAGACCGTAATACTATTGTAGTGATTTTCTAACCCCGTGTCAAAGGTTTTTCGGAGGGAAATGTCAGAATTCAGCTTTCCTTCCGGCAGAAGTGCTTTTTTGTTTTCGATCCATGGGTGTGCCAAGGAGTATAAAAAAGTAGGTCGGGTTTCCATACCCGACCGACCCCAGTTTCCATACCCGACCTAGAAAATATAAGTTGAGCTAGATTCGTTCCCACAGCTATTGCAGTAGAATTGTTAATAACCCTAATTAATAATCGTCTTCCACAGTGACCAACTATGCCCATTTATACACGTTATTACATTCCAGACAGTATGGTGTTTATTACCTGTGTGACTCACAGGCGGCTACCAGTTTTTGAAAATCCTCAAAATATTGACCTTTTTTGGAGTACGCTGGCTGTGGTCAGAAAGTATTACCCTTTTAATATGCTTGCCTATGTGATTTTACCGGATCACTTCCACTGGTTGATCCAGCTGCCGCCTGACCAACCAAATTTCTCGCACCTGATACACAGCTTTAAAAGAAATTTCACATTGAATTACAAGAAAGATAGACAAATTTCCGAGCCAGTAAAAATTTGGCAAAATCGATTTTGGGATCATGTCATCAGGGATGAAGAAGATTTACACCAGCATTTGGATTACATCCATTGGAATCCGGTGAAACACGCATTAGTAGACATGCCAACGAAGTGGCAGCATTCATCGGTTGGTGAATGGGTTGCCAGGGGGTTGTATGATGGAGAGATTACATTGAAAACTATACCGAAAATAACCATCTACACAGACTATGAATAGTATTCAACAATGATAGGTCGGGTATGGAAACCCGACCTACCTCTGATCATAAGATAATTCCTGGCTTGTAGCAAGCTCAGCCATCGGGATGTTCCACCACTCAGCCACCGGCACCT
>JAAYCN010000100.1 GCA_012729755.1 Chloroflexota bacterium | reverse complement strand
CTGAATATTCAGCATTGGTTGTGTCGGGGAATCTTTTTGAGGGAGTTGTTGGCGTAATTGTGTCAGTTCATCCAGTAACTGGTCACGGTGAAGATCCAGATTCGCTAATTCTGCTTCGATTTCAGAAATTTTTCGTTCAATATCAAAGTATTCGGTCATCTTTTTATTGTACATTCATGCTGATCAGCGATCAAAGTTTTTAAGTAACCTGTGTCTGGGAGCTCTTTTAAGTTAATGCATTTCGAATGTTCCGCATATATTTCTCTAACAGGAGATGGCTATAAATGAGTCATAACAATGAAACAGTGAGATTGGAGGAAGATATGGCATATATGATTAGGCGACGTCCATTAGGGCGCGACCCTTATTGGAACAGAATGATGGAACAGTTTTTTGGCGAGGATTCGGAACCTTTGCCGTCGGGTTTTCCGCTCGATGTAGTTGAGAATGACCAGGAGTTTCTGGTTAAGGCGAGCATGCCCGGGTTTGACCCCGAGAAAGTCGAAATCACCTACGACAACAATACGTTGACGATCAAAGGTGAAATTGACGAGGAAAACAAAGATGAGCAAGAAGGCAAGTATCATGTGCGCGAGCGCCGCTATGGCTCTTTCGTGCGAAGCATTACGATGCCTGAATTGATCGAACAGGATGGCATCTCTGCGGACAGCGAAAACGGTGTTTTGACCGTTCATCTGCCCAAGAAACCTGAGACCCAACCACGCAAGATTTCGGTCACCTCAAAAGCTGTCAAACCAGCCACTGAGAAAAAAGTAATTGATCACAACAAGTAACATTTCTCTTAAACTAACCCCCGACTTTTTTGAGCCGGGGGTTTTCTTTTTTTGAATGCTTTTGTTTAATTGGGGCCAGAGTCTTAAGGAGTAAGAGATGGGGCTGAGCTCAGGGCGTCAATGACCATGGCGACCTGGTCGTCACTCCTGGCTGACCAGACCATCGGGTTGGGTCGAGCGCAAGTGAGGGAAGATCGGCGCTACCAGCCTGGAGTGCTGCAGGTTTGAACGTCGCCGGATTGCAGCCCGTCGTGCAACGCTGCCAGGCGCTGTTTGGAAGAACCATGGCTCCATGATTCGGGAGAGACATAGCCTTGCATCTGGCGCTGAATGCGGTCGTCGCCGACTGAAGCGGCAGCATTCAAAGCCATAGTGATATCATCCTGAGAGATGCTTTCGATATAACCTGTTTCGACCGCGTTATTCATCCAGATGCCTGCCAAACAATCCGCCTGCAACTCAGTCATCACGGCTTCGCTGTCGGGACCGGTATTGGTGTATCCGGAAGTATTCAGGATGCCAAGCAAGCCCTGAACATGATGGCCGTATTCGTGGGCGAGAATGTAGGCTTCGGCAAATGGGCCGCCTTGAGCGCCAAACTTTGTTCTCAGGTCATCAAAGAAGGAGAGGTCAAGGTAGATGCTCTCATCGCGGGGGCAGTAAAAGGGACCGGTCGCGCCGGAAGCGTATCCGCAGGCGGCCTGGGTCGAGCCTGAGAAAAGAATGGTTTGCGCGTTTCGATAGTCAAGATTGTTTCTGTCGAACTCGTCAGACCAGAAGGCTTGAATACTGTTGACATAACCTACAATAGCGCAGTCGCGGTTTTGATTCGCGTCAGCGCCTGTTTGGCATTTGGTGGTCAGGTCGGTGTAGTCTGTGGCAGTTTCGGGAGCTGAAACGGGACTATTTAGTAATTGCGTTAAATTGCCTGGGTTGACACCCATTAATAAGGCAACCACGGCAAGAATCAGGCCGAGGCCACCGCCTCCGATGGCAACACTTCTGCCGACTCTCCGTCCGCGGCGGTCCTGGACTTGGGTGGGATCTAATTGGGATCTTTCGTTAAAAGGCATTTCTTCTCCGTTCTTCCGATTGAATTGATGCGGCTGACAGGCAGTAGTTTGTTTTTTAAGTTGTCGAGCATTACGAGTATTTTAATGCACTCCCTAACAATTAAGGGGACCTGGTGTCTGAAACTCTGCGGACGGTCTCTAGTCTATTTTCAAACTTTATCCGACCTTAAAGTATATTAACTGTATAGGAATGAATTAATGTAAATTGACGACAAACAAGCTGTTCTTATCTTAAAAGCCGGAAATCTGGAAGGGTTGGAGCATTTGGTGAGACGTTACCAGCTTGGGGCAATCCGGGTCAGCGCTTTTATTGCCAGCGATATGGCGACAGCGGAGGATATCGCACAAAATGCATTCCTCAAAGCCGCCGATAAGATTAATCAATTTGACGAGCGGCGAACCTTTAAACCCTGGTTTTATAAAATTGTCGTCAACGACTCAATCAGGGTTTCAAAACGATCGTCCCATTTCGTCTCTTATGATGACGTAGTAGTGAAACAAAGCCTTTCGTTTTTAACCGATCCAACCCCGTTGCCGGAGGCTTTTGTGATCACTGAGGAAACCAAAAGAACTGTTTGGGCAGCGTTGGGAACCGCGCCGCAAGTAAAGCTTCAGCCGTTTCACGGGCATTTGAGGAAACCAAAAGAACTGTTTGGGCAGCGTTGGGAAAGCTTCCGATAAAAGAACGAACAACGATCGTGCTGCAATATTATGAGGAGATGAGCGAGAAGGAAATCGCGGACGCCCTCAACATACCGCTTGGCACGATCAAATGGCAGTTACACGCTGCCCGCAAGCATTTAGAGGAAATTCTTTCGCCGATATTCGATTGCAAATTGCGCGAGAGACCCATTGAAGGGCGGGTGAATCCCGTTAAAGTTACAGGAGAGTACCATATATCTGGTGGAAACAGATGCTATTCGGCGTTATACAAATTACAAGTGGAGCATGGTTTTGCTCTTGCTTGGCTTCGTTGCCACCATGGCAACAGCCATCGCCATCCCAAATTATTCCGAAGCAGTAAATCAACGGCTCTTGACCGAAGGTTTGACTGAACGTGGAAGCTCGATAACAAAGATGAGCGGTCCGTTTGATTTTGTCTTCTGTTATATCGGCGCCTGGCATGGTTCCATTGATCAAAGCATGTGGGAGGCAGTTAACCAATACCTGATGAAGAACGTCGGGGGGGGGAGTTAAATCTAAAATTAGAAGGAAGCCAGTTCATTATCTCGACCTCTTCGTTACAACTTTACAGGTCTACGGATGGAGTTCCGGGCCAGCGTCTGGAGCGCGTCAAACTCACCGCCCTTTCAGATTTTGAGGGACAGGTTAACCTTGTCGATGGTGAGTTTTCAGAGAATGCGGATGAGTTAGCCGTGTTAATCTCTCTGGAGATGGCCAACCAGTTGGGGCTCGAAGTTGGAGATACGCTCATCCTGAACAACCCAACTGCCGGAAACCAACAGCTTTATAAGATAGAACTCACCGTTGGTGGGATCTGGGTTCTAAAAGACCCTCAGTGTCCTTATTGGAATCTTTATTCAGCGGAAACATTGTCCGCTCAGAGTCATTATTGCTTATAAAGATTGGCAAGGCGCGATCTGTTTTTTGAGCGGATCAACTGGCGTTTCAGTCCCCGTTGGGGGATTTTTTATTTTGTAAGGCGACCTTTGAATATCTTGAGGTAGGCATAGAAGATGTTGTGTCGGCTGAGTTTCAGTCCCCGTTTGGGGATTTTTTATTTTGTAAGTTGGCCCCAATGATGGGGACGTTATTGCCGCATGGAATGTTTCAGTCCCCGTTTGGGGATTTTTTATTTTGTAAGAT
>JAAYCN010000099.1 GCA_012729755.1 Chloroflexota bacterium | reverse complement strand
GCCGAGCTGACCGCCGAGCTGACCGCCCACAAAAAACAATACAACTACTACCGCGACCAGTTGTTGAGTTTTGAAGAAGGCGAAGTGAAGTGGAAGACGTTGGGGGAGATAACTATAAAGACGTACTCCGGGGGCACACCCACAGCGGGCAATTCAGAATATTACGATGGCGGCACAATTCCTTGGTTAAGAACGCAAGAGGTTAAGTTTTCTGACATTGAAAAAACAGAAGTTAAGATAACGCCCTCTGCGTTAGAAAATTCGGCAGCCAAATGGATTCCTGAAAACTGCGTTATTGTTGCAATTTCGGGGGCGACGGCAGGACGGTCTGCTATTAACAAAATACCCTTAACGACTAATCAGCACTGCTGCTGCTTAGAAGTTGATCCCGAAAAAGCGTTATACCGATATGTTTTTCATTGGGTAAGTTTTAACTACGAAAACCTTAAAGCACTGGGGCAAGGCGCCAGAGGTGACCTTAACTCAGGGATCATAAAGGGATTCAATATCCCCATTCCGCATGCCGACAAACCAGAGAAATCTCTTGCAGAGCAAGACAACATCGTCGCCATCCTGGACAAATTTGACGCTTTGACCAACTCCATCAGCGAAGGCTTGCCCCGCGAAATCGAGTTGCGTCAGAAACAGTACGAGTATTACCGCGACCTGCTGTTGAGCTTCCCCAAGCCGGAAGAGGTAGCGGCCTGACATGAACAAGACGCTGACCGAAATCGCCCAGCAGTTGAAAGAGGCCAACAAAAAGGTGCAGCTGATCTATGCCTTTAACGGTGCGGGTAAGACGCGCCTTTCTCGGGAGTTCAAAGATTTAATTGCGCCAAAAACTGACGCTGAAGATGTGCCGCAGTCAGAGTTGGCGCAAAAGAAAATTCTCTATTACAGCGCGTTCACGGAAGATTTGTTCTATTGGGATAACGATTTAGATAAAGATGCCGAGCCAAAGTTAAAAATCCAAACCAACTCATTCACCAAATGGGTGCTTGAAGAGCAAGGCCAAGACCAAAATATCATTACCACTTTTCAGCACTACGCCAATGAAAAATTGACGCCGCATTTTAGTTCGGATTTTTCCGAAGTCAGCTTTTCATTCGAGCGCGGCAATAATCAGCAAGAGCCAAATATCAAAATCTCCAAAGGCGAAGAAAGCAACTTTATTTGGAGCGTGTTTCATTCGCTGATTGAGCAGATGATTTCCGAGTTAAACATCGCAGAGGCGGCCAATCGGTCCACTGATGTTTTTAACAATCTGGAATACGTTTTCATTGATGACCCGGTGAGTTCATTGGATGAAAATCATTTGATTGAATTGGCGGTCAATTTGGCGGCCTTGATTAAATCAAGTCAATCCGACCTGAAATTTGTCATCACGACCCACAGCCCGCTTTTTTACAACGTGCTCTACAATGAGCTTGGCCTTGGTAAAAATGGCAAAAAGGAAGGTTGCTATCTGTTGGAGCGCTTCGAGGATGGCACCTTCGATCTGAATGTCAAATATGGAGACTCCAACAAGAGTTTTTCCTATCACCTGCATCTCAAGAAAACCCTTGAGCAGGCGATTGCCACCGATCAGGTGCAGCGATATCACTTCACGTTGCTGCGCAACCTCTATGAGAAAACGGCCAGCTTTCTGGGTTATCCAAAGTGGTCGGAGCTCTTGCCCGATGACAAACAGCTCTATCTGAGCAGAATTGTCAATTTTACAAGCCACAGCACGTTATCCAACGAAACCGTTGCAGAACCAACGCAAGCGGAGAAGGCGACGGTCAAATTATTGCTCGATCACTTGAAAAGCAACTATGGCTATTGGCAACAGGAGCAACAGAATGGCTGAGTACATCAAACCCATCGCTGAATCGAACAGCTTCATCGTTCTCGATAAATACACCCAGGAATGGAAGGTCGCTGAAAGCTATCAAAGCGAATACGATTTGGAGCGGGAATTCATTCAGGATTTGCAAAATCAAGGCTATGAGTTCCTGCCCGGCCTGAATAATCCCGAAGCCTTGCTGGCCAATGTGCGCGTGCAGCTGCAAGCGCTCAATAACGTGCAGTTCTTAGATGGTGAATGGTTGCGCTTTGTCGAAACCTGGCTCGATAAGCCCAGCGATGGCATCGTCGAGAAATCCCGCAAGATTCACGACGACTACATTCACGACTTTGTCTTTGACGATGGGCATATCCAGAACATCTACCTGCT
>JAAYCN010000009.1 GCA_012729755.1 Chloroflexota bacterium | reverse complement strand
TGACCTATGTTTCTGAGGTTGGCCGTCCAGTTCTCAACGGGATCAATTTCAATCTTTACGCCGGAGAGGTATTAGGCATTGCCGGTGTGGAAGGCAACGGCCAAACCGAGTTGGTTGAGATTATGACCGGTTTGCGTAAGGCCGCAGGCGGTGAAATCATTGTTTACGACCAAAACATCGCAGGCAATAATCCACGGGACACCCGAATGTTGAATATTTCGCACATTCCAGAAGATCGATTAACGAATGGCGTAGCAGTGAGATCTTCAATTAAAGAAAATTTGATTGTTGACCGTTACTTTAGAAAACCCTTTAAAAAGGGAATATTCCTCAACAAAAAAGAAATCGATGGTTCGACCAATGAACTTATTCAACAATTCGGAATCAAAACCCCCAACGGCGATCTTCCGGTATCGTCACTTTCCGGCGGTAACATGCAGAAAGTGGTTGTCGCACGTGAATTCTCATCCAATCCCTACATTTTGATTGCTTCACAACCCACTCGTGGCATCGATGTCGGCGCGACAGAATTTATCCGCGAGCAGTTGGTTGTCAAACGAACAGAGGGAACAGCCGTCTTGCTGGTCTCCGCTGATTTGGGAGAAGTAATGAGCCTTTCCGATCGGATCATCACTCTTTATGAGGGAAAAGTGACCGGAGTATTTCCGGATGCTTCACAGGTGACCGAGGAACAACTGGGAACATATATGCTCGGTGTTAACCAAATGACCCCCGAGGAGATGGAGGCAAAATTATGAAAGACTTCTTACAGTCCAAGGGATTCAGATCTTTCCTTAGGGTTCTGTTAGCTATTGGTATTGGCCTGGGATTGGGGTTTGTATTAACCATCTTCGTATCCAAAAACCCCCTTGCTTCTTACAGAGCGTTTCTCTTGGGCCCACTTACTCAGCTCAATCGGATTGGCGACTGGCTCGAGGAATCGACTACTCTCATCTTCCTTGGTTTGGCAATTTCAATCGTCTTTACCGCCAAGCAATTCTATCTTGGGGTTGAAGGGCAAATGATCATGGCCTGTTTCACTACTGCAGCTGTGATCTTGTTCTTCCCGTTTTCTCCAGTTGTCCGAATCATTTTGGCATTCATCTTGGGCGCGCTCACCGGAGTGGTTTGGGGCATCATACCTGCCTACATCAAAGCTTACTTGAATGCCAGTGAGCTGGTGTCATCTCTTATGTTAAATACCGTCGCATTAAAGCTGTTTGAATACCTCGTTATTCGTTTTCTGAAGGTGCCTGGCGTGTCCAGCTTAATGTCTGAGCGTTTTCCGGCCGAGGTGTCGCTGCCCAGCTTTATTCCCAATTTACCTTTCCTGGCGGAAACGCGAGCGCTTTGGGATAAACAAACAAGCCTGACCATTTTCGTTTACCTGGCCATCGCGGCTGTAATCGTGGTGTATTTCCTGCTTTACAAGACGCCATTCGGTTATGAAATCCGCACAGTTGGATCTAATGACAAATTCGCCCGGTACGGCGGTATCAATGTCAAGCGGGTGATTATGCAGTCCATTCTGGTTAGCGGTATTTTCGCCGCGTTGGGCGGCATCCACCTGACCATGGTGATTCATCGCCGCGCTCTGTTAAATATGACGGCTGGATTGGGGTTTGAAGGTGTAAACATCGCGATTCTCTCCTTCAATAATCCGATCATCGTGCCATTCGCTTCGCTTTTATACGGGTATTTGAGAGCAGGCGCAGATATTATGGAAAGAACCACTGACGTGTCACGAGAATTAGTGACGATCGTGCAGGCGGCGGTTCTTCTGCTGATCACCGCGGAACGGTTGCTGCCTATTATCCAACAGCGGGTAACCACACCGGGAGACGAAGAAGCACCTGTGATTAAACCAGGAACGAAGAAGGGAGCATCTGATGTCCTTTGAAACCGTAATTCGAACTATCTTTACCTCGTTCTTTTTAGCGAGCGTGATCCGTATTTGCACCCCGATCATCCTGCCCGCGCTTGGCGGTCTGTTTGCCACGTCAGCCGGTACTTTTAATATGGCGTTGGAAGGCATCATTTTGTGGGGTGCTTTCACCGGTGTCTTCGTGTCCGCTTATT
>JAAYCN010000098.1 GCA_012729755.1 Chloroflexota bacterium | reverse complement strand
TAAGTTCGATCGCTTTTTGAGCATCCACCTCGCCTGCAAGGTAATCACGTTGAAAGCCCTTTGCCCAGCCAAGCAGAGCAAAGGCGTTGGAAACCGTATTGTCGAGCAAAATTGCATTCTGGGCATTTACCTGCGCCTGTTCGAGTTGGTTGGTGTAGATTTGGAGCCGGGCGATCTTCAGGTAGTTCTGGATGTTTTGCGGATTGGCGTTGATGGCGCCCTGGTAGACCTCGACCGCCTGGAGGTATTTACCCTCAGCAGCCAGTTGGTCTGCTTCTTCGATGTAAGAGAGCGGGTCGCGCGTGGGGGTGGGAGTTGGCACAAAGAGTGGATTCATCACCGGCACAACGACAATATTCAGATAGAGTAAAAGCCCAATCCCGGCAACGAGAAAGAGAATCAGCCCAACGTTCGGTTTGCGCCGTTTCTTCTTGAGGGAGAGCTTGCTTCCTTTAAGATACATATTTCCATATTATCACTATTTAACATTGAGCGTCAAATAACACAACCCATCAGCTGACCTTTATGAAATTGCCCAGTGTAAAAGCACGGATGGGTTCAGTATGTGAGCGTTTTGTCATCACCCAATTTGCAAAACCCGCCCATGACCCTTGTCCTTCGACCCAAAATCCTAATCAGCTATTCCTGCGTTGGCGGGTCTGGCTGAGTTAGGGAGTATTGGCATTCGTGATGGGGACTCGCCCGGACGGAAATGGTATATTTGGGAAATTATTCCAAGGTGACAACATCTTGCCCATTTAGTTCCAATCGTCTAAAATTCGGTTATGCGATTTGACGTTTTCAGCCTTTTTCCGGAAGTGTTTCAACCTTACCTTGAAATCAGCATCCTCAAACGGGCGATTGCCAATGGCTTGATCGAAGTACATACTCACAACATCCGCGACTGGGCATCCGACAAGCACCACACCACAGACGATACCCCCTACGGAGGCGGTGGTGGAATGGTGATGAAACCCGAACCGGTTTTCGCTGCAGTTGAGGGTGTTTTGGGGACCCCGCCGGATTGCCCTTTGATCATGCTTTCTCCCCAGGGTGAACTTTTTAACCAATCCATTGCGCGGGAACTCGCTGGTTATGACCATCTTGCGCTGCTTTGTGGGCGTTATGAGGGCTTTGACGAGCGCATCCGCGAACACCTGGCGTCACGTGTGATCAGCATCGGCGATTACGTTTTAACCGGTGGGGAGCTGCCGGCTTTGATCGTCATGGATGCTGTTGCGCGTCTGCGCCCAGGCGTTTTGGGCGACCGCGAAGCGACCGATGACGATTCTTTTTCAACAGATGGACTGTTGGAATACCCCCAATGGACCAAGCCAGCCGAGTTTCGCGGCTGGAGCGTGCCAGAGGTAATGCAGCAGGGCAACCTGGGGGAGCAGTTGAAGTGGAAACGCCAGCAATCGCTGCTCCGGACTTTGAAATGGCGCCCCGATTTACTTGAGAGGGTGGATTTGTCTGAAAAGGACCACAAGTTTTTAAGACAGCATATTGAAGAGAATAACGACATCAAGGAAGACGACTCCCTGATGTAGAGAAACCCTGCCAGATTTCGTGTGTCAGATTTTCGTGTGGGATGTCACGATGAATTAGCGGTAAAATTATTATTTATCAAACATAATCAATTGGAGGCATAATGATCGAAGAACAGAAATTCAGTTATGGCAAGACATTTTTACTCGGATTTGGTTTTTTTGCAGTTATGGTGGCATGGTCGGTTTACAACTCGTTTGT
>JAAYCN010000097.1 GCA_012729755.1 Chloroflexota bacterium | reverse complement strand
CCGTGTCTCCCGAGCTGGGCAAGTTTCACGGTCCGGGGAAAAAGGATGACTGTTGCCCATATGCGACGCTGATCATGACCGATTTACTGTCGTATATCCCAGAATATAGGGATTCCCAGCTTGCCACTTCCTCTGTAAAAGCGTTGCTGAATCTGTGGGAAGACAGCCATAGTCAGCATCCATACATGTTCTACATGGGCACGGACTTCCGTAAGATGAAAGCACCGTCGTGCTGGTATGATATTGTCAGCGTAGCCGGAGTTCTTAGCAAATACGAGTTTGTGCGTGAAGACCCGCGTTTTCTTGAAATGATTAAACATATAAAAGACAAGCAAGATAAGGAGGGTCTTTTCACGCCTGAATCAGCATACCAGAAATTGAAAGATTGGGATTTTGGACAGAAGAGAGTGCCGTCTCCTTATTTGACATACCTTTGCTGCCTAATTTTTAAACAATTGGAATAGTGAACCTGTAAAAGATTTCCTGCATCGCAATTGCGAGAGTGCCTTGCTTACTATTCATCTTATTATTCATTTACATCCACTGTCGATTCAGACTTGAATTCCATAGCAAATTAGTCCTCGTATACGGTGACCTTTTCAATCAATCGCCGGATAAAAGCTGCTTGTCATATTCGGTAATAGTGGTGGGCTGTTCCCATAGGAATGCACTCATATCTGTAATGCGTTTTTTAAGTTCATCTCGGTTGGCGTTTTCAACCTGAAATTTCTACTTCTGGTAACACAGGCGGTGAACCTCGTCGCAGACTTCCTTATAATCCGCATTAGAAGGAGCCAGCTTCAATAGTTCTGTTTGTAGATCCTCCGTCACTTATCATCAATATCCACCAAGGCCTTGTCGCTTTCACGATTTATGGCGATGGCGATGTTGTCCCGTATCAGCTTTTGTTTTTTCTTGCCAGCTGCTTTTGACAACGCATTACTTGCGCTTTAAGCGCATAGTTTCGATCTCGAAGATCCGTCTTAAAATGCTCAGCGATACAGCGTAAGTTGAATCCATGCCAAAATAGGACATGGTTCCGGCGCCCAAATTTTTTCCCTTTGAGAACGGCGTGTCTGAAACATAATGCAAAATACCCAGATCGAATGGCAATTTGTGCAGATCGACAATCTCATTGACGGGGTGGCGTTGAGGACGAAAAAGCTCATACACCGCGGACAGGTATGGGCCGGCTTCCATTTCAATATCGGTATACCCTTCGCGGTAGATGACATCCATGATATTTGAGTTTTGAAGGAATGTGCCAAGCACACTGACCGCTTTTTGGTTATCAAGAACAGTTCCAAAGGTTAAGAAGCGGGCGACATCGCTCGCGGCAAAATTATTGTTGAACAGGTAGGTGTTGCGGGAATGTTCATCATAGACCACATTTGGAATGATCACATCGCCCACAACGCCATTCAAACTGGCCGCTTTTCCCATTACATAAATGCCGATAATATGTGAAACGTTCTCGGCAATTTTTGTCAGCAAGTTATACGCAGCCGCGCCGAGCGGATAATCGATATTGATGATGAGAGCGTCGCTTTGGCGAAGACAATCCAGACAGGCATCCTGATCATCATTCCCGAGCAAAAGACGGGAGTCAAACACTGACGGATCGAGTTTGGCGAGATCAATGATGTCGCACTCAAGTTCAAAAGAATGCACGCTTGGAAAGCGGTAGATACCGTGCTCATTCTCAAAAACCTGCTGTTTGTTGATCAGGTGAGTTCCAGCAGGGGTCGCCTGGTATTTCTTAAGGACATAATTAAAGAAATTTGCCTGATTGGATGGGCTCGTCTGTTCTCTAATTTCTTCCCATTCTCCCAGTAAGGCTGCCTGGTCTTCCTGATGGATAAACTCAATCAATTTATCCTTTTGGGTCATGCCAAAACTGGTCACCAGATTCGGCAGGCTATGGGTATTGGAAGAGACGAAATAAACCGGACGGTTCTTCAGGCCCGGAAACTGGCTTTCGAGGTTTTGCCACCAGTTTTCAGTCGCATGGCGATAATCGTTCAGGGAGCCGTTCAAAACCTGGATCCTGAGATCGCTGCGCCGGGAAGCGAAAGCGTTCATCACCTCTCCAAATTTGCTGCCGAGGGCGCCATAAAGGCGGGCAAGTTCATTCTCCACCAATCCGAGCTTTTGACAGAGCAACTCAAAGGGCTGGTTGCCCGGTCGGGCGGATTGGAAAACTTCTGCGGGCAAGCCCTGTAAGACCAAATGGAATTTGTTCCACTCGATTTGCAGCGCGGTCAGGGTGGGGATGACATCATCAATATCAGAACGCGAGGCGATGAAGCAAACCAGCCGGTCGTGGCCATCAAAATAACATTTGCGCCGGCGCGCCCGCGCGCTGACTTGCTGCCAGGTTTCGACTTCGCCGATATTATGCTGGGCGAAGGTAGCCGCGGACTGGCCTAAAATGACACGATTGACTCGCATGATCTGTTCAGGCAGGCGCAGCAGCGCGTATGTCAGCGCGGAAATATCCGGTTTGGCTTCGCGTGAATGAGTATGCAGGGAAGAGTTCATGCCGCTGTGTACTTCTTCAAGTGAGCGAATATGAACTTCATTGCTTGAGCGGATCAATGAATAGATGGTACGCAGGTAGAGTTCGATTTCTTCTGACGCTCTGACGGGAACAGTTCTTTCCATTTTTTGCCTTTCGGTCAAATTAACTGACTGATTCTATCATGCTGGCGTTTATAATCTAACCAGAGTCGAGAGCTTTTATTGAGGATTGAGAGGAATCATGTTGTATCTGGTTGCGACACCGATTGGAAATTTGGGAGATATGAGCTTCAGGGCTGTTGAGGTCCTGAGGCAAGCTGACCTGATTGTCAGTGAAGATACACGCAAAACCAGCGTTCTCTTAAAACACTATGAGATCTCAAAACCTCAACTCGCCCTTAATGAGTTTAATGAAAGAAAAGTGGTCGGAAAGATTGTTGAGCGCCTTTTGGCGGGTGAAACTGTTGCCATGGTGACCGACGCGGGTACGCCGGGGATATCAGATCCGGGTTACCTGCTGGCTAAGGCGACGATTGAGGCGGGAATTGAGGTCAGTGCGGTGCCTGGCCCCACGGCAGCTATCATGGCGCTGACACTTTCAGGGTTGCCTGCGCATAGTTTTACTTTCAGAGGCTTCCCGCCTAATAAAGAAGGCCCCCGCAAACGATTTTTGGCGGCTGACGGGAAATCGCCATACACACTGATTTATTACGAGAGCCCTTATCGGCTGAAAGTTTTTCTTAAGAACGCGCTGGAAATTTTTGGCGACCGTCAGGCATGCATAGCGAACGATCTGACAAAAAAATTCGAACAAATTTTTCGCGGGAGCCTGAGCGAAGTCACTGAGCAGGCGCTTTCGGGGCAGGTACGAGGGGAATACTGCGTATGCATAGCTGGGTTTGAAGGAGAGAAGGTTAAAACTTCAACGGGGTGAGATCGCTAAGGTCGGAGTATACATCCACGTTTTCAGCAATTTTCAACTTGCGCACCACATAATAAGTGACGGGAGTCATCAGCGCTTCGACAGCGACCTTGAACAGGTAGTTGGTGAGCGCCAAGGAAGCGAAGAGCTCCCAGGGAAAAACGCGGGAGAGGGAGGCTACCAGAACAAAGAGCAAAGTGTCGATCAACTCGCCGACGATCGTGCTGCTGATTGTGCGTAACCACAGGAATCTGTTTTTTGTGGTGTGTTTCATGATTGCCATGATGGCCGCGTTTGAGAAGCTGCCGCCGAGATAGCCGACGATGCTGGCAAGGACGATGCCAAAGGAACTTAAACCGCCCAAGATGGAATCGTAAGCCGCCTGACCGCCTTCGACGAACCAATTCGCTTCCCCAGGCAGTTTCTGGATCAGCAGGAACATCAATGCGCAGAAAACCAATCCGATCAAACCCATCCAGATCACCCGTCGCGAATTCGCGTAGCCATAGACCTCGGTAAGCACATCGCCAAAAATGTAGGCAATTGGGAAAAAGAGCGTTCCCGCGTCAAAAACCATTCGGGTGCCAAAGAGAGAAAACCCCCAATCGATCAGTTTGGCAGATGAGGCGATATTGCTGAGGACCAGAACCAGAGTAAAAACGACCGCGACGATATCGAGATATCGGAAATGTTTTCGCTCCTGTGGAGCGTTAAGCGTCGAATGGGTTTCCATGGTGGTAAATTGTATACTACAATTTGAGTTATCAATGCATTTGTGGAGAAATGATGGGCATTCGCTTGGGACTTGATATCGGGGGCAGTACGACGAAGGTTGTCACCTACGATGACGGTAAAGTCGGGAATTATTTCCTGGTTAAAGCGGATGACCCCGTTGCTTCCGCTTATGGGGCGGTTGGTAAGTATCTTGATCAGACACAGTTAAAAGTTGATGCCATCGATAAGATTATGGTGACTGGTGTTGGCGCATCTTATTTGAGCGGGGACATCTTGGGTCGGGAGACGATTCGGGTTTCAGAGTTTAGTTGCGTTGGTTTGGGCGGGCTTTTTTTAGCCAAACGCAAATCAGCTATCGTGGTCAGTATGGGAACAGGCACTTCATTCGTTGACGCGGTGGATGGCGAAGTGACCCATGTGATCGGGTCAGGTGTTGGCGGTGGGACCTTACTCGGGCTGGCCGGAAGCATGGTGAATGTTCATGATGTAGACAGCTTTATTTCTCTGCTTAACGCGGGCAGGCTTGAGGCAGTCGACCTGACAGTAGGTGACATCACAAAGCAGGAAATTCCGGGGCTGCCAATGGATACGACGGCGTCGAACTTTGGCAAAGTGAATGACCTGGCGACAGCGAATGATCTGGCGGTCGGCATTGTTAACCTTGTTTTTCAATCTGTCGGTACAGCGGCAGTACTTTCTGCCAGATATCGAGGACGAAAATCAATTGTTTTCACTGGAAATCTCACCCGCATTCCGCTGGGGAAACAGATCATCGCCAGTTTTGCCAAGCTCTACGAATTGGAGATGTTCGTGCCTGAGCACGCTGAGTTTGCCACTGCTGTTGGAGCGGCATTGATGGGGAAGCAGGTTTAATGCGTCAGTGGTCAGATTTACCCCGCTTTTTCGTTGAGGCGGAAGCCATTCAGGAAAAGTTTGTTACTTTTTCTGAACCGATCAGCCGGCAGATTCTGACAGTCTTAAGGCTGGACGCTAATCAAGCTAAAGTCATTGTTTTGGATAACAGTGGTGCAGCCTGGCTGACGGAACTAACCGGCAAGTCCGGCAAGTTCGTGAGTGGCAAATTGCTCGAAGAGATCGAATCAGGTGATGATTGCCAATTGGAACTGACGTTATGTTTCAGTCTCAGTAAACGTGAAAAAATCGAATTGATTCTGCAAAAATGTACCGAAATCGGCGTAACACACTTTCTGCCCTACTTTTCAGAGCGCAGTCTCAACCGCACTGAATCACTTGACAGCAAACGGTTGACACGGTGGCAGTGCATCATTCGTGAGGCAGCCGAACAATCGGAACGGAACAAATTGCCTAAACTGATGAATGTGATGAACTTTCAGCAGTTGATTTCAGGACTTGCGCCTGACACACAGAAACTTTGCGCGTATGAAGCGAGCAAATCCACCTATTCTTTTGGTCAGTTGACGCTAAAGCCAGGTAAAGTGGCTTTGCTGATCGGGCCGGAGGGCGGCTTCAGCGATTTTGAAATTGAACTGGTTCGATTGGCGGGGTTTCAGTTATTTTCATTGGGCAAGCGCATTTTGCGCATGGAGACTGCCTGCATGGTGGCCAGCGCGCTGGTGGTTAATCGTCTTGAATCTACATGATCAAATTGCGGCTGGACAGAAGGTTGCGTACGCGGCCTGGAATGACCTTGCCGGCGCCAAGATACCTGCCAAGTTCATCTCGCACGATTACAAAACCTGATTTAGGCACGCCGGGCAAACCGCTGCCCCGCACATCGCCACCGCGTAGCCATGTCTTGACCCACTGCTGCGGAAGTAGCCAGTTTCTCTCTTGAATTAAGTGGTTCCAGCGATTGAAAAGGTCGGTTGAAGGCTCAAAAAGGCCTTTGAGCAGCTTCCCAACCGGCATGCCAAGGGAGTGATAGGGGAAGGTCGCGAAGTGTGTCAGCCATGCCTCTGGGATGAGGAAGACCTGGCCCTGACGTTGAAAGAGAATGCCACGCATGTCTGTCAGGACGCGTTCAAAATCAAGGCTAAGCTCATCTTGCAGGAATTTTTGAATCTGGCTTAGCCCCTCTTTGCGTATGGCGGCGAGTCCGGTTGATGTAAATGGACGGCCTGGCGGCAGGCTCGCGTCAGTGGGAATTGCCGCTGTTTTGAGCAATTTGACTGAGAAGAAGCCATTTGTCCCAAACGAAAAAGGCCAGACACGGATGGCGTGTTTGAGGGCAGTCTCAAATTCCTGACCGGCGAATGAGCTAAGACCCTGGGCAGAAGCAAAATGAGGTTGTGGAATGATTTCGACCGCGCCCGGATAACGTTTGAGCAGCGCATTGACAACCATTTCGTCTTCTTCGGGCGCCAGTGTGCAGGTTGAATAGACGATTTCAGCGCCGATTTTGGCTGATTTCAGCGCAGAGATAAGAAGGTTCAGCTGTCTGTTCGCCAGACGCTCCCGCTCGGTTTCGCTGATCGGCCTGAATGGATGAGAGGGCGAGTCGCGCAGCCCTTCCATTGAGCAGGGCGCGTCAAGGAGTACCCGGTCGAATGTATTCGGCAGCCAGTCACCGAGGTTTTCTCCCGGAAAGTTGGTAATCGCCAGATTTCCCGCTCCCCATAGGCTCATGACAGTTTTAAGCGCAGGCAGACGACTGGCGGTGGCGTCGTTAGCGACGACCAGTCCACGATCGAGGTTTAAATCAACAAGTTGTGTAGTCTTTCCGCCCGGTGACGCCGCCATATCGAGCGTCAAAACAGTTGGTTCAGGTTTAGAAAAAAGTGAGACTGGCAGCATTGAGGCGGCGTCTTGAACGTAATACTGCCCCATGCGGTGTTCGAGCGTTTGACCTGGCGCGATGTCGGCAGATTCGATGGTCAGCGCTTCAGGAAAGAATACGACAGGCTTTGTCACCCACCCATACCGGGCGGCCAGATTGGCGAGGAAAGCCTGTGACTGGGCTGATTTGAGGTGATTAACGCGCACAGCGATCGGGGCCGGCTCATTAGCCAAGTCAAGCAGGCGCGCGTAATCAGTCGCGTTTAGCGAGCTTTGGTAGCGTTTTATCGCTTCATGAACTGAGGTCGTCGATGTTTTGTTCATGCGGTCTTTTTAATGAAGAACAATAGTTCATCCCCAACCTGACGTTCAGTGAGCTGCCAGTCTTTGTCCTGGATGGCGTCGAATATCAAACTGCGGTGGTAATGATCGAGATGATGATGCCCTGAAAGATCAGTTTCCGGCAAGCTGACGACCAGCTGTTTGGCCGGGATGGAGGTGAAGAAATCAGACAGAATGCCGGGCTGGCGTTTTTCGAGGCGGTGCGCTTCTTTGAGGAAGAAGGCGAGGTCAGCCTGCTGGCTCGGCGGGTTGAGCAGGATGTCCTGCTGAACTGCGTGAGCGTTTGGATGGGCAAGTTCGAAATATTTGTTCAAAAAATTCACGCGGGGCAAGTGAATATCATAAGCGAAATAAGTTGCCTCAGGAGGAAGGTTCATCCAGGGCAAGCCAAGGGGGTCGATCGCGCAGGCGAGGTCAAGAATGCTGGTGGGTGTGCCTGCAGCTTCCCAAATTGTCGCGTAAAACTCATCGAGATATGGAAGGCGTTCTCTTGATGAGGCGTGGCGGCGCATGAGTGATTCAGCCCATCGTTTTTCCTGATTGATGTTTGAAAAGAAGCTGTCAGCGTTTTTGGTCAGAAAACGCATTTCAGCCTGATAATCAATGTTTTCGAGATACGGCGCGACCAGATTGTGGAGTTTGGATCTGAAGCGATCTTCGAGGTCAGCGAGTGATGTGGATTTAGCGTCCTCCCCTTCGAGCAGGTCGCGCAGCGTGCTGTCTGGGAGTTGTAAAGCGCGGTATTTTCGAGAGGTACGTACTTTTTGGATCAGAGCCTGGTAGTGATCTGCGAAGGTCATCTGAGCCCTTTTCTGCGCAACAAGAAGGCGATCTCATTGTGGAACGCGAATTCTTCGACTTCAAAGCGGCTGTTATCAGTGAGTTCTGCCATGCGCGAGCGGTAAGTATTCAGCATGCCTTTATCATGCCCACCGAGGCTCTTTAAAGGAAAGCTGGCAAGAATGACATCGGTTTTTAACCCATTTAATAGCCGCGGGACGATCTGGCGATTTAGCTGATCGAGCAGGGGGATTGTTTTCATCAATAAGGCTAAGTCAGCTGAGGGGTCGGGAATGTTTACTGCCAGATCGCAGGCGAAAGCATAGCCCGGGTTATTTATTTTTTTGAGAAAGGCATTAATCAAGTCGAGCATTGGCAGCACGATATCGCAAGCCAGATAGGTAGCGTTTGGAAAGCCTGGTTGATATGGGAAGGAAAGCGGGTTGAACCCACACGCCAAATCAAGAATCGAGTCTGGTTGAAGAATAGAGCCAAGTGCGAGACGGTAAAAGTCTTCCAGGTCAGACAAGCGTTCCTCAGTGGAGGCATGCAGGCGCATTGTTTTATATGCCCATATTTTTAAGCTTTCCACATCATCATCGTGGATAAGTTCTAATTCTTTTGTAATTTGCGCATAGATTATGCTCGAATCAAGATAAGCGCCAGCCGCCTGGTGCAGTTTTGTGCGCGCTGCCTTGATCGCGGTGGAGAGCTTTTTATGGCGCGGCAATTCTTGTTCAGCCAGGCGGGATATGACTTCCGGCGCGATTTGGGCGTATTTTGGCGAGTGAGTTATCCCGTCGATTATGTTCGAAAGTGTTAACTCAGCCATTATTTCGCAAACGACCGATCAGTTGGGTCATAAAAGTCAGATTGTGCATGGTGGCTAAACGCGCGTAATTTGCATCCCGCATTTTGAAAAGATGATAAAGGAAACCCACACTTAATTGACTGCAGACTGGGCAAGTGCAGCCAGGGGAAATTGGCTTCTCGCGGCGGGTGTTGTCTTCATTGTTGATGTAGCTGAATTTGAACCATTTGCCGTTCTCATCGAGGTTGGTGTTGGTTTCTGTCATGGCATACAGCCGTCCATGCCGCGCGTCACGTGTGGGAAGCGCGCAGTCAAACATTTCGTAGCCAAGGTTGAAGCAGCGCACCAGGCTGACCGGATGACCGATGCCGAGGGCGTGAATGGGAAATTGTCGGGGCACGAGGGAGCGGGTAATGGCTAAAATATCAATTAATAGGTTTGAGTCGTCATCCAGAGGCCATCCGCCGAAGCCAAAACCGTCAAACCCTAATTCCAGCAGTCCTTCAGCGCACTTTTTTCTTAGATCCGCTTCACCTCCGCCCTGGATTACGCCGAAAATAAGTGGGCGTTCGGAGGGGGCTGTCTTGCGACTGGCAAGCTGGCAGTCATATTCCTGCATGGCGCGTTTAGCCCAGGCGAGCGTTCGATTGACTGATTGTTCCTGCTCGGCGCGGCTGGCGCTGATATCGGTGCAATCATCCAGGCTGATTAAAATATCTGAGCCGAGGCTGAATTGAATTTGAATGCTTTTCTCAGGCGTGAGCAATAATTTGCGCTGACTTCCTTCAGGAAAAAAGACGATGCCTTTGTCGTTCAGACTGCCAAATTTGGGGTTTTGCCGAATAAGCGAATAAGCTTGAAACCCGCCTGAATCGGTCATAATCAAACCATTCCACCCCGAAAAACTCTGCAGCCCGCCCAGGGCGTTGATTACAGTAGTACCGGGTTTTTGCATGAGATGAAAAGCGTTCATCATCACGGCTTCAAGCCCCACAGATTTAAGGTCAGCAGCGCTCAACGTTCTGACATAGCCAAATGTGGCATCTGGCATGAATACCGGCAGCGGCAACTGATGGGCTCTGACAGAAAGGCAGTTCATGTGTACTTTCGACGGCGTTGAGGTTTATCCAAGATGAGCATAAACTCCGCTTTTCTGTTTTGGACCTGGGTGATAACCTCTTGAATTGGCCCAAGGTACAGCGCTTCAGTGGGCAGAGTCAGGTCGCAGGCCAGGAAGACCTGCTGTGACTTGCCAAAGACTTTGCTGACCTCAAGCAGCAGCTTTTTCAGGCGATAAGGGGTATCCATGAGGATGACGGGAAATTCAGAATTGATATGCCGATTGAGTTTTACCAAACGGGCTTCGCTCTGAGGGGGCAGAAAACCAAGAAAGAGAAACTGATCCAGGTCAAACGGACAGACTGAAATAGCTGCGGTCAGGGCTGACACCCCAGGCACAGGAACGACGGAAATATTACTTTCGTGAACTAATTTTACAAGTTTAAGGCCGGGATCGTTAAAGAGCGGTGTGCCGCCATCTGAAACTAAGGCCAACTCTTTGCCGTTCATCAGCTCGACGAGAACATTCTGAACCATCTCAGCTTCGTTGTGCTCGTTGAGTTCAATTAATTGTTTTTGAAGACTGAGCGAGTGCAATAATTTGGAGCCTTCTTTGCGCTCTTCACAAATCAGGGCGTCGACATCTCTGATGATCTCAATCGCTCGCTGGGTAATGTCAGAATGGTTGCCTATTGGCGTGGCGACAACGTAGAGTTTTCCAAAGGTTTGCATAGTTTGTCTAATTATAACGGCTGCTATTAAACGACTTTATCCAGTTATGGCATAATTTAGACTGTTTTGAGGAGCATTATGAAAAAACTGAGCCGTCTTTCTAAAGTCTCTCTGATGTTGGCTGTGCTTTTTGCCATCGACAAATTGCTTGGCATCTTCAGACAGATGATTATCTCTCGCCAGTTTCAATTATCTGCGGAACTGGATGTGTTTAACGCTGCCAATAACGTGCCGGACATGATCTTTATGCTCATTTCTGGAGGCGCTTTGGCCCTGGCATTCATTCCTGTTCTCAGTGAGGTGCTGACCAGGGAGGGACAGCAAAAGTCGTGGAGTTTGTTCTCAAACATTGTCAATATCGCTTTTCTGGTCACCGCCGTCCTGGCAATTTTAGTCGCGGTTTTTGCCCGACCTCTGGTCAGCAGTAATCTGGGTGTTGCTCCGGGTTTTACTGAAACTCAAATTGAGGAAACTGTCAATCTGATGAGATTGAATCTGGTGGCGACTCTGATTTTCTCTGTGAGCGGGCTGGTGATGTCTGGCTTACAAGCTAATCAGCATTTTCTGCTGCCGGCACTGGCGCCGATTTTCTATGATATCGGGCAAATTTTCGGGGCGATGGTACTTTCACCGAGCTCACCGATACGTATTGGTCCCATTCAACTGCCGGCCTTGGGACTCGGTACGCATGGGCTGGTTTACGGCGTGATCTTGGGGGCTATCTTACACCTGCTGATTCAGGTTCCAGGACTGATCAAACATAAATTTCGCTGGTCGCCAAGGTTCGATTTCCAAGAAACAAATACGCGTAAGGTCTTTCGGATGATTTGGCCGCGACTAATTAGTATGGCTTGTATCTCTTTAATTTTTATTATTCAGGACAACTTCGCGTCAAGGTTGGATGTTGGCTCGATCAGCGCGCTGACTTATGGTTGGTGGATCATGCAAATCCCTGAAACCTTGATTGGCACAGCAATCGCCACAGCAATTCTGCCTACGCTGGCGGAATTGGCCAGCAATCAAAAACTGGGTGAGCTCAGGGAAAGGGTTGAAAACGCCGGACAGGTTATGTTGGCGTTAACTATCCCGATTGCTGTGGTAGCTGGGTTGGCGCTAATGCCCATTGTGCAGCGGTTCCTTTCGCTTAACCAGATCGACGCAGCAAGAGTCAGCCTGGTGACACAGGTCTACCTGTTGGGTATTGTGGGACATTCCCTCGTTGAATTGTTTGTCAGGACTTTTTACGCACTGCAGAAGCCAAAGTGGCCGATGGTCGGCGCGATTGGGACGCTGGCTGTCTATCTGGCCTTTGCGGCTGTCTCATTGCTGACAGGTCAAGAAGCTACCTTGGCAGCGGCTAACACCTTGGCGTACTCACTTCAGGCAATCTTCTTGTTTATCATGCTTGCCAGAGTTTTATCACAAGCGCCAAATCTTAAAAACGCCCTGCTTAAAGCCCTTCTGGCCGCACTGGCAGGCGGTGGAGCAACATTTGTATTAATGCGGTTCGTGCCTTTGGTGGGTGGAACGATGTTCGGTGCGATAATGGCTTTTATGATTGGGATTGACCTGGCCTGGCTGTTTGTGCGTCAGGAAGTGGCCAAATTAGGCAGTCTTTAGATTCGGTTATAATCGAGAACGTTTAGAGCAAAGGAAACAAGCGTGACTGACCAAATTGAACCTGTTGAAAAAGAATCGACCACTGAGAGATCATTGACTGATCCGGTAGCGGATGAGGGTGATCGCATTCCCGAATTCATCCCCGAGGCAACTCGGCCAAAACGGCCTCGAAAAGGAATTTGGATCTTGTTTGGCATTTTGTTTATCGTGTTCGCGGTACTTGTTGGCGCAGCGATTGGCTACAAAGACGGACTGAACCGTCGTATGGCAAATCAGGAGTCCAAAGTGCTTGAACGCGCTTCTCAACAGCTCGAACTGAGCTATCAGGACATTTCTAAAGGCTCATATGAGAATGCCCGCAAACGTCTTGAATATATTCTGAGTATTTATCCTGGATTTCCGGGGGTGCCTGAGCTTTTAGTTGAGGTAAATCTTAAGCTGGCTGTGCCGACACCGACGCCGACAATTGAATTTATGCCGATGTCCACACCGGAAATTACTGCGACACCTGACTTGAGAGGGGCGGAAGAAATCTTTTCGCAGATTGAGCAGGCGATCAGGGATCAGCAATGGTCTCTCGCGCTGGAAGAAATCGCTCGAATTCGGGACAGTTCTTACAGCTATCGAACAGTTGATGTTGATGGCTACTATTACATTGCCTTGCGCAACGACGGTATTCAAAAGATTTATGCGGGACAGCTTGAACAGGGTATGTTTGAACTTTCAACAGCTGAGCAACTGGGTGGTCTGGACGGGCAGGCTGATGGCGCGCGAGCGCTGGCGAGCATGTATATTACCGCCGCCAGCTATTGGGATACGAATTGGCCGGAGGCGATACGGCTTTTTGGGGAGTTAAGTAATGCCTATCCCGGGCTTAGGGATTCATCCGGGTTGACATCAACTGACCGATATCGTCTTGCTTTGGCGGGTTTTGCCAAGCAGATAAATAACACCGGCGACCCTTGCGCTGCAGTTCCTTATTACCAGCAGTCGTTGGCTATATATGCCGATCCGAACGTCCAACAGGAGGCTGATTATGCTATACAGGCTTGCGATTTAAAGAACCAGGCTACTGTGGAACCAGAACCGACAGCAATGCCTGAAACGCCCACAGAACCAGCACCGACTGAGGAGCCAACACCCGAGCCTACTCCTTAGGTTGACAGCCCGAGCTTTTAGATTTGTTCGGCGTATAGATCGTGTTCGAGCGCTCCGGTGACACGCACACTTGTAATCTGCCCGATGTCTGCCCTGCCATTGGCAATGATCAGTCCATCTACCTCAGGCGCCTCACGCCATGTGCGGCCGATCAAAACGTTCTGACACGGATCAACACCCTCAACCAGCAGGTCAAAAGTATTCCCAATCAGGCCTTGGTTTTTCTGGTATGAAATATTAGCCTGCAGCTCCATTAATTCTTTGAGGCGTTCGTTCTTGACAGATTGGGGGATGGGGTCTCCCAACTTCTCAGCTGGCGTTCCGATTTCAGGCGAATAGGTGAACGCCCCCAAACGGTCAAATTGAATCTCTTTTACGAATCGTTTCAACTCTTCAAAAGATTTATCTGTCTCTGTCGGGTAACCAACAATCATTGTGGTACGCGCGACCAGGTGAGGAACTTTTGCTCGCATTTGGCCGATCAGACAACGCACCCAATTTATATCGGAGGGGCGATTCATAGACCGCAGCACCTGAGGGTCAGCATGCTGAAGCGGCATATCAAGATAAGGCAGAAGATGGTTATCGGCTGCCATTAAGTCAGCTAAACGATCGCTGACGTAACCTGGAAAAGTGTAGAGCAGCCTCAACCATGCCACATCTGGTATTTGTGGCAGCAGCGTTTCGAGCAGATCGGGCAGCGCGTCTTTTCTGCCTAAGTCCTGCTCGAAATCGGTGACATCCTGAGCGATCAGATTGATCTCTTTGATCCCCAGTGATTGAAGCCTGAGTGCATCGTGAATGATTTGATCCCGGCTGCGGCTGATGAGCGAACCTTTGATCAGAGGGATGGCACAAAACGCGCAAGCTCTGCGGCAGCCATCGGCAATTTTAAGATAGGCGCTGTTCCCCTGCAGGGCATACCCGGAAATGTTCTGTTGGTAATGGATGTGTTCATGGTCGAGCACACCCGTGCTGGGGTCGCCTTGTTCGAGTTTGTGCGTGATGGCAAGAATGTCGCGCAGGTTGCGGGTTCCGATCATGCCATCAATACCTGGAACTATCTTTTTCAATGTTTCCTGAAAACGCTGCGAAAGACAACCTGCAGCAATCAGGTACTGGCCTGGTTTTTTCTTTTCAGCGCATTCCCGCAGAACGCTGATCGATTCTTCTCGCGCGTCGTGAATAAAACCGCAGGTGTTGACAATGATGTATTTGGCCTGAGATCGACGGGTAGTTTCCAGCAGGTTTTCACTGATCAATGTTTCAGCCAGGCTGTTTGAATCGACAAGATTTTTCGCGCAGCCAAGAGTAATGATATGAAAAGTATTATTTTTGATGGTCATGCGCTTCTCTCATTGGGCAGGTGTGGGAGACGGAGTAGGAGTAATGATTATCTGACTTTCACTCATTCCGCCCTGGTTGAAGGTGAATCGTGCTGCGGAACCGATCTGGTTTGCGTGTGGCTCCGGCAAATCGTTGAGCACAAACTCGAGCGCCGCCGCGTTGCCAGTCTCGAGCTCGATTAATTCATCTGCAGTGAAAGCAGTCGCTGTGTTCGCAGCCAATCGACCTTCAAAGGCGATTTTGCCATCCTGCGTCACGCGCACCCAAACGCCCTGGCGGGCGATGATAACAAGTTGAACAGGCGCGTCAGATTCAATGGGGGTGTATATGGGAGTTGCTGTTGGCAGCTCCTCCGGATTTTCTGTCTGTTCAAGGGTCGCTTTGATCAATATCTCTTCTGTAGGAGTGGTCAACAAAATGTCGATCATCGCCGGCACTTCAGAGGCTGGGGGCGATTGTTTGTTTTGCTGAGTCATGCGCGCCATTCCCCAGATCAGGAAGGCTAAGATGCCCAGCACCATCATCGATCCAAAAAACAGGTCGAGTGTAAAAAAGCGCTTCAGCGTGAGAAGCAGCGGCGGAATCTCTGAGGCGGTTTTGCGCGGTTTTTTAGGAGATTTGAACATTTCAAGGCGCCGTTCCTGCAGCGCGTCAGCGAAGCGCACCATCAACCTGTCGACGTCCAGGTTAAGGAAACGCGCGTAATTTTGCAGCAAGCCGCGAGCCTGGATGGGTGTGACTGAGTCGTGAATTTCGCCGCGTTCTAAGGCCAGAAGATGGTCTTTTTGGATATGTGTCTGCTCAACGATTACGTCCCACGGCAGGTCGAGGTATCGGCGACGGGCAATCAACTCGTTTCCTATATTGGTGAGAATTTGACTGGATCTTGAATTGGATGGCAGCCCGACCGAATCAGTGTGGGCTGTTGTCAATGCGCCGGCAGGTTTTAGCTGCTTAATTGATTTCGCGTTTTTTTTTGCTTTTGAAACCTTAGGAAGTTGTTTCTTGTCTGGCTGAGCAGGAGTTGGGGGATCTTCAGGCTGGTCATTGGTCTCCAGCCCCAGATATTTGGCGTAAATGCGCAAAAACCCCCGCACCTGGGTTGATGAAGCCAGCCCAGCGTATTCTTCATCTTCAATATCGCGCAGGATGGAAAGCTGAATGCGCGTGGCCTTCGCGACCTGTTCAAGCGCGATATGTTTACTCTCACGGATTTGTTTAAGCTGTGAGCCGGTAAAATTTGACATGGAGTGATTGTAACAAAAAACCGGCCTGACATGCTTCAGCAGTCAGACCGGTAATGCTCAACAGCTAATTATTAATTGGCTGGGCTTTCGGTTTCTTCGATAGACTCAGCGCCTTCATTCGCAACCGGCTCAACTGCTGGTTCGACAACGAGAGCGGATTTGTGGATTTCGCCCTCTCGATGGACAATAACGTTGATTTCGGGGACGAGATCAATGGTCAACTGCACCGGCACCTGGTATTCACCAATATTGCGAATGGGTTCCAAGGCGATCTGATGACGATCAACTTCAATGCCTTTCAGTTCTTTAATCTTGTCAGCAATCATTTGAGAGCTGACGGAACCGTACAGTTTGCCAGTCTCCCCTGCTTTGACAGCAAAATCGAAGGTCAGACCACTCAGCACGTCGGCGACGCTCTTCAGTTCATTGTTAAGGATCGCGCGGCGTTCGGAGGCTTTTTTGCCAATCGATTCAGCGAGTTTGATGGAGCCTTGCGTGGCGGGGATCGCCAAACCTTGTGGAATAAGATAGTTGCGGCCATAGCCATCGGCTACTTTCTTGATATCCCCCGCGCGGCCAAGTTTGTAAACGTCTTTAATCAATAATACTTTCATGTCAAGCCCTTTCTTAACTTGTGGTTGTCTTTTGCTCAAAATGAAGGGTACAACACCCGAGCCCGACAAGTTTACCACATATTGTCGGGAATCAGGGCTGATTTATAGGGCTGATTTATAGGGGAATAATTCAGAGAAATCAAGAAGAATAATGGGCGTATCAGGTATACTTAAGAGGTTCATCAATCACCTTGTAGAAGGAATGCAATGACAAAGTTAATCGACCGATATAACCAGTGGCACGAAAAAGTTTATAAACCAGTAACCCAGAAGTATCCAGAGAGAAAACAAAAATTTAAGACCTCCTCCGACATTGAGTTTCCTCCGGTTATTGAGCCGGATGATTGTTATAAGGATGATTTAGGATTTCCCGGGGAATATCCTTTCACTCGCGGTGTTCAACCAACCATGTATCGCGGGCGCCTTTGGACAATGCGTCAATACGCGGGCTTTTCAAGTGCTGAGGAATCAAATAAGAGGTATCGTTTCTTGCTCGAGCAGGGACAGACAGGCCTTTCTGTAGCGTTTGACCTGCCGACGCAGATCGGATATGACGCTGATGATCCGATCGCTGTTGGAGAGGTGGGTAAGGTGGGCGTTTCGATCAGCTCCATTGAGGATATGGAAACGCTTTTCAGCCAGATCCCTCTTGATAAAGTGTCCACCAGCATGACGATTAATGCTCCTGCGGCTGTGCTTTTGGCGTTGTATATTGCGGTTGCCAAGCGGCAGGGGGTTGACCCAAAGTTGCTGCGCGGGACCATCCAGAATGATATTTTAAAAGAGTATGTCGCCAGAGGCACCTATATTTATCCACCCGCGCCGAGCATGCGCCTGATCACTGATATTTTTAGTTACTGCAAGAGCGAAGTGCCTTTGTGGAACACGATCAGCATCTCAGGCTACCATATTCGCGAGGCGGGGTCGAGCGCCGTACAGGAAGTAGCTTTCACTCTGGCGAATGCCATTGCGTATATTGAAGCGGCTATAAAAGCCGGGCTGAATGTTGACGATTTTGCGTCGCAGCTGTCTTTCTTCTTCAACGCGCACAACAACTTTTTAGAGGAAGTGGCCAAGTTTAGAGCGGCCAGGAGACTCTACGCGCGCATTATGAAGGAACGCTTTGGCGCCAAAGAGTCCGTATCACAAAAGCTGCGCTTCCATACACAGACAGCTGGTTCGACGCTTACCGCTCAGCAGCCTGAAAATAATGTCATCAGGGTTACCCTGCAGGCGCTGGCCGCTGTTATGGGTGGCACGCAGTCGCTGCACACTAACAGCATGGATGAGGCGCTTTGGCTTCCGACCCAAAAGAGCGTTCAAGTTGCCCTTCGCACACAACAAATTATCGCCTATGAATCCGGTGTCGCCGATACAATTGATCCATTAGCTGGTTCTTATCTGGTTGAACATCTGACTGATGAGATCGAGCGGAAGGCGGCAGAGTATATCGAGAAAATAGATGCTTTGGGCGGCGCTTTGAAAGCAATTGAAACCGGTTATATGCAGAATGAGATCCAAGATTCGGCGTTTAAGAGTCAATTAAACCTTGAAGCAGGTGAAGATGTGGTGGTTGGCGTGAATAAATTCCAGGTGAAAGAAGAGATCGTGCTGGAATCGCTTAAGATCGACCCCGCTATCGAAACACGACAGCATGAAAAACTCGCGGCGTTGCGCGCTAATCGCAATAACCAAAAAGTGAACGAGCTGTTGGGAAGGCTGGCTGAGACGGCGCGTGGTGACGCGAACATCATGCCTGTTCTGATCGAGTGTGTTGAGAATAAGGCGACGCTTGGTGAGTGTTGCAATCAATTACGCAAGGTGTGGGGCGAATACCGCGCACCAAATTTCTTATGACGAGGAAAAATGGCTGAAATAAAGAAAATTAATCATGTTGCCATCGTGGTCAAAGATATTGACCAGGCTTTAAGGTTTTGGCAGGAAGAATTAGGGTTGGAATTGCATCATATTGAGGACGTCCCTTCACAGAAGTCGAAAGTCGCGTTTATCCCGGTTGGTGAGAGTGAAATCGAATTGGTTCAGCCAACCTCCGATGATTCTGGAATGGCAGCTTATCTTGAAAAACGCGGCGAGGGCATGCACCATCTTTGTGTCGAAGTGGATGACATTGACGGCATGCTCGAGAGACTGAAAGAAAAAGGCGTGAGATTAATCAACGAGACCGCGCTCGAGCTGCCTGGCCGAAAGATGGCTTTCGTTCATCCTAAATCAACGAATGGAGTATTGGTTGAACTCTATCAGCTAATTTGATGTTTATTGGGTGTTATTTGGTTTTCCGAACAAAAGAATGGATAAGGAGCGATGATGATTATTACGAATGGAATAATCGTAACCTGGGGTGAGCCGAATGAGATCCTTGAAGGGCAGGACCTGCTTATTCAGGACGGCAAAATCGCCGCTATTTCACCGGCTGGAAGCTTGCAGGCAGCATACCCAGATGAGGAAATCCTTGATGCGGGCGGACAGATGGTCATGCCCGGTAATATTTGCGCGCATACTCATTTCTATGGCGCTTTCTCGCGTGGTATGGCTATCCCGGGTGAGCCGCCAGCCAATTTTTCGCAGATTTTAGCTCAATTATGGTGGAAACTGGACAAAGCCCTTGATGAAGAGGGTGTGCGTTATTCCGCGCTGGTTTGCCTGGCAGACGCCATTCGCTACGGCACGACAACGCTTTTTGATCATCACGCCTCACCAAATTGCATTGATGGCTCATTGGATATCGAGCATGATGCTGTTGTTGAGAGCGGTTTGAGGGCATCAATCTGTTATGAAGTAACCGATCGTGATGGGAATGAGCGCGCGATCGCGGGGGTTAAGGAAAATGGCCGTTTCATCAGCAGGGTTCTTGCCGGAAACGCTGACCCGTTGGTCAGGGCGCATTTCGGTTTGCACGCCAGTCTGACTGTGTCGGACGCAACGCTTGAGGCTTGTCTGGAAGAAAATGACGGCCGTGCGGGTTTTCATTCACACGCAAGTGAGGGGATTGTTGATGAAGAGGATTCGCTGAAAAAATATGGTGTGAGGGTGATCCAGCGGTTTGCTGACCGCGGAGTGTTAGGACCGAAGACGATTCTGGCTCATGGCGTAAACGCTGACGAGGCGGAAATCGATCTGCTCGCACAAAGCCAGACCTGGTTGACTCACCAACCACGATCTAATATGAACAACGGCGTTGGTGTGGCGCCAATCCCTGAAATGTTAAAACGCGGCGTTAAAGTTGGTTTGGGCAATGATGGGTTCTCAAACGCAATGTGGCAGGATTGGAACGCTGCTTATTTGATTCAAAAAGATAAATATCTCGACCCGCGCATGATGGGCGGATATGACATCGTGAAGATGGCTATTACGAACAATTCAAGGTTAGCTACGGAAACTTATCAAGGGTTGCGTATAGGAGTGATAGAAAAAGACGCGGCAGCTGACCTGATCTTTGTTGCCTACCACCCAATCACACCGATGACTGCTGGCAACTTGCCATGGCATATCCTGTTTGGTTTCAGGGACGGAATGGTCACCACGACGATCGTGGCTGGTAAAGTGTTGATGAAAGATCGAAGATTATTGACTCTGGATGAGGTTGAGATCGCGGCGAAAGCTCGTGAGATCGCGGCAAAAACCTGGACGGGAGTTAATTAAAGGAGAAAAATGGCTTATACAATCGGTATTATTGGCGGCACCGGCCGTGAGGGGAAAGGCCTGGGCTATCGCTGGGCGCTGGCTGGGCACAAAATTTTGATTGGTTCCCGCACTCAGGAGAAAGCGGAAGCCGCTGTTGCAGAACTAAACGAAATGTTGGCAGGCCAGGGGGATGTAACCGGCGTGGTGAATGCCGACGCGGTCGCAAATTGTGAAATCGCGGTTTTAACCGTTCCATTCGCCGCACACGCGGCGACGCTGGCATCTCTCAAACCTCAATTGGCAGGAAAGATCTTAATTGATGTGGTCGTGCCGCTGGTTCCTCCTAAGGTTACCAAGGTTCAGATGCCGTCTGAGGGCAGCGCCTTATTGCAGGCTAAGAGCATCCTCGGAGATGAAACCCGGGTAGTAGACGCGTTTCAGACGATTTCGTATGAACGGTTACTGTCTGGTGAAGAGATTGACTGTGATGTATTGGTTTGTGGCGATACAAAAGAGGCGCGTGAGATCGTCCTCGGTCTGGTAAAGGATATCGGCTTGAAGGGATGGGACGCCGGTGTTGCTGAGAATTCGGTTGTAGTTGAAGGCTTAACATCCATTTTAATTGGGTTGAACATTAAATATAAAGTACCTTCGGCCGGAATTCGCCTGACAGGCATCGAATGAGCAAAGTCCGCCAGCTAAGTTTGACCACCTTGTCAGGTCTGCCACAAGTCAAAGACAAGGACGATCTGGCAAAGCTTATTTATGATGCTGTGCAGTCCAGCGGGAATATGCTGGAAGACGGTGATATTTTCGTGCTGGCACAGAAGATCGTGTCAAAGGCTGAGGGCCGCATGGTGAATCTGACCACAGTGACGCCAAGCCCTGAAGCGCTTCGCATTGCCAATTATGTCGAAAAACGACCAGAACTTATCGAGCTCATCCTGCGGGAGAGTAATGAAGTTTTGCGGATGCGGCCTGGAACAATAATCGTCGAACACAAATCTGGGTTCGTATGCGCGAACGCCGGTATTGATCATTCTAATGTGATGGGCGACTGGGGTGATCCGGTCGATTGGGTGTTGCTTTTGCCTGAGGACGCCGATCGGTCCGCGCGAATCATCCGGGAAGGGTTGGAAAGACTGAGCGGCAAGCAGCTTGGGGTGATGATCATCGATTCGCACGGCCGTGCCTGGCGGAATGGCACTGTTGGCGTATGCATTGGTCTTTCGGGAATGCCAGCTTTGGTTGATAAACGAGGCGAGAAGGACATGTATGACTACACCCTGCGCGCTACGGTGATCGCTGCGGCGGACGAATTGGGAGCTGCCGCATCGCTGATGATGGGGCAAGCCGCGGAGGGAACGCCTGTGGTGTTGGTCAGGGGATTCCCTTATGCTTTGCGCGAGAGTCACTCGAGCGAGCTGGTACGCAGCAAACAATTTGATATGTTCAGATAAGCATGAAAAAAATCGACGAATTGAAAGTGGCTGCGCTGGCAGGTGGTGTGGGCGGCGCGAAGCTCATCGTTGGGCTGCGGAATGTGCTGCCCGAAGGTCAGCTTACCGCTATTGTCAACACTGGTGATGATTTTGAGCATTTCGGGCTGAGAATTTGCCCTGATCTTGACACAGTTTGTTATTCGTTGGCAGGGGTTGCTGACGCGCTACATGGCTGGGGGGTCAAAGACGAGACCTGGCACGTGCTTGATCAGCTGAGACAACTTGAGGCGCCAAGCTGGTTCGCGCTTGGCGACCGAGATCTTGCTTTGCATCTTGAGAGAACCAGGCTGTTGGCCGAAGGCAATCGTCTAACTCTGGTGACGAAGGCTATTTGTCGGAAGCTGGAGGTTTCAACCGCTGTTCTTCCGATGTGCGATCAAGTAGCGCCGACGCTGATCAGACTTAAAGATGGCAGGGTGTTGGGGTTTCAAGAATATTTTGTGGGAGAACGCTTTGAGCCATTAATTGACGAAATCATTCTGCCCGAAGCTTCGAACCTCTCAATGACCACTGAAGTGGCTGAGGCCTTGAGAAATGCTGATTTGATCGTGATCTGTCCGTCTAACCCCTGGGTCAGCATTGCGCCAATTTTGAATGTGCCTGGTGTGAGAGAGCAGGTCAGTTCAAAAATAATTATTGCTGTCTCGCCGATCATTAACGGCGCGGCGCTTAAAGGGCCAGCTGCGAAGATGTTTGCGGAGCTTGGTATCGAAGCCAGCGCCTCAAACGTATTGGCGCATTATGGAGAGTTGGTTGATGGTTTCGTCTATGACAACCAGGAAGACGAAAACCTGACAATAACTTCATCAAAAGGTATAATCCTCTTCAAGACGAACACGATTATGAAAGAAACGCACGAGAAGAATAACCTTGCGGTCGATGTTTTATGTCTGGGTTTAAAATTGTTCAATGAGAATAACTGATGAGTTTACGGGCAGTTATTCCGGTAAAACCTTTTAGTAAAGGGAAATCCAGACTCAGCCAGGTTTTTGACCCGAAAGTTTTATATCGTCTCAACGTGACGTTGTTTTTTCGCACTTTACAAATTGTTGTTTTGAGCCAGGTTTTTGACGAGGTCCTTGTCGTGAGCAGGAGCAAACGAGCGCTTCGATGGGCTGATCAAAAAGGTCTGAGCACCTTACTCGAAGCGTCTCCGCACAGTCTGAACTCTGCCATCAAACAGGCGATCAGCTTTCTGGACGCTAAAGAGCGTGACGGGTTGGTCATATTGCCGACGGATTTACCGCTGATGACAACCGATGACCTGAGAAATCTGGTAAAGCTCGGTCAAAAGAGTGATATGGTCATTGTGCCGGATTGCCATCAGGCGGGCACCAATGCTATTTGCTTGAATGCCAAAGCACGGTTTGAGCCATCGTTCGGTTTTGGCTCCTTTCAAAAGCATTGCAAATTGGCATTGAAAGATGATCTGAGCGTGTCTGTTTGGATGAATAAATGTCTGCAACGCGACCTCGATACACAACCGGATTGGGAAGTTATTCAGTCTCAGACTGATTTAAGTGAAATCAAACATAAACCATTTGAAAGGATATCCTCATCATGAAAAGAGTTGCGATTTACCTTCAGGACTCCCACGACCTGCGCGATGGCCTGGACATTGCCCGTTATGCCGAAGGGAAGGGCTTTGACGGTATCTGGCAGGCTGAAAGCCGGCTGGTGCGAGATGCGATCGTGCCGATGGCTGCTTACGCTGCAGTCACCGAGAGAATTCATATCGGTTCAGGTGTAATCAATAACTGGACGCGCAATATCGGCCTCTTGGCTTCTACTTTCCTGACTATGGATGACCTGGCGCCTAACCGCATCATTTGCGGTATTGGAGCCTGGTGGGATCCGTTAGCCAAAAACGTGGGCATCAATCGAACCAAGCCGCTTCAGGCAATGGAAGAGACAATCACTGTGATGAAGAAGCTGCTCAATATGGAGCGGGTCACTTTTGAAGGTGAGTTTGTCAACGTTCACGGTATTGAGCTGGACGTCGTGCACGGACGCCGCGAACCACGCAACGTGCCAATTTATATTGGCGCGACTGGCGACAAGATGATTCAGATGACAGGGCGTATCGCTGATGGCATTGTCATGAATTACTGTGTGCCGGTTGAGTACAATGACCAGGCAATTGAACAGTTGATGATTGGTTTGAAGCAGTCCGGACGCAGCTTGGAAGATTTCGATCGTCCTCAACTTGTTGTCTGTTCTGTTGATGAAGATCACGACAAAGCCATTGATACGACGCGCGAGCTATTGACACAATATTTGGCGCAGCAGCCGCATATTGCCAAGGCATCAGGTGTTTCAATGGATGTCGTTGAAAAGATCCAGTCAATTCTGGGCTGGCCGGCTACGCATGAGCAGATTATGGCTGCCAAACACCTGGTTCCTGAGGATCTGATCCACCGCATTACTGCCAGCGGTACTCCGGCTGAAGCCAGAGCTAAGGTTCAGCAGTATATTGATCATGGCTGCACCTGTCCGATTCTTTATCCGGTCGGCGGCAATATGAAGTTGTTGATCGATACTTTCGCGCCTGAGGCGGCTTAATGGAAAAATTACCGTCCGGAAGCGAGTGTTTTGTTTGTGGACGCGACAACCCGTTCGGCCTCAAAATGTTCTTTTATCGCGAGGCCAAAGGAAGTTGTTTTTCGAACGTCACAATTCCCGAACAATACCAGAGTTATCCGGGTGTCACTCATGGCGGTGTGGTGGCAGCTATTTTGGATGAGGCATCTGGCCGGGCAATAAATGCGGACCCCGATTTATTCATGGTTACCATGGAGTTAACCGTGCGCTACCGAAGACCTGTGCCAATTGAACAACCTCTGAAGGTTGTCGGCACACTGTTAAAACGTCGGGGAAAAGTGGCTACTGCCAAGGGTGAGTTGTTTGACCCGGATGGCAATTTGTTAGCCGAATCGAGCGGCATGTTTGTTGACCTTCCTCAGGAACAGCAAGCTCAGATGCTTGAGGGCATGGAAGGTTGGAGGGTATACCCAGATGAAGAATGAAACAGGTTACATCAGACCAGAAGACTTGGCCGAAGCGATAAAGGCTTTGGATAAAATGGAAGGCAAGGTTGCCATTGTTTGCGGTGGCGCTTTTGATCGATCCGCGCTTGAAGGAGCAGATACTCTATTAGACCTGCAAAATGTGTCAGTTGAGCATGAGGTCAGCGAGGCACAGGTCGTTTTGGGCCCTAACGCGACTTTGAGTGACCTTCTGGCAGCCTTCGAGGATGGAGAGACTGTAAAAGATGCCTTTGCCGCAGAAGCTGGCTTAAATGTCAGAAACACGCTCAGCCTGTACAATTTTCTTCAAGTTGCTGATGGCCGATCAAGCGTTCTGGCTCTTTTGCGCGCGATGGATGCGGAACTGGTCTGGCAGCCAGGCGGTCAGGTAATTAGTCTGGAGCGTTATCTCGAAAATCGACACGTTGACCGGCCAGGTTTTTGGAGTAAGTTAAGCTTTAACAAACCTGAATGTATTGTGTTTGAATCAGTTGCCCGCACACCAGTGGACAAACCTATCGTCGCTTTGGCTGTCGCCCGCGATTCCGACGGCAAGCTGCGCGTAGCCACAGGCGGCGTGACAGCCTTAACCAAAGTTTTGCAGCTTTCTGAGGGGGCTGATGGGCGTGAAAAGGTGGCGCAAGCCTTCGCTCAGGTTGAGGACACTTGGGCGAGCGCGCAATATCGACAGCATGTTGCCACTGTGCTGTTTGAGCGCCTCATTGGGCGAATTAATCACTGTGATGGAGGTGCGAAGTGAAAATCACCCTCAACATCAATCATCAGTTTCAGGTTTGTGAGATTCAACCGACTGCCCGATTGCTTGATACGCTGAGAGAGCTCGGTTATATGAGCGTCAAGTCGGGCGGCTGCAAAAAAGGCGAATGCGGTGCCTGTACAGTTCTGTTGGATGGCAAGTCAGTGAATTCCTGCATGCTGTTAAGTGTTCAAGCCGAGGGTCACCTGATTGAGACGGTTGAGCCAATTGGCCAGCATCCCGAACTGGGCTGGCGTAAGACTAAGGGATATAGCTACCTGCAAAAAGCCTTCGCGGAAAGCGGAGCGATTCAGTGCGGCTACTGTACGCCTGCCATGATTTTGGCCGCCAAAGCTTTGTTGGATTTCAATCTTAATCCATCTGAAGAAGAAGTGCGCGATGCCCTGTCGGGGGTGCTCTGCCGTTGCACCGCGTATGTTAAACCGGTTGAAGCAGTTCTCAAGGCCGCCAAATGGCTAAGAGAGGGTGAGGTCATTGATGTGAATTTCGACCTGGCTAAAAAAGTGCAGGTGGATAAAATCCCCGAAACCGAGATCGTCGGAAAATCAGAAATAAAAGTTGACGCGTACAAGTTAGCTCAGGGGAAACCCGCTTTCACTGCCGACCTCAACCTGAAAGATGTCTTATATGCCAAAGTGCTGCACAGCCCGTTGGCACACGCTGAGATCAAGGCGATTGACGCCAGTGCAGCCAGAGCTTTACCTGGCGTCGCTGCGGTTTTAACCTGGCAGGATGTTCCGCGGGTTGTCTATTCAACCGCAGGGCAGTCTGACCCCATCCCAGGTCCGCTTGATATGTTCTCACTGGATCATCGCGTCAGGTTTGTCGGTGACCGCGTGGCCTTTGTTGCCGCGGAAACGCCCGAAATCGCTGACGAAGCCTTGAAGCTAATCAAGGTCGAATATGAGGAGTTGCCTGCTATCCTCGATTCACGCGAATCGATGAAACCGGGAGCAGTCCGCATTCATGATGAGCCAGAATATGTTAATTTTGCTGATTCTGACCCTTCACGCAATCTGGCTGCGGAGATTCGCATTGATATTGGAAATGTTGATAAAGGTTTCAATGAAGCTGATCGCATATTTGAGGAAGAATATGAGGTGCCTAAGGTGCAACAGGCGCATATCGAACCTCATGTTTCTCTGAGCTACTGGGATGAAGACGACCGTTTGGTGATTCGTACCTCAACACAGGTGCCTTTTCACGCCCGTCGCATGCTTGCGCCCGTTCTGAACCTCCCAGTTAAACGCATTCGGGTCATTAAACCAAGAATTGGCGGCGGTTTTGGCAACAAGCAGGAAGTGCTGATTGAGGATATTGTCGGTCATCTAACTATCGCGACTGGCCGACCGGTGCTCTATGAGATGACCAGGGAAGAAGAGTTTATCAGCTCGCGTTCACGACACCCGATGCGCGTGAAGATGCGCACTGGTGTCAAAAAGGATGGGACTTTAACCGCCAATGAGATGATAGCGTTGAGCGATACCGGCGCATATGGTTGTCACGCGCTGACTGTTACGGGCAATACGGGTCACAAGTCGATGGCGCTCTATGTCGGTGATGGCGAATATCGTAAATCCCCCAATATCAGATTCTACGCGGATGTGGTATATACGAACACTCCACCGGCCGGTGCTTATCGCGGCTACGGAGTGCCACAAGGTTACTGGCCATTGGAACGCCATATGGAAATGATTGCCCGAAAGATGGGTTTTGACCCACTGGAATTCCGGCTTAAAAACGCATTGCGTTCCGGTGAGTTTCACCCATTCAGCACTGCCTGGAATGAAGGACGCGAGCCTGTGCCTGAAACTGTCTGGACGGTCGGCCTGGCGGAGTGTGTAAAACAAGGCCGGGCGGCGATTGGCTGGGACGAGAAATATAATAACACTGATTGGAAGAACATCCCTGGCAAGCCGAATCTGGCCCGGGGCATTGGCGTCGCCCTGGTGATGCAGGGAACGGCAATTCCATATCTTGATATGGGAGCTGCAAGCCTCAAAATCAACGACGATGGCTCTTTTAACCTGATGGTTGGCGCTACCGATTTAGGCACCGGCAGCGATACTGTCCTTGCGCAAATGGCTGCTGAGACTTTAGGCGTGCCGCTTGAGGACATATTGGTTTACTCGTCAGACACCGATTTCACTCCGTTTGATAAGGGTGCCTATGCCTCTTCGACCACATATATTTCCGGTACGGCTGTTGCCAAAGCGGCAGCGCAAATGGCCGAAAAAATCAAAAAACGAGCAGCGTTAATGTTTGCGGATGAGGGATTGAACGTTCAACCTTCTGATCTGAAACTGGCAGGTCGCTCGGCTGTCGCTCCGGATGGAAAGAGAATCAGCCTGGCTGAAATTGCTCTGGATAGTCTGCACCGACAAAAACAGGAGCAATTAATGACGGTTGCTTCGTATGTGTCGCCCAGTTCTCCGCCTCCTTTCGGTGCGCAGTTCGCCACCGTGTTAGTTGACAAAGAGACTGGCCAAGTGAGGGTTGAAGAGCTGGTTTTCGCAGTGGATAGTGGTGTGATCATTAATCCCACCACAGCCAAAGGACAGATAGAAGGCGGGGTGGCGCAGGCGCTTGGGTATGCTGTCAGCGAAGAAATGGTTTATGACGAAAAAGGTCGGGCACGTGAAAGAGACCTGGCTGATTATCACATCTTCAGGGCTGATGAGATGCCCAAAATCAAAACGATCTTTGTTGAGACTTATGAAAAGTCGCATCCCCTTGGTGCGAAGGCAGTTGCCGAAATTCCGCTTGACGGGGCAGCGCCGGCGGTTGGGAATGCTGTTTTAGACGCTTGCGGCGCTGACATCAAAGATAACCCGGTAACACCAGAAAAAGTATGGAAAGCTTTGGCAAAACAGAGGAGCTCCCAAAATTAATGGATCAACCTTTTAACTTTAATCGAAATACCAAACGGGTTTTTGTGGTTGGCCATATGAACCCGGATACTGATTCGATTGCCTCAGCGATTGGTTATGCCTGGTTGCTTAACGTTCGGGATGATTTGAATACGCTCCCAGCCCGTGCCGGAGCGATTAATCGTCAAACTGCTTGGGTATTAAAAACATTGGGCATTGAATCTCCTGTTTTGTTGACTGACGCCTCTCCTCGTTTTGAGTCGGTGATGCGCCGCTACGATGTGGTTAGCCCGGACAAATCCTTGAATGAGGCTTGGACGATTTTGACGCGTACGGCTGGCATTTGCCCGGTGGTCAACCAGGATGGAACACCATTTGGGATGGTTACCGGCCAGAGCGTGTTTGATTTTATGCGAAAAATCATTGGCCCGCATGCTAAAAATCGCAATATCACGATAGCAGAGATGCTCGATATCCCTTGTCGTGAAGCGGCTGAAATTGATTTGCCGAAATTCGCAGCCGGCACGCGCATCAAAGATGTATTAAATCGCTTATTACGCAACGAACAGACTGAATATTGGGTGATTGACGAAAATAAGCGTTATCTGGGTGTGGTGAAACAACGCGATTTGTTGTCGCCACCGCGAATTCAGGTTATTCTGGTCGACCATAATGAACCTCAACAGGCTATTGCCTCGCTCGAAGAGGCTGAACTGCTCGAGATTCTCGACCATCACCGTTTGGGAAATCAGTCTACGCATAATCCGATCAAGTTTACTGTAGATATAGTTGGGTCGACATCAACCTTAGTTTCGGAACAGATGGAGGAATCAGGTTTAAGCGCGCCACCTGATATGGCTGGCCTGTTGCTGGCAGGATTGCTGTCAGATACCTTGATTTTGACTTCGCCAACTACCACTTCGCGCGATAATGAGGCTGCTCAGCGTTTAGCTCGCTGGGCATTTGTACCGGGTTCACCCCTTGAGGATGAAACGATCAAGACTTATGGCGAGCGGATCGTGAAGGCGGGTGCTGGTTTAATCACTCAGGAACCTGATGTTGTGGTTTCCACCGATATGAAACTTTATGAGACTGCAGGTTTTAAGTTCGCCATTGCTCAGGCGGAAACATCTGATATGTATGACATTGGCGACTACATTCCCAGATTGCAGGCCGCGTTGAAGAATTTGAAAAACCAAAAGGCTATCGATTTTGCCGGTTTAATGGTCACAGACGTTGTGGCTGGGTCGAGTCGCTTGATTTTTGTCGACGCTCCACCCGAACTGGACGAATTACCCTATAAGCCGATGTCGGACGGCACTTATGTGGCTGAAGGGGTGGTCTCACGCAAAAAACAGTTATTACCCATCGTTCTGTCATTGTTGGAGGTATAGTGGATACTCTCATCGATCAATTAAATAATTCAATTCGCGCGGGTACACCAGTCTGTCTTTGTGTCGTCATTGAAACGACCGGCGCTGTACCTCGAAAAGCAAGCACTAAAATGTTAGTTTTTCCTGACGGACACACAACTGGAACTGTCGGTGGCGGTGGGGTGGAAGTGGCTGCGACAAAAGCTGCTCTTGAGGCATTGAAAGACGGCAAAACAAGGCTTGTCCATTATTCTCTGTCAGAAGAGAGCGATGTCTCAATGGGGGTTTGCGGCGGTGAGATGACGGTTTATATTGAACCACAGATGACGCAACCACTATTGGTGGTTATTGGCGCTGGGCATGTCGGTAAGGCTGTGGCGAAAGCGGCGTCGCCGCTTGGGTTCCGGATTGTGCTGACTGACGATCGCATGGAAGAGCTGGACGCTTCGCTGTTCCCTGCTAATGTCGAATTTCTAAGCGCCAAAATGGTCGATCTTCCAAAGCTGCTGCCTTTTGACCAGAGCACTTTTATTGTCAACGTGTCGCGGGGGACTGATGTTGATATTGAGGGCCTGCCGTCGTTGCTTCAACAACAATTCGCTTATTTAGGCGTTATTGGTTCACTTAAGCGCTGGGCGCACACGCGTAAAGGTCTGATTGAGCAAGGTGTGCCACAGGAACAAATTCAACTGGTAAAATCACCGATTGGCCTGGATATTCGTGGCGAAACGCCAGAAGAGATCGCGATTAGCATTCTCGCTGAGGTGATCGCAGTAAAAAATCACGCACCAATCCTGGCTAACTGAGGAATTATGTGGAAACACTATCACATTATTGAAACAATTGATGAGCTGGTTGCCAAATTGGCTGATCAGCAGGCGCCGACCCGTATTATCTCGGGCGGGACGGATCTGATGGTTGAGATGCATAACGGAAAGTGGGAGGAGTTGGAAGTGATTCTGGATATTTCCAGAATTGCGGGATTGGATCAGATCTGGCGCGACTCGGATGGATGTATTCATATTGAAGCCCTGGTTACTCATAATAACGCGGTTTTATCATCTATCCTTCGAGATGCGGCTTATCCACTGGTTCAGGCATGTTGGCGGGTGGCGACACCTCAGATTCGCAACCGCGCGACGATAGTCGGCAATCTGGTGACGGCGTCACCGGCGAACGACACCATCACTCCCTTGATGGCGCTTGACGCGAGTTTAGTCATTGTTTCAAAATCTGGTGAACGCATGGTGAAGTTGGCTGATTTTTATCAGGGCGTTCGTAAAACTGTGCTGAAGAAAGACGAATTTGTCAAAGAAGTCGTTTTTGAAAGCATGAAACCTTCTCAAATTGGCAATTTCAAGAAATCTGCTCTGCGCCGTGCCCAGGCCATTTCCACTTTAAATGGTTGCGTTTTGCTTGATTTCGAGGGTGAGAGGATTGTTGACGCTAAAATTACACTTGGTTCTGTTGCACCAACAATCATTCACGCTTTAGAAGCTGAAAAGTTTCTGGTTGGCAAATCTTTAACGCCTGATGTCACGCAAACAGCTGGTAAGTTAGCTGAAGCTGCTGTCAAACCGATCAGCGACGTGCGTGCCTCGCAAGAATACCGATACTACATGGTAGGGGTGTTGGTCGAAAACTGTCTGAATGAAATCGAAAATCGCGATCCTGAAATCAAGATTCCCCGCCGGCCGGCAGTACTCGACACGCACAATCGGAATTTTACCCATCCTGCGGCGAACTGGAACGGTGAGGTCATTCAAACTGTGATCAATGGCGAACGGTTTGATATCGCAGATCAGGGTCAGCGAAACCTGCTCGGGTTGGTGCGCGAGAAAGTTGGATTGACTGGCACTAAGAATGGCTGTGGGGAAGGTGAGTGTGGCGCTTGCACTTTGCATCTCGATGGCATGGCAGTGGTGAGCTGTCTGGTTCCGGCGCCACGCGCCCATAATGCAGCGATTACCACCGTGGAAGGTGTTTCCAAAAATGGCCATTTGCATCCAGTTCAGCAAGCTTTTATTGACCACGCAGCTGTACAATGCGGCTACTGTACACCTGGTTTTGTGATGTCAGCAGTTAAACTGCTTGAAGAGATTCCGGAGCCTGACCATGAGACAATCAGAGAAGGCATATCAGGTAATTTGTGCCGGTGTACGGGTTATTACAAAATTGTTGAGGCAATCGAAAGCGTAGCGTCAGCAAATGGGAGGTCAGCATGAGTCCGGTAGGTGATCGTTTGCCAAGGATAGACGCTTACGATAAAGTGACTGGGAAGGCCCGTTATCCCGGGGATTTTCAGTTTAGCGACGCGCTGTATATGCAGGTTGTTTTTGCAAGGCGGCCCTCAGCGATTGTCAGGCACATCGATACGACCAAGGCTGAAGCAGTCGAAGGTGTCGTGAAAGTGTTGACATCAAAAGATGTGCCGAATAACGGTTACGGTTTAGGCGTCAAGGATCAACCGGTTTTATGCGGTCCGGATTCTAATATGCCGGATGGAGATCATGTGCGTTTTGAAGGCGACCAAGTCGCCTTGGTGATCGCTGAGACAGAGCAAATCGCCAAAAAGGCTGCCAAACTGATTGAAATCGAGTTTGAAGACCTGCCGATTATTGAGACACTTGATCAAGCTTTAGCTGAGGATGCCTATATTCTTCACCCGAAGATGGAAACGAATATTTTCCATCACAATATTATTCGCCACGGAAATGTTGAAGAGGCGTTCAAACGCTGCGCGGTTGTGGTGGAACATGAATACAACACACCGGTTCAGGAACATGCCTACTTGCAACCCGAAGCCGGTGTTGCTTATGTGGATGAAGAGGATCGTATCACCTTAATTGTGGGCGGACAGTGGACGCATGAGGACCAAGGACAGGTGACACATGCGCTCAATATTCCTCTGGAGCGAGTCAGAGTTATTTACCCTGCTATTGGTGGCGCGTTTGGCGGCCGAGAGGATATGTCTGTTCAGATCGTGCTGTGCCTGGCGGCGATGCGCCTGAGTGAAAAAGGTATTCGCAGACCTGTGAAAACGGTCTGGTCACGTGAAGAATCGATCATTGGACATCACAAGAGGCACCATTATCGTTTGTGGGCAAAATGGGGCGCGGATGTGAACGGCAAGATCCTGGCGGCGGAATCGAAGATCTATGCTGACGGCGGAGCATATGTCTATACATCCGGCAAGGTATTGGGAAATGCGACGCTTCTCGCTACTGGTCCATACGACATTGAGAATGTTTCGACTGATGCCTATTGCGTCTATACCAACAATATTCCCGGAGGGGCTTTTAGAGGATTTGGCGGCCCGCAAGCCGCGTTTATGGCTGAGAGCCAGGTTGATAAGCTTGCTCAAGCCCTGGGTATGGACCCGGTTGAGTTGCGGTCCCGCAATCTGTTCAAGGATGGAAGCATTATTTCCATGGGGTCACCCTTGCCGGGTAAAGTCTCTATTCGGGAAGTAGTTGAGCGCGCAGCCATTGAGGGTGGTTGGGAAAAGTCGGAAACTGGCTGGGTGAAACCGGAAGTGAAGCAGTCTGAACTTGCGCATATCCGACGTGGGCTGGGTTTTGCCTGTGGGTATAAGAATATTGGTTTTTCTTATGGTTACAGGGAAAACTGCGGCGCTACGATTGAGCTGTTTGGTGACAGCGAAATCGAAAAGGCTGTGCTCTATCATGCGGGGGCTGAAGTGGGTCAGGGCGCTCACACTGTTTTTCTGCAATTCGCTGCGGAGTCACTTGGGATACCTGAAGAAAAGATCGAAGCACATTTCTCTGATACCGCGACATCATTGAACTCCGGGTCGGTTTCCGCTTCAAGAATGACCTTTATGGCGGGAAATGCGATTAAGGAGGCTTCTCAAAAAGCGCTTGAGCTTTGGCATATTGGCCAGAGACCTGTGCGTGTTGAACATACCTACTGGGCGCCTGCGACATCCAGCCTTGATAAAGTTGATGGCCATTGCGTGCCTAACTTCGCCTATGGGTACGTGGCTGAAACCGTGTTGGCCGAGGTAAACACCCAGACTGGTGAGGTGATTTTAAGGGAGGTAATCTGCACTGATGATGTTGGAAAGGCGATTAACCCCGCTTTGGTAGAAGGACAGATAGAAGGCGCTGTTGTTCAGGCTGCTGGTTATACCTTGCTTGAAAACTGGAAACAGCGCGATGGCATGGCGCTTACCAAAGAGTTTTCGACCTATTTGATTCCAACTATCCTGGACATTCCTGATAGGGTTAAAAGCGTTATTTTGGAGTATCCTGATCCAGCCGGCCCATATGGAGCGCGTGGCATGGGCGAGATGCCTTATCTTCCGTTCGCGCCCGCGGTGATTTCAGCGGTTGAGGATGCTATCGGGATTCGCTTCGACAGCTTCCCGCTGACCGCAGAACGCGTTTTGAGGGCGATCGGCAAAATCGATTAGCGTTGGATATTTAATGGGCAAGATCGCGGCTGTAATCCTTGCGGCAGGTGGTTCCAGCCGTTTTGGAAAAACAAAACAATTATTATCCTGGGGCAGTGCGAATGTGATTAATGCGAGCATTCGCGCTGCTCTTTTAGCAGAGTTTGACCCGATAGTTGTTGTTTTAGGCGCTGACGCGGAGCGTATCAGATCAACGATAGAAATCTCTGCAATACAAGTGGTGATCAATGAAGATTGGCGAACCGGTCAGAGCAGTTCGCTGAGGGTCGGGATTGAAAGTTTGCCGGCAGATATTGATGGGGCGATTTTTATGCTGGCTGATCAGCCTCAGATTAATGTCCACCTGTTGGATGAGATCGTGAAGTACGCGAACTTGGGGAATGAAGTGGTCGCACCGTTGATTGATGGCCGGCGCGCTAACCCAGTTTATTTTTCACAGGCGAATTTCGACGCGCTGAAGCAGGTCTCAGGCGACCAGGGAGGACGAGGCCTCATGCGTGATATGAATGTGAAATATGTTGAGTGGCTGGACGAGATGCAGGGCAGGGATATTGATCTTCCCGATGATTACAATAAGCTCTACAACTTTTATCATCACGTGTAGGATTGTCAAACATATTGGACAGTCTGAGATAAAAATTGAACAGGTGATAAGAACTTCAATGGACGCATCGGTATATGATTAGAGCGCTGATTGTGTCTTCTCAGTTGTCTTCTAAAATCCT
>JAAYCN010000096.1 GCA_012729755.1 Chloroflexota bacterium | reverse complement strand
TAAATCCAACAGGTTACGAACTTTTTTGGGGATTGTGATGGCGTTGGTCGTGGTAATGATAATCGGTCGTTTTTTCAAATAATCACCTCCTTTCCTTCCGAGATTGCTGAAATTTTCATAATCCAGCTCAGCCGGATATTCTGAAACTCAACCGGGAACATGGCTTTCCCCCACAAGAGGAATCGCTGGTTGGTATTCAAGATGCTCTGTAATTCTGCCTGATCCAATCCTTTCTCGCCTATCTGAAAAAGGGAATCAGGGAGATTGGTGTTGAAAGCGTGCGCTGAACTGAGCGGTTGCGAGCCAGCCCAGAGAAGCAGTATTTTAAGATGTTCGAAATCATTAGAGATCTGAAGCGATGAAAGCCCATGAACATCTCGTGAAAATTTTAGGAACAACTTAACCTTAAGATAGTTCTGCCGATCCAGCATTCCAAATCCCGCGATTAACAATCCCGCCGCAGATGGGACATTTGCCTTTCAGATGGCTCAGGCGGCCTTTGACAGGGCGAATTTCCGCATTTTGGATTTTGACGATCGTATTACAGCGCATACAAAAACCTTCCCCCGCTTGAAGCTGATGGGCTGGTTTCTTTCTGGAGATCTGTTGGTTATCAACCCAGGCGGCAAATTGCTTGCCGTCGATCCAGATATGATTGGATTCGTCCCGGCTGTGTGGCGCGCCATGGTTGAGCCAATCTCGCAAGGTGGTTTCAGGAACGTCCAGGTCTTCAGCGATTTCCCGCGGTGTGTAAAGCATGGGCAGCAAACCGGGGGCTTTGATCAGGACATTCCTGGAAATCCGGCAATTTGAACTATTTTGGTTTTCTAACATTCTTCTCCTTTGTTATTTGTAAACTTTGCATGGAACAAACATACGCCAGCCATGCCAACCCCTTAAGGAAATGGCGTGGCTGGCGTATCCTCTTCCCATTGATAGGTGTTGAAAGATCCTTGTTTTGTAACTCTGATACGCGGATCATTATTGAGTTTTGAAAATACCCGGTCGATCGTCCTGGCGCTGCTATTGATTTGGAGTGCTGAGATGAGCTCATTCTTCTTGAATTCCTGCGCTGGTACGTTCTGCAAATATTCCAGAATATCCGCAAAGATTATTTCTGCCTGACCAGGCATACGCACCAGTTCAGAAGCATTCGTTTCAGAAAAGCGAAGCGCGATGCTCTCTTCGGTTGATTCAATTTCAAACTGCAACTGCGCAGGTGGCAGGGATTCACGCACCTTTTGGGGAATGATCGTTCTCATTGAGTGTGCTGAATGCTGGTTTTCATGCGCAACCACAATGGCGGTATCGACAGACCCTAAAATATCAGAGGAACCCCGGACGCGATAGGAAAGATTGGGGTTTCCACCCTTATTGAGGTGATGAATCAGAATGAAAGTCGTACCGGTCTGGTTGGCAATTTCACGCAGGGTGTTCATCATCGGTGATATTTCCGCGACCGAATTTTCATCTGCGCCAGGCATAAACTTGGCCATGACATCAAAAATGACGACTGAGGCATCCAACCTGTGAATGCGTTGACGCAATGCCAGTACTTCGGAAGTAACTTTCAGGTTAAGCGGAGAAAAGTCGAAAATGAGGTTCGCTGGCGGTTGAATGCCCCGCGCGTGGCACAATTTGAGAACCCGTGAGCGCATACCCCGGTAGCTGCCATCCAGGAAGTGATACAGCACTTTGCCCTGGGTTACCGGTTGGTTATCCCACACCAGTCCAGAAGAAGCCATGCCAATCGCCAGGTCCAGAGCGAGAAAACTCTTTCCGGCTGCCGGCATACCGGCGATCAAGTTGATTCCACCGGCCATAATCCAGTCTTTGAGAATCCAGGTCAGTTCACCCATCTCCGACAAACACAATTTCTCTGCGGTCATAACCATTCGCTCCGTGACTCCCGACAAGGCGGATGAGCTGACAAAGAATTCTTCCATATGCTGCAAAGCTTCAGAAAGCGGTTTATCTTGAATAGCATTTTGCGCAAGGTTTGTAGCGACCTTCAACGCTTTTCGCTTAAATGCTTTTTCACGCACGATCTTCGCGTAAGACTCGGCGTGCATGGAAGTCGGAGTTGCATTGAGCAAGCCCATGATATATGCCGGCCCACCAATTTCCTTTAGTTTTCCGCTGGTATTCAAGGCATTACACAAGGTGACATGATCGATCTGTTGCCCAGATTCCAACAGGTGGTGCATTGCTTCCCAAATCCAGCGGTGTGAGTCGCGATAGAAATACTCCGCTTTTACGAAGGTGACCAAATCTTCAAATAGATAAGGTGCAATCGTGATCGAACCGAGCAAGGCCTGTTCGGCTTCAATATCTCTGGGCGGAATGGGATCTGGCATCAAAAACTCCAAATGGTTTGATATTTACTACTTTCGACAACGCATAGATCGTCTGAGAAAACGAAAAGCGACCGGCACAACAAAGTTCTTTGTTATGCGGCCGCTCCTACGATTTGATTGATGCCCAAGGAGATCTGCGACCCGAAACGATTACATTTTTATTCTACAAATAAATCAGGCATGATCCAAGGTGGTCATGTCAATTCGTATGTTCAGCGACTTGGACAGGTCGGAACTGACAACCATACGCGGCAGGTTTACCCAGCATCGTCCAGGATAATCTCTCAACCGTTTTCCACCAGATATCCGGGATCTCATACCAGGCTGCGCCGGCAACACCCCGTGCAATATCCGGGTCCGGAGCGGTTCCCTTGGCCAATGTACTATCTGGATTGACCGCAACCGTTGTGTACACGACTGAATAGATTGGACCAAGTGCAGCAAGTGACAGCATCATTCCCCATCCGCATTGAGACGGTTTGACCGTTTTCGCAGCATCGATCCGATCTGCAATGAATTCGAAATAGGTCATACCTTGTGGTGCCTGGGGAACGCTCATCGGCTGATTGCCCCGATAGGCGATAAACAGGATGGTTGCGATCACCAACAGAAGCAAAGCGTTTTTGAAAATCTTGAAGACCAAATGAAATCCCTTCAGCAGAAACATATCTTCCTCCAGAAAATTGATTAGCCAAAAACCAGACCCTGAATGGTCAGATCAAGATCATCCATGGTTGGGACGGATCCGGCCTTGAGTGAAACGCCACCCGCTCGCAAAGCGGCTTTCAAGGCTACAGCTCGCCTCCGTTCGGGAATATCGGAAAAGAAGAAGAGCAGATCATCATCCTCCCCTTCTCGCAGACTCAGCGTAAAACGAATCTGACAAACCTTGCATTCCAGCTTTGGGCGACCGCGCTTTGAACCCACGTTTAGTTTTTTCGACTGTGATTCTGAAATAATGATAGTTTCCATAAACCCCTCGCAATCGATTGAACGGGATCATCCGCCAGGATACCTTTACCATTGAAAAAATACGGCAATGAGTTCTTGAGTAGGATCGCCCCACCGCCCACCAGGATGACGGCTGTGAAACGCCGCCAGGCTTTGCCCCACCGCTTCTCAATCTCTCCAGTGACTCACGCTCCCAGATTGGTAGTGCCTGCGAAATGTCGAGCTTATTGGCGCGCAGGAGCGTGTCCAATTCACCCAGGGAGTAAAGCTGCTGACCGTTGACCAGCTCCAAAAGCCGGCGTACACCAGTGGTCGAATCACCCGTAAACCGTTGAACAGGAACTTTTTCGCGCACCACCAGCAATTCGGTGGTGTTCATGCCGATGGAAACAATCCCGACCTCCTGGGTGTATGCGGTGCGTCGCTCAGGAACGATCTTGCCTTCATCATCCAGAACATAATCAAACAGAGCGCCAGCCGGCTGAGAAGTAACCCGAACCTCGGTCACATTCAGGTGATGTTCCTGGTCATTGGCTTTCCAGATGTGATCTGCCT